>NZ_LDSL01000009.1 GCF_001476815.1 Pseudacidovorax intermedius | reverse complement strand
CCATCCGCCGCAAGGACTTCCGCGGCCACACCGCCGGCCAGGCGCCCGGCTACGCCCAGGGCAACCTGGCCATCCTGCCGCGTGCCTATGCCGACGAGTTCCTGCGCTTCTGCCGCCTCAATCCCAAGCCCTGCCCGGTGATCGGCATGACCGAGCCCGGCGACCCGCGCGTGCCCGAACTCGGCGCCGACATCGACCTGCGCTACGACGTGCCCGGCTACTGCGTCTTCCGCGACGGCGAGAAGGTGGGCGAGGTGGACGACCTGGGCGCGCTCTGGCAGGACGACATGGTGGGCTTCGTGCTCGGCTGCTCGCTGTCCTTCGAGGCGGCGCTGCTCGACGCCCGCGTGCCGGTGCGCCACATCGACGACGACCACACCGTGCCCATGTACAACACCAGCCTGCCCAACGGCCAGGCCGGCCGCTTCGGCGGCAACATGGTGGTGAGCATGCGGCCGATGACGCCGGCCCAGGCCATCCGGGCCATCCAGGTCACGTCCCGCTTTCCGGCGGTGCACGGCGCGCCGGTGCATTTCGGCGACCCGGCCGCCATCGGCATTGCCGACCTGTCGCGCCCCGATTACGGCGCGCCCTCGGTGATCCGCGACGGTGAGGTGCCGGTCTTCTGGGCCTGCGGCGTGACGCCCCAGCAGGCCATCCGCGTCGCGCGCCCGCCGCTGGCCTTCACGCACAAGCCCGGCCACATGCTGGTGGCCGACGTGCGCAACAGCGAGCTGGCCGCCTTCTGAGCGGGACACGGCGATGGACATCGATCTCAACAGCGACCTGGGCGAGAGCTTCGGCGCCTGGCGCATGGGCGACGACACGGCCATGCTCGACGTGGTCAGCAGCGCCAACGTGGCCTGCGGCTTCCATGCCGGCGATCCGGCCGGCATCCTGGCCACGCTGCGCGGCGCGGCCGAGCGCGGCGTCACGGTCGGTGCGCACGTGGCCTATCCGGACCTGGCGGGCTTCGGCCGCCGCCACATGGACATGGCCAGCAGCGACCTGCGCGCTGCCGTCATCTACCAGATCGGCGCGCTGCAGGGCCTGGCCGCCGCGGCCGGCACGCGGGTGCGCTACGTCAAGCCGCACGGTGCGCTCTACAACGTCATCGCGCACGACGAGCGGCAGGCGCAGGACGTGATCGCCGCCATTTGCGCCATCGATCCATCGCTCGCGCTGGTGGTGCTGGCCGGCTCGCCGCTCACGGCCTGGGCCCGCGCCGCCGGCCTGCGCACCGTGGCCGAGGCCTTCGCCGACCGCGGCTACCGGGCCGACGGCAGCCTGGTGCCGCGCAGCCAGCCCGGCGCCGTGCTGCACGACCCGGCGGCCGTGGCCACGCGCATGGCGCAACTGGTGCGCGAGGGCACCGTCACCGCCAACGACGGCAGCACCGTGCGGATCGACGCCGAGTCCATCTGCGTGCATGGCGACAGCCCCGGCGCGGTGGCCATGGCGCGCGCGCTGCGCGAACGGCTGACGGCCGACGGCGTGGGCGTGCGCAGCTTCATGGATGCCGAAGAAGGAGTCGCGGCGTGAGCCTTCGCGTGTTGCCTGCCTCGGCCCGGTCGGTGCTGGTGGAACTGGACGACCTGGCCCAGACGCTGGGCCTGCTCGCCTCGCTGCAGGCCAGCCCCATCGCCGGCGTGGGCGAGATCGTGCCTGGCGCCCGCACGCTGCTGCTCGAGTTCGAACCGCACCGCCTGAGCCGCGAGGCCCTGGCCGCCGAGCTCGCTGCCCGCCCGCGCGCGCGCCGCGAGGCCCAGGCCGGCGCGGTGGTCGAGCTGCCCGTGCACTACGACGGCGAAGACCTGGCCGAAGTGGCCGGCCTGCTCGGCATCACGCCCGACGACGTGGTGCGCCGCCACACCGGCAGCGACTGGTTCGTGGCCTTCACCGGCTTCGCGCCCGGCTTCGCCTACCTGAGCGGTGGCGACGAACTGCTGCAGCGCGTACCGCGGCGCAGCTCGCCGCGCACGCGCATCCCCCCGGGCGCCGTGGCGGTCGCGGGCGGCTTCAGCGGCGTCTATCCCAAGGCCAGCCCGGGCGGCTGGCAGATCCTGGGCCAGACGCCGGTGCCCATGTGGGACCTGGACCGCGACCCGCCCGCGTTGCTGCAGCCCGGCCAGCGGGTGCGTTTCGTGGATGCCGGCGCGCGGCCGGTGGAGGGCAGCGGGGCGCTGCAACGCGACGCGCGGCCCAGCTCCTCCATGTCCGGCGAGGATGCCGGCGGGCCGCCGCGCGCAGCACTGACCGTCGTCCAGCCCGGCCTGCAGGCTTTGCTTCAGGACCTGGGCCGGCCGGGCCAGGCCGGCCAGGGCGTGTCGGCGTCCGGCGCCATGGACCGCAGGGCGCTGCGCGGCGCCAACCGGCTGGTGGGCAATGCCGCCGACGCCGCCTGCATCGAAGTGGCGCAGGGCGGCGTCGTGCTGCAGAGCCGGGGCGACACGGTCGTGGCCGTCACCGGCGCGGCAGGCCCCCTCACGCTCGTCGCCCCCGACGGCCGCCGCTGGGCCGTGCCCCGCCAGGCCCCCGTGGCGCTGGGCGATGGCGACCGCCTGCATCTGGGCGAGCCCGAAGCCGGCGTGCGCAGCTACGTCGCGCTGCGCGGCGGCATCGACCGCGCACCGGTGCTGGGCAGCCTGGCCTTCGACACGCTGGCGCAGGTGGGGCCGCCGCCGCTGGCGGCCGGCGACCTGCTGCCGGTGCGCAGCGCCGCCGGCCTGAAGGCCGTGGGCGACGCCGAGCTGCACAGCACGGCGCTGCCCCGGTCCGGCGAATGCGTCACGCTCGACATCCAGCTGGGCCCGCGCACCGACTGGTTCACGCCCGAGGCCATGGCGCTGCTGGCCGCGCAGGAATGGACCGTCACGCCCCAGTCCAACCGCGTCGGCCTGCGCATCCAGGGCGCCGAGCCGCTCACCCGCGCCGTCACCGCCGAGCTGCCGAGCGAGGGCACCGCGCTGGGCGCCATCCAGGTGCCGGCCAGCGGGCAGCCGGTGCTCTTCCTGGCCGACCATCCGCTCACCGGCGGCTACCCCGTCATCGGCTGCATCGCGCCCTGGCACCTGGACCTGGCGGGGCAGATCCCCGTCGGTACGCGCATCCGCTTCCACGTCGTCGCCGGCTTCACGCCCATCGAATTCCGAGACTGATCCCATGAAGAAAGTGCTCATCGCCAACCGCGGGGAGATTGCCGTGCGCATCGCCCGCGCCTGCGCCGACTATGGCGTGCAGTCCGTCGCCGTCTACGCCGACCCCGACCTCGACGCGCTGCATGTGCGCGTGGCCGACGAGGCCTACGGCCTGGACGGCCACCGGCCCGCCGACACCTACCTGCACATCGACAAGCTGCTGGCCATCGCCCGCCGCAGCGGCGCCGATGCGGTGCACCCCGGCTATGGTTTCCTGTCCGAGAACGCGGCCTTCGCCCAGGCGGTGATCGACGCCGGCCTGGCCTGGATCGGCCCGCCACCCTCGGCCATCGCCCGTCTGGGCGACAAGGTGGAGGCGCGCAAGATCGCACTCAAGGTCGGCGCGCCGCTGGTCGAAGGCACGGCCGATCCGGTGAAGGACGCCGGCGAGGTCGAGGCCTTCGCCCGCACCCACGGCCTGCCGATCATCATCAAGGCCGCCTTCGGCGGCGGCGGCCGCGGCATGAAGATCGCCTGGCGCCTGGACGAGGTCGCCGAGCTCTACGAGTCGGCCGTGCGCGAGGCCGTCACCGCCTTCGGCCGCGGCGAATGCTTCGTCGAGCAGTTCCTCGACCGGCCGCGCCACATCGAGGCCCAGGTCATCGCCGACACGCACGGCCACGTGGTGGTGCTGGGCACGCGCGACTGCTCGCTGCAGCGGCGCAACCAGAAGCTGGTGGAAGAAGCGCCCGCGCCCTTCATCAGCGAGGCCCAGCGCGCGCGCATCCACGAGGCCGCGCGCGACATCTGCGCCGAAGCCGGCTACGTGGGCGCGGGCACGGTCGAATTCCTGCTCAGCAACACCGGCGCCATCTCCTTCCTGGAGGTGAACACGCGGCTGCAGGTGGAGCATCCGGTGACGGAAGAGACCTGCGGCCTGGACCTGGTGGTCGAGCAACTGCGCGTGGCCGACGGCCTGCCGCTGACGCTGCGCGAGACGCCGGTGCCGCGTGGCCATGCCATCGAGTTCCGCATCAACGCCGAGGACGTGGGCCGCGGCTTCCTGCCCGCCCCCGGACCCGTGACGGCCTTCGAGCCGCCGGCCGGCCCCGGCGTGCGGGTGGACGCGGGCGTCTACAGCGGCGCCGTGGTGCCCGGCAGCTTCGACTCGCTGATGGCCAAGCTGATCGTCACCGGCGCCACGCGCGAGCAGGCGCTGGCGCGGGCCCGCCGCGCGCTGGCCGAGTTCCGCATCGAAGGCGTGGCCACGGTGCTGCCCTTCCACCGCGCGGTGCTCCAGCAGCCGGACTTCACCGGCGGCGAGGGCTTCAAGGTGCACACGCGCTGGATCGAGACCGACTTCGCGGAACCCCTGGCTGCTGCGGCGCGCGCCGAGCCTGCGCCGACCGAGGCGTTGCAGCGCACCGCCATCGAGATTGACGGCCGCCGCGTGAGCCTGGGGTTGCCCGCGGTGCTGCTGCGCGGCCTGGCCAGCGGCGCGGGCACGGCGGTGCCGCAGCCCGCGGCCGACGACACGCCCGCGAACGATCCGGCCGCGGTCGCGGCCCCCATCGCCGGCACGCTGCAGGCCTGGAAGGTGGAGGAGGGCGACGACGTGGCCGAGGGCCAGCTCATCGCCGTGATGGAGGCCATGAAGATGGAGATGCAGGTCTGCGCGCACCGCGCGGGCCGCGTGTCGCTGAAGACCGCGGCCGGGGCCTACGTGCCGGCGGGCGCGGCACTGGCGCACATCGGCTGAGGAAGCCCGACCGCCGCGGCATGCGGCCGCGGGGCGGCTGCCGGCCTGCGACAGGGCATGCGCCGCCGTTCATCGCTGCCGCGCGCCCGCCTCATACGCGGTGCGCGGCCCGAAGGTTGGCTTTGAGATGCGCCGGCACCCGCTCGTCGAAGCCCAGCGCCACGCGGCGCACCTCCGGGCTGTCGGTGGGCGCATGGCCGACACCCAGGGCCGAGGCGCGTGGCGGGTCGATGGCGACGACCGTGCCTTCGACGCGGCCGATGCCGGTGATCTCGCAGGCCACCACCCGGCCCGCATCGATGCTGCGCGAGTGGCAGGGCGTGCCCATCAGGATCACGTCGCCGGGCACCAGCGTGATGTGGCGCGCGATGTCGGCGATCACGTAGTGCGGGCCCCAGATGGTCTCGTCGCCGATGTGCGCCTCCTGCACCACGCGGCCGTCGACGAAGGTGCGCAGCGTCTGCGCGAACAGGTCCACGCCGCGCACGATGCCGGGCCCGATGGGCAGCAGCGTGTCCGCGCCCTTGACGCGCAGCATGCTGCCCTGGTCGGTGTCGCGGAAGTCCTGCAGGCCCATGTCCAGCGCGGGGCAGAAGCCTTCGATGTGGTCCCAGGCTTCGTCGGGCGTGACGTTGCGGCAGGTGCGGCCGATCACGACGGCGTACTCGCCTTCGTAGTTGAGGTACTGGCAGTCCGCCGGCTTGAGGATCTGGCCCTTGTGGCCGTTGAGCGAGGTCGGCGGCTTGGTGAAGTAGGTGGGCGTCTCGGTGGGCTTGGGCTTGTTGCGCGTCTCCATGCTGCGCGAGCTGTAGGAGATGTGCACCGCGATGATCTTGCTCGGGTTGACCGGCGGCAGGTAGGTCTGCGCGTCGGCGTCCAGCAGGCGGCCGTCGTCCAGGCGCAGGCGGCCGGCGTCGGCGCCGTTCTCCACCATCGTGCCCCAGAAGGCGCTGCCGCCGATGAGGACGCGGCGTCGTTCGACGCGGGGGCCCCGCATCACGGCGGGCAGGCTCTGGAGTGGGAATTCGAAGTTCATGGCGATTCTTGTGTGTGAGGGCTCAGGCCGGGAACCAGACGTGGATGTTTCCGGTGCCGCGCGCGTTCTCGTAGGCGGACAGGGCCTCGCCCTTGGCGCGGCAGTCGGCGCCGCCCATGGCGCCCAGCATCTGCAGGTAGTGCGCGCCGAAGGCCTCCCAGGGCTTGCGGCGGTACTCGGCGTCCCAGCGCTCAAGGATCAGGTCGTGCCGGCCTTCGGCCATCAATGCGATGGCGCCCTTGTCGCTCTCGATGTTCTCGGGCGAGGAGACGTTGTTCTCGTGGAAGATGCGCGGATGGTTCGGCTTCCAGTCGATGCCGTTGAACTTGTGGCTGAGCGCGCCCGAGGCCAGCAGCAGCACGCGCAGGCCGCTGGCGCGGATGCCTTCGCCGATGTCCTCGCCGGACTGGAGGAACTGCTCCCAGCGACAGTTCTGGCAGGAACTCACCGTCACCACCGGGATGTCGTCCAGCTCCAGCCGCAGGTGCTTGACCAGGTTGACCGTGGCGTAGTGCCGGCCCAGGTCGGGATGGTCGATGACGCGCACATAGCCCTGGCGCGCCCGCGAGGCGGTCTCCAGCGCCCGCGCCAGCTTCGGGTGTCCTCGGTAGGCGAAGGGCACACCGTGCAGGTACCAGGGCATCTCGTCGGAGATGTAGGTGCCGCTGTAGCGCGCGCCGCCGTCCACCAGGTGGTAGCCGGTGGTGAACCAGTGGCTGTCGAAGATCATGATCACGTCCGGCTTCGCCGCCGCGATGCGCTCGCGCAGCCGGGCATAGCCGGCGATCAGGTCCGAGTCCTCGCCCGCACCCTGCAGGCGGCGGAACTCCTCGCACTGCATGAGGCCGGGGTGATGCGACACGATGGCCGAGCCAACGATCTGTCCCATGGGAATGTCTCCTTGGTTGCGTTCAGCGGTGGCTGAAGCTCGCCTTGAACGGCTTTTTGGGGACCACGACGTCCTTGATGTCGCAGAAGAATTCGAAGCTCCAGTCGCCGCCTTCGCGGCCCACGCCGGAGCGCTTGATGCCGCCGAAGGGCGCGGCCAGGTCGCGGATGCCGAAGCTGTTGACCCAGATGAAGCCGGTGCGTACCTGCTTCGCCAATTCGGTCGCGTGGCCGGTCTCGCCGTAGCAGACGCCGCCCAGGCCGTAGTCGGTGCCGTTGGCCAGGGCGACGGCCTCTTCGTCGCTGGCGAAGGTCTGCAGCGTGAGCACGGGGCCGAAGACCTCGTTCTGCACGATCTCGCTGTCCTGCGCCACCTTCGTGAGCATGGTGGGCTGGAAGTACTGGGCGCCGAAGCCGTGGCGCTCGCCGCCCCACAGCAGCTCGGCGCCGGCCGCGACGGCGCGCTGCACGAAGCCCTCGACGCGGGCCACCTGGCGTGGATGGATGATGGGGCCGACTTCGGTGGCCTCGTCGCGCGGGTCACCCACGTTGAGCTTCTCAACGTGGCTGCGCATGGTGGCGATGAAGCGCTCGGCCACCTTTTCATGCACCAGGAAGCGCGTGCCCGCCAGGCAGACCTGGCCGGCATTGCGGTACATCAGCGCGCCGGTGGCGGCAGCGCCATCCAGGTCGGCATCCTCCAGCACGATGAAGGGGCTCTTGCCGCCCAGCTCCAGGCTGCAGGGCACCAGGTTGGCCCCCGCGGCCTGCGCAATGGACTTGGCCGTGGGCACGCTGCCGGTGAAGGAGACGCGCGCGATGCGCGCATCGCCCACCAGCCGCGCGCCGGTGCTGGCGCCCGTGCCCTGCACCACATTGAAGACGCCTGGCGGCAGGCCGGCCGCATCGGCGCAGTCGGCCAGCAGCGAGCAGGTCAGCGGCGCCCACTCCGGCGGCTTCAGCACGCAGGTGTTGCCGGCGGCCAGGGCCGGGCCCAGCTTCCAGGTGGACAGCATCAGCGGCGCGTTCCACGGCGTGATGATCACCACCACGCCGGCCGGGTCGTGGCGCACGATGTGGTGGGCCTGCTCGGTGTCGATGGGGCGGCTCTGCAGTTCCAGCGCATGCTGCGCGAACCAGCGGATGTTGAGCATGGCGCGCGGCACCACGCCGTGGCGCATGCGCGAGAGCAGCACGCCGGCGTCGGTGCTCTCCAGGCGGCAGAAGTCGTCGGCACGTTGGCCGATCTCTTCGGCGAAGCGCTCCAGGTAGGGCAGGCGCTCGGCGGCGCTCAGGGCGCTCCAGGCCGGGAAGGCGCGCTGCGCGGCCGCGATGGCGGCCTCGGTGTGGTCCTCCAGGCCTTCGGCGATGCGGCCCAGCGGCTGCTGGTCGATGGGGCTGAAGAGCGCGAAGGTGGTGGCCGAGGGCACGCGGCGGCCGTCGATGTAATGGTCGGGCGACACCGGGACGCCCGCGATGTCGAGCAGGGAAGAAGCCATGGATCGGTTTCCGGAAGAGGTGGCGGCGTGGTGCTTGGCGCGTCAGGCGAACTTGAGCGAGATGGCACCCAGCGGCCCGTAGTCGGCGTGGAAGGTGTCGCCGGCGGCGCAGTGCACCGGCCGGGTGAAGGAGCCGCCCAGCACGATCTGGCCGGCCTCCAGGCCTTCGCCGTGTGCGGCCAGCTTGTTGGCCAGCCAGGCCACGCCGTTGGCCGGGTGGTTGAGCACCGCGGCGCCCAGGCCCGACTCCTCGATCACGCCGTTCTTGAACAGCAGCGCGCCGGCCCAGCGCCAGTCCACCTGGTCCGGGCGCATGGGCCGCCCGCCCATCACGATGCCGGCGCTGGCCGCGTTGTCGGCAATGGTGTCGAGCACGGTGCGCGGCGCCTTCGTCACGCTGTCGAACTGCTCGATGCGCGCGTCGATCAGCTCCAGCGCGGGAATGACGTAGGCGGTGGCGTTGAGCACGTCGAACAGCGTGGTGCGGGGCCCGCGCAGCGGCCGGGCGAGGATGAAGGCGAACTCCACCTCCAGCCGCGGCACGATGAAGCGCGCGGCCTCCACCGTGCTGCCGTTGTCGATCACCATGCTCTGCAGCAGCACGCCGTAGTCGGGCTCGGTGATCTGCGAGGCGATCTGCATGGCGCGCGAGGTCAGGCCGATCTTGCGGCCGACGATGGTGTCGCCCGCGGCCAGCTTCAAGGCCGTCCATTCGCGCTGGATGGCGTAGCTGTCGGCGATGGTCATGCCGGGCAGGCGCTGGCTGAAGTGGGCCACGGGCCGGCGCGTGCGCTCGGCCTCGATGAGCGCTTGCGCAAGGGCGCGGTGGTCCTGGGGGATGTCGGTCATGCGTTGTCTCCGGGGGGCGCTGCGGTGGTCGTTCCTGCCCGCAGCGCGCCCGCAGTCTGCGCCGCGCGACGCCGGCGCACCAGCAATCGATTCCGCGGCATCATCAAGCAGCGCTTGATAATCCGCCCATGCCCCTCGTCCGCTACACCCTGCGCCAGCTCGAGGCATTCGCCGCCGTGGCCGAGCAGCACAGTTTTGCCGCGGCCGCCGGCCGGCTGGGCCTCACCGCCCAGGCCGTCAGCCAGCTGGTGGCGGAGCTCGAGGCCGTGCTCGGCTTCCGGCTCTTCGACCGGACCACGCGGCGCGTGGCCCTGTCCAGCGCGGGCCAGGACTTCCTGGGCCCGGCCGAGACGGTGCTGCGGCATGTGCAGGCTGCCGACAGCGCCGCCGCCGACGTGCGCAACCGCGCAGCCGGGCTGGTGCGCGTGGGTGCGCCGCTGGTGCTGGCCGGCACGGCCATTCCGGCGGCCATCCGCGGCTACCAGGCGCAGCGGCCGCGGGTGGTGGTGCGGGTGAAGGACCTGCCGGTCGACCAGCTGGTGGATGCCGTCCAGGCCGGCGACGTGGACCTGGCTGTGGGCCCCGACCGGCCGGCCGGCGACGCCGTGCGGCGCGACGGGCTCTTCGACAGCCGCTGGGTGCTCTGGTGCGCCCCCGCGCATCCGCTCGCGCGCCGCCGCCAGCTGCGCTGGGCCGATCTGCAGGGCCACGCCCTGGTGGCTGCCGGCCGCGACCACGAGCGCAGCGTGGCGCAGATGCATGCCAATGCGCCCGAGGGCGAGCGGGTCGAGCCGGTGGAGGTGGTGGACAACATCTCCACCGCGCTCGGCCTGGCCGCGCAGGGCCTGGCCGCCACGCTGGCACCGGCCTATGTGGGTGTGATGGCACTGCCGCTGGGCCTGGTGATGCGCCGCGTGCTGGGGCCCGAGACGGTGCGCAAGGTCTGTCTCTACCAGCCCGCCTCCCGTCCCCTGTCGCCCGCCGCGCAGGGCTTCGCGGAGCACCTGATGCAGTGGTTGCCGCAGTGGCCCGCGGACGCAGCGGGGTCGTCCAGGCCGCCTCAGCCCGCCAGGCGTGCCACCGTGCGGCGCTGAAGCGCGTCGAACACCGCACGCGTGCGCGCCAGGGCCCGCTCGCCCGGCACCGGCCCCTGCGCCTTGCGTCGCAGCAGGGTCAGCACAGCCTGCTTCTGGCTGCCCTTGAGCGGCCGGATCGCCACCCGCGCGGCCGCCAGCAGCACGCAGCTGGCCGGCACCAATGCCACGCCCAGGCCCGCGCCCACCAGGTCCAGCACGCCGTGCACGGTGCTCGCCTCGTAGCGGATGCGCGGCGAGAAGCCGGCGCGCGCGCACAGGTGGATGGCCTGGTCGAAATAGGCGGGGCCGCGGTGGCGGGTGAAGGCGACGAAGTCGGCCTCGGCAAAGCGCCGCAGGTCCAGCGCGCCGGCGGCCAGCGCGGCCGCGTCGGCCGCCGGCATCGCCACGCAGAAGGGATCGGGAATGCGCGCGACCGCCTCGATGCGCGGATGCCGGGCCGCGGCCCGCGCGATGCCCAGGTCGATCTGGCCGCTCGCCAGGGCGTCGACCTGCTCGCTGCTGATCATCTCGCGCAGCGCGATCTGCAGGCGCGGATGCTCGGCGCGCAGCGCGGCCAGCAGCTGCGGCATCACCGTGCTGCCGGCGGAGGGCACGAAGCCCAGCGACAGCCGTCCCACCGGCGACGCACCGGCCAGCCAGTCCTTGAGCCCCGCAGCCCGCTCGACCAGCTGCCGCGCCTCCGGCAGCAGGCATTCGCCCGCGGCCGTCAGGCGCACGCCCTTGGCGTGGCGCACGAACAGGGCGGTGCCCAGCAGGTCTTCCAGCTGGCGGATCTGTACCGACAGCGGCGGCTGCGCAATGAACAGCTTCTCGGCCGCGCGGCTCAGGCTGCCCGCTTCGGCCACGGCGATGAAATAGCGCAGGTGGCGCAGCTCGGCGGCCATGCTTGTCTCCATACCTGTGGGATATGGCAAGCATAGCGATTCCGTCCTGGACGTATCGCTTGGCCTTCTCCAGAATGCCCGCCATCGCCGCCCGCTTCGAGGTGGCACCGACGGAGACATTCTTGAAACGCCTGCTCGCCCTTGCCCTCTTTCCCCTGCTGGCCCTGAGCGCCGCCGCGCAGGACTGGCCCACGCGCCCGGTGAAGCTGGTGGTGCCGGCGCCGGCCGGCAGCAGCCTGGACTTCATCGCCCGCACGCTGGGCAACCGGCTGAGCGGCCGCTGGGGCCAGCCCGTGGTGGTGGACAACAAGCCCGGCGCGGGCGGCATGCTGGGCATGTCGGCCGTGGCCAAGGCGCCGGCCGATGGCTACACGCTGGGCATCGGCTTCAACGGCCCCATCGCCTTCGCCCCCTTCATGTACCGGCAGATGGCCTACGACCCCGCGAAGGACCTGCTGCCGGTGGTGCTGACCTCGTCGCAGCCCAACGTGCTGGCCGTGCCCGCCGCCAATCCGGCGCGCACCGTGCAGGAGTACGTCGCCTGGGCGCGCAAGCAGCCGGGCGGCGTGCCCTATGGCTCGGTGGGGGCGGGCAGCTCCTCGCACCTGACCATGGAGCTGTTCCGCAGCGCGGCGGGCTTCGAGGCCGTGCACGTGCCCTTCAACGGCTCGCCGCCGGCCGGCATCTCGCTGGCCTCGGGCGAGACGCAGGCGCTGTTCGCCGTGCAGCCGGCCCTGCTGCCGCTGGTCGGCAGCGGGCGCATCCGGCTGCTGGCCGTCACCAGCGCCCAGCGCATGGAGGGCATGAAGGAGCTGCCCACGGTGGCCGAGGCCGGCTACCCCGGCTTCGAGGCCCTGGCCTGGAACGGCGTGTTCACCGCGGCCGGCACGCCCGATGCGCTCGTCAGGCGCATCAATGCCGACGCCAATGCCGTCATGCAGGAAGCCGAGGTGAAGGACGCCTTCGCCAAGCAGGGCCTCGTCGTCGGCGGCGGCACGCCGGAGGCCTTCCGCAGCTTCATCGCGGCCGAGAGCGCCAAGTGGGGCGCCATCATCAAGAAGGTGGGCATCCGCATCGACTGATGCGCCTGGCCACGGCAAAGGAATGCGCATGCAAGCCCTGAGAAAGACCCGGCCCGAGGCCGGCCTGGAACTGGTGGAGGTGCCCGCCCCGGCCCTGCCGCCCGGCGATGCCGACGAGGTGCTGGTGCGCGTGCGCGCGACCGGCATCTGCGGCAGCGACCTGCACGTGGACGACTGGACGTCCAGCTATGCCTTCATCGCGCCGGCGCTGCCCGTGACCATCGGCCACGAATTCGTGGGGGTGGCGCAGACCGGGCCGCTGGCCGGCCGGCGCGTGGTGGTGCGGCCCTCCGTCACCTGCGGCAGCTGCGCCGCGTGCACGGCCGCGGACTTCGACCGCTGCGAGCAGCGCCGCGGCATCGGCATGACGCGCGACGGCGCTTTTGCCGACTGGGTGCGGGTGCCGCTGCGCAACTGCGTGCCGGTGCCCGAGGGCGTGGACGACGAACTCGCGGCGCTGACCGAGCCGCTCACCATCGCCATGCAGGCCCTGCGCATCGCCGGCGACGTGGCGGGCGCGCGGGTGCTGGTGATGGGCCCAGGCACCATCGGCCAGGGCATCGCGGCGCTGGCCCGGCGCGCGGGTGCCCGGCAGGTCGTGGTGAGCGGCCATGACGACGCCGTGCGCCTCGCGGCGTTGCGCCGCATGGGTTTCGACCAGCTGGTGGACGTGGCCGGCGGCAGCCTGGCCGATGGCGTGCGGCCCTTCCTGCACGGCGAGCGCTTCGACGTCGTGTTCGAGGCCACCGGCGTGCCCGAGACCATTGCCGAGGCCCTGCCGCTGCTGCGGCGCAACGGCGTGGTGGTGGTCACCGGCATCCACGCCCGGCCGCTCACGCTGGACCTGACGCCGCTGGTGCGCAACCAGCACCAGCTGCGCGGCTCCTTCCGCCCGCCGGAATCGGACTGGCCGCTCGCGCTCGCGCTGATGCAGGAACTGGCGCCGGTGCTGCGGCCCATGGTCAGCCATGTGCTGCCGCTGTCGCAGGCTGCCGAAGGCTTCGCGCTGGCCCATGGCAAGCGGGCCTGCAAGGTGCTGCTGGCGCCCGGGCATGTCCAGGCCTGACTGGCTGGCCGGCGCCGGCGCGGTGCTCGCGCTGTGGAACGACGTCGATGAAGAGGTCGCCGCCGACTATGAGGACTGGCATGCCAACGAGCATGTGCCCGAACGCCTGACGGTGCCCGGCATGCTCGGCGCGCGGCGTTTCGAGGCGGATGGTCGCCGCAGCCGGCCGCGCTTTCTCACGCTGTATGCGCTGCACGACGCGCAGGTGCTGCAGAGTGCGCCGTACCTGCGGCTGCTGTCGCATCCGACGCCCGCCAGCGCGCGCATGCGGCCGCATCTGCGCAACCTGTCGCGCTGGGTCTGCCGGGTGCAGCAGGCGTCCTTGCGCTGGATCGAAGCGCCGGTGGCGGTCCACACCGGCGCGCATGCACCGGCACCAGGCGGCGAGGCCAACGCCCTGCTGGTCGCGCAGCGCCTGCCCGACGCGCCGGGCCTGCCCTGGCTGGCCGCAGGGCAGGCCGCGGCCGTGCAGGGCACGTGGCTGGTGCTGCGGTCGGCCGGCGACGGCGACGGCGATGCCGGGCCGGCGGCGGACATGGACGTCTGCCGCCCCCTGCCCATCGCGCAGACCCGCTGCTGAAGCGCGTTTCCGGGCGGCGGCGCCCCGGCACCGATATCCCTCGCACCCGGCCGGCTTTGCGCGATGCGCTCGCGCGGGGCCGCTAGACTGGCCGGCAGATGTCCATCGACGCCTCCGAGCCTCCCAGTCCGTTGCTGGCCTGCGCCAGCCCTTCCGTGCCCCGCCGGCACGATTCCTTCCTCCCGCTTTCGAGACCGCACCGTGCCGGCCCTGCCGCTGCCGGCCGGGTCACGCTGCGCCTTGCTGCGGCCGCAGATGCCCTGGGGGCGCGCTCATGATCGAGCTGCTCACCGACCCGGCCGCCTGGGCCGGACTGCTCACCCTGGTGGTGCTGGAGATCGTCCTCGGCATCGACAACCTCATCTTCATTGCCATCCTGGCCGAGAAGCTGCCGCCGCACCAGCGCGAGCGGGCGCGGGTCATCGGCCTGTCGCTGGCGCTCGTCATGCGGCTGGGCCTGCTGTCGGTGGTGTCGTGGCTGGTCACGCTCACGCAGCCGCTGTTCTCGCTGGGCCCGCTGAGCTTCTCGGGCCGCGACCTGATCCTGCTGCTGGGCGGCCTCTTCCTGCTGTTCAAGGCCACGTCCGAGCTGCACGAGCGGCTGGAGGGCGTGGAGCACCGTGCCAGCGCCAATCCGGCCTATGCCGGCTTCGGCCTGGTGGTGGCGCAGATCGTGGTGCTGGATGCCGTGTTCTCGCTCGATGCGGTCATCACCGCGGTCGGCATGGTCGACGAACTGCCGGTCATGATGGCCGCCGTCGTCATCTCCATCGGCGTCATGCTGCTGGCCGCCAGGCCGCTCACGCGTTTCGTCAACGCACATCCCACGGTGGTGGTGCTGTGCCTGAGCTTCCTGTTGATGATCGGCCTCACGCTGGTGGCCGAGGGTTTAGGCTTCCACCTGCCCAAGGGCTACCTCTATGCCGCCATCGGCTTCTCGATCGGCATCGAGATGCTGAACCAGCTGGCGCGCCGCAACCAGGCCCGCCAGCAGGCCCTGCGGCCGCTGCGCGAGCGCACGGCGGAATCGGTGCTGCGGCTGCTGGGTGGCGGCCGCCGGCTGCAGGCCGCGGAGTCGCACTCCGATGCGCAAGCGGCGCTGGCCGACGCGCCGGCCTTCGCGCCCGAGGAGCGGCGCATGGTCAGCGGCGTGCTGTCGCTGGCCGAGCGCAGCGTGCGCAGCATCATGACGCCGCGCGCCGACGTGTCGTGGGTCGATCTGGAAGAAGCGCCCGACGCCGTCCGCGAGCGCCTGCTGGGTTCGCCCCACAGCCTGCTGCCGGTGTGCCGCGGCAGCCTCGACGCGGTGGTGGGCGTGGGACGCGCCACCGAGCTGCTGGCCGTGCTCGTCGCGCAGGGCCACATCGCGCAGGAGGGCGATCACCTGCGCACGCCCATCCATCTGCCCGAAAGCGCCGGCGTCACGCACGCGATCGACGTGCTGCGCCAGGCGAAGGGCCAGCTGGTGCTGGTCAACGACGAATACGGCACGCTCACCGGCCTGCTCACGCCGTTCGACGTGCTCGAAGCCATCGCCGGCGAGTTCCCGGACGAGGACGAGTCGCCCGAAATCGAAGCGCTGCCCGACGGCGGCTGGCGCGTGGCCGGCACTGCCGACATCCACCAGGTCCAGCGGCTGCTGGAAACCGACGGTCTGGTGAGCGAGGACGACAGCCACACCTCGGTAGCGGGCTACGTACTCGCCCAGCTGGGCCGCATGCCCGCCGTGGGCGAGGCGGTGCTGCACGATGGCTGGCAGCTTCAGGTGGTGGCGGTGGACGGGAAGCGCATCCTCACCGTGCAGATCCACCCCGCGCCGGCGGGCGGCGAGTCGGCCGTTCCAACGCAGGCTTAAGCGGCCGCCGAGGCCTCCCGCGCGGCGTCGGCGGTCTTCTCCAGGTAGGCGTACAGGCCCAGCGCGATGGCCAGCGGCAGCAGGTAGTACAGCGCGCGATAGGCCAGCACCGCACCCATCAGCCTGCCCTGCGGCACGCTGCCCGACAGCAGGGCCAGGTACACCGCTTCGAGCACGCCCAGCCCGGCCGGGATGGGCATGCACACCCCCACGACCGACGCGGCGAGCAACACACCCAGCACGTGCGCATAGGGCACGGCACCGCCCAGCAGCAGGTACATCAGCGTGCCCATCAGGCTCCAGTTGGCGGTGGACAAGGCCAGCTGCACCAGGGCGAGTTGCGGCGTCGGCAGGTGGACCGGCTTGCCCCGCACGGTCCAGTTCTTGCCGTGCCAGCGCAGGCAGGCCAGCAGGTAGGCGGCCGGCAGCAGCATCAGCACGACGCCGATGGCTTGCAGGGCACCGTTGGACAGGGGCACCGAGGCCGGCAACTCCAGCATGCCGGAGGAGAACAGTGCCCCGGCGACCAGGCCGTAGCCCAGCCAGTTGGTGCTGAGGCTCATGGCGATGATCTGGCCCACCTTGGTTTCGTCCAGACCCGCCCGGGCATAGAGGCGCGCGCGCAGCGCCACGCCGCCGACCAGCGAGCCCAGGTTGAGGTTGAAGCCATAACTGGCGACCGCGATGGCCCATGTGCGCCACACGGGCAACCGATGACCGGTGTGCCGCCGGCCGGTCAGGTCGAAGCAGCCGTACAGCGCATGACTGCCCAGCGCCAGGATGGCGGCTTCGGCGAGCACCAGTGCGGGATAGCGCTTAAGGGCGGCCCAGGCGCCGGCCCAGTCGATCTTGTGTGCATGCGAAATCAGCATCGCCAGCACCAGCAGGCCCAGCACCGGGACCGCCCAGCGACGGACCACGGGCCACAGGCGCGTCCAGCGGCTTTCGGTGCGGCCGTGCCCGCCGTGTGGGCGCGCAGGCGCCGATTCGGTGCCTGAGGGGGCCGGGCTGTCCATCACGGCGTGCGCCTTGGTGTCTTGCATCGGGCGATGTTGCCCCTGGGCACAGGGCGCGACCGTCGGCGGGCGTGCGCGGGCGGTGTAGGTGCGCAGGCGCTGGCCCGGTTCATGCTAGATATGCAGAGTCTCCTCGCAGCTCCCTTGCTGCGACTTCGCCCGGCGGTCCTCGGACCGACCGGGCTTTTTCATTGGCCGCCGGCGTTGCGCGGCGCGATGCGGTCCAGCGACTTGACCAGTTCGCTGCGCTCGTCGGAGGCGCGCTGGGCCAGGGCCGCCACCTGCTTGTCCTCGGCGTCTTCGGCCGATTTGCGGAAGATGCGCACCTGCTCTTCCAGCAGTGCGCGCACCGTGCGCACCATGTCGCGGTCGAACTGCGCGCCTTTGCTTTCGGCCACGCGGTCGACCATGCGCCGCGATTCTTCCGACATGTCCAGGGGCAGGTTGGTCTTGTGGCGTTCGGCGAAGTCGGTGATGTCGCGGTAGAGGGCGTCCGACTTGTTCTTGAGCTGGCCGGCCCATTCGCGCAGCTCCCGCTTTTGGAAGCGCTTCATGCCCAGTTCGCCGATCTGCCGGTCGCGGGCGAGCAGGCCGCCCGCGGAGCGCATGAACACGCGGTCGCCATTGCTCATGTCGCCGCGCAGGGTGGCATCGTCCGGGTCCTTGCTGTTGGGCTGGGCATGCAGCAGCGGCGCGGCAGCCATGGCACAGCCGGCCATCAGCGTCGCGAGCGCGCGGCGGCGGCTTGCGCCGGCATCGGCAATGGCGACAAGGTTGGAAGAGGAGGTGGATCGCATCACGGTCTCGCGGAAATCTTTCATCGCCGCTGAGCATGCGGGCCCGAGACCGGGGCGGACTGGCGCCATCGCGCCCAAGGCGGGTAGGACCGGGGACCCTGCCCCAGGCGGCGTTGTCCCACGCGCGGGCCGGCTGCGGCAGGTTCAGCGGTCTTCGCCGACCGGCCGGGGTTCGGCCGCGTCAGGCGCGGGGGTGGCGGACGCTGGTGCAGGAAATCCGTGCTGCTCCAGAAACGCCGCCACGCGCGGCTGCCAGATCTGCGGGGCGCGGGAGAAGGTCAGGTGCCCGTCCTCGCCCTGCGGCGGAAACCGGGTGAACTCGCCGGTGCCTCCGGCGGCGCGAAAGGCGGCGAACCAGGCCTGCGGATAGGTGGCGCCGAAGTACCGGTCGTTCTCGGTGTAGAGCCAGAGCGAGGGCATGCGCAGCGTGGCGCCGTAGTGGGCGAACAGCCGTTCCAGCCGCTGCGGCGCGCAGGGCCGGCCCGGCTGGGTCTGCGGGTTGCCGCCACCGCCGCCAGCGAAGTTGATCACCGCCTGCACCCCGGCGGGCTGCAGCGCGCCCACGGCGATGGCGGTGGTGCCGCCGTAGGACTGGCCCATCACCACGGCCCGGTCCTTGGCGGCATCGGGCCGGGCGCGCACGGCATCGAGCACCTGCAGCGTCTGCCGGGCCGCCGCGCTGTAGCCGGGCGGGTAGTTCTTGTCCTGGCAGGTGCCGCTGTCCTCCACGTCCTCCCCGCCGCTCACGCCGTAGCCGATGCGCGTGGGCACCGCCACGATGAAGCCACGTCGCACGAAAAAGGCCGACGCCTCCGAAAGACGCACCCGCCCCAGGCCCGCGCGCTGGTCGGCATGGGCGGAGCGGCCGTGGCCGAGCACCAGCACGGGCGCCGGCGTCGGGTTGGCGTCGTCGGACCACACGGTGACGCGGATGGGCTGGGCAACGGCCTTGCCGTAGGCGTCGACCACTTCGACCGGCACGTCCATCTGCGACTCCCGCAGCCGCGCATGCGCGGGAAGTGCGGCGAGCGCGGCGGCCAGCGCCACGAGGGCGAGGTGGGACGGCAGGCGGAGGGGCAGGGCAGACATGGTGGCGCGGTCATGTGACGAGGGTGCGCGGCACTGTAGGGCACCGGCATGACACATGCCTGCGCCGCCACGGCGCGGCGTCGCGCGCCGGGGCCCTCAGAAGCGCCAGCCGCCGGCCAGCCAGAGGCGCGGACGGCGGTCGGGGGCGGTCAGCGGCGCATCGCCTTCGCGCCAGGCGATGCTGGTGCGGGCATAGAAGTCCTTCCACTGGCCCTGCAGGCCCACGCCGTAGCCGCGCAGCGTCTGGTGGTTGCGGCCGGCCGCGTAGGGGTCGTGGCTGAAGCGGGCGCCGCCCGCGTCGTAGAACACCATCGCCTGCACGCCGGGCACCACGTCGTGGCGTAGTTCCAGGTTGAGCAGCCAGCCGTCGTCGCCCACGCCTTCGCCCTGCGGATAGGCACGCACGCCGTAGGCGCCGCCGACGACGAACTTTTCGGACGAGTCCAGGTTCTTGCGTGCCATCTGGCCCGAAGCCTGCACGGCGAAGGTGAAACCGGCCGGCAGGGCCTGCAGCCGGCTGGCGCCGAGCTGCAGCTTGGAATAGCCGCCGGCGGCACGCGGCCCGGCGGCGTCGAAGGCGGCGGCCGCGGGCGTGTCGATGTCGAGGCGGCCGGCCGTGGCGGCCACGCGCCAGGTGCTGTAGCCGCCACCGCCCAGGGCGTCGGCCAGGTCGCCGTAGGCTTCCAGCGTGCCGACCCGGGCCTTCTTGTCGGTCTGCGAGGACGTCAGGCCCACGCGGTCGCGCAGGTTGCGCGCCTCGACCGAGCCGGCCAGCCACACGTTCTGGTTCAGCCCGCGCAGCAGCGGCCAGCTGGCGTAGGCGCTGGCGGTGTTGGCCGTGCCGCTCGCATCCAGGTTGGCGAATTCGCGGCCCAGCTCGTAGCGGGTGGTGCTCAGCGCCACGCCGCCGCGCAGGCCGTTGCGGCCCAGCGGCAGGTCGTAGGCGATGCGGCCGGACAGCAGGTCCTGGTCGGAGGCGGTGCCCCGCAGGTCCAGCCGGTCGCCGATGCCGGTCAGGCTGTTGAAGGTCACGCGCGCATTGGCGCGGTTCTGGCCGGTGTAGCGGTTGCCGTGGTTGTCGAGCGAAAGGTCGCCATCGACCCGCTTGCCGGGCTCGGCCTCGACCACCAGGTCCGACGTGCCCACGCGCGCGCCGGGCTTGAGGTTGCCGCTGACGTTGCCCACGCCAGGCAGGTCCGACAGCAACAGCAGGGTGCGGTCCATGGCGTCGGCCACGATGGGCTTGCCGACCAGGCCCTGGGCCTCGACGAAGCCGGCCAGCACGTCGGTGCGCACCTGGCTGCGGTTGTCGAAGCTGAAGGCGGTGAGTTCGCTCTCGAGCACGGTGATGGTGACCACGCCGTCGGCCACCTGCTGGGCCGGCACGAAGGCGCGGGCCACGATGTAGCCGTGCTGGCGGTAGAACTGGGTGATGCGCTGGGCGCCCTGGCGCAGGGCGCCCAGGCTGGCCTGGGTGCCTTCCAGCGGCGCCACCAGGGCATGCACCTCGGCCGCGTTCAGCTCGCGCACGCCGTCCACGCGGATCTGGCGGACCAGGAAGCGCTGACCGATGTCGGCGCTGGTGTCCGTGTCGGCCGGCACCGTGAGGGTGGCACTGCCGCGCGGCGGCACGTCGATGGGCGGGCGCAACTCGCGCAGCACCTGGCCCGCATCTGGCGGCGCCACGGGCTGTGCCAGAGCGGGCAGGGCGGCCGCGGCCGCGAGGGTGACGAGGACGGCGCGGCCGACACGCGAAAGGGTGGCGCTGGGGGCGGCGCTGAAGGAATGGCTCATGGCGAAGACAGTCGGGAAATCCGTGGAAGGGGGCGGGGGCTCACTGCGGCGCGTCGCGGTCGGAACCGCGCACGCCGGCGGGCAGGCGGATGCCGCCGTCCGCCACGCTGAAGGTGCGGCGCTGCAGCAGGTTCTCCGCCGTGTTGGTGCTGACGACGGTGGCCTGGCGGGCCTGGGCGGTGCCCTGGCGGTTGCCGCCTTCGTCGCTGCCCTGGCTCACCTGGCTTTCGATACCGGGCGTCGGCACGCTGGCCGCGGTGTAGGCCGAATTGACGGCCGACGCATAGCTCGGCGTCGTGGTGGTCGCGTCCTGCACGGTGCCGACGGCGCCGACCACCTCGCCGGTGTAGAGCCTGTAGTTGGCCAGCCGGGTGGTGCCGTCCGCGCGGTAGTCGCCGGCGGAAAGCGTGGCGTACACCGCCTTGCCCGTGCCCGTGGACGCATCGGCATAGCGGCCCTGGGGCTGGACGACGCGGATGAAGTCGCCGAGCACCAGATTGCCGATGGCGTAGTTGCTGCTGTCCAGGCTCGCGGCGGTGCCGCCGTCCTGCGCCTTCGCCACCGTGCCCTGCAGGGCCACCAGCAGCGGCCGCGGGTTGACGTCGGCGGTGGTGGTGGCATTGCCGGCCGTGCGGTAGTTGGCCGCGTCGGCGCCCAGCAGGGTGATGCCCGTGACGGTCACCGCCTTGCCGGTGCCGGCATCGCGGTCGGCCAGCACGGCATTGCCGGTGGCGGCCACGCTGTCGCCGGCGACGACGCCGGAGGGGCTCAGGCGCACGGCCACGGCGGTGCTGCCGTCGTAGACCTTGTCCACGCCCGCGGCGGCCACGGCGATGGTCTTGGCGGCCACGTCGGCGCTCGTCGTGGCGGTGGTGCTGCTCAGCCTGTAGTTGCCGGCGTCCGCACCGCTGGCCGCGATGCCCGTCACGCTCACGGCCTTGCCGGCGGCGGCGTTCTTGTCGGCGAAGCGCGCCGTGCCGCTGAAGCTCAGGCTGTCGCCGGCCACCACGCCGCCGCTGGCCAGGGCCACGCTGGCGTCCGTGCTGCCGTCGTACACCTTGTTCACGCCGGTGGCGGCCACGGTGATGGACTTGGCCGTGACATCCGCCGTGGTGGCCGCCGTGGTGTTGATGGCGTAGTTGCCCGCGTCGGCGCCGCTGGCGCGGATGCCGGCGACGCTGACCGTCTTGCCGGTGCCGACGTTCTTGTCGGCCAGGGTGGCGGTGCCGGTGAAGCTCACCACGTCACCCGCCACGACGCCGTTGCTGGCCAGGTCGGCCGTCGCCGCGGTGCTGCCGTCGTAGACCTTGCCCACGCCGGTGGCCGCGACGGTGATGGCCTTGGCGGCCACGTCGGCCGTGGTGCTGGCCGTGGTGTTGATGGCGTAGTTGCCGGCATCGGCACCGCTGGCGGTGATGCCCGCCACGCTGACCGTCTTGCCGGTGCCCACGTTCTTGTCGGCGAGCGTCGCGGTGCCGTTGAAGCTCACCACGTCACCGGCCACGATGCCGTTGCTGGCCAGGTCGGCCGTCGCCGCGGTGCTGCCGTCGTAGACCTTGTTGACGCCCGTCGCTGCCACGGTGATGGCCTTGGCGGCGATGTCCGCCGTGGTCGCGGCCGTGGTCGCGGCCAGCACGTAGTTCCGGGCATCGGCGCCGGCGGCGGCAATGCCGGTCACGCCGATGGCCTTGCCCAGGCCGGCATTCTTGTCGGCGAAGCTGGCGTTGCCGGTGAAGCTCACGCTGTCGCCCGCCACCACGCCGCTGCTGGCGAGGTTGGCACTGGCGGCGGCCGTGCCGTCGTACACCTTGCCCACGCCGGTGGCGGCCACGGTGATGGACTTGGCCAGCACATCCGCCTTGGTGGTGGCCGAGGTGTTGATGGCGTAGTTGCCCGCATCGCTGCCGCTGGCCGTGATGCCGGCCACGCTCACCGTCTTGCCCGTGCCGACGTTCTTGTCGGCGAGCGTCGCGGTGCCGGTGAAGTTCACCACGTCGCCGGCCACGATGCCGTTGCTGGCCAGGTTGGCGGTGGCGCTGGTGGCGCCGTCGTACACCTTGTTCACGCCCGTGGCCGCGACGGTGATGGCCTTGGCCGTCACGTCGGCGGTGGTGCTGGCCGTGGTGTTGATGGCGTAGTTGCCCGCATCGGTGCCGCTGGCGCGGATGCCGGCCACGCTGACCGTCTTGCCCGTGCCGACGTTCTTGTCGGCGAGCGTCGCGGTGCCGGTGAAGCTCACCCCGTCGCCGGCCACGATGCCGTTGCTGGCGAGGTTGGCGGTGGCACTGGTGCTGCCGTCGTACACCTTGTTCACGCCCGTGGCCGCGACGGTGATGGACTTGGCCGTCACGTCGGCCGTGGTGCTGGCGGTGGTGTTGATCGCGTAGTTGCCGGCATCGGCACCGCTGGCGCGGATGCCTGCCACGCTCACCGTCTTGCCCGTGCCCACGTTCTTGTCGACCAGCGTGGCGGTGCCGGTGAAGCTCACCGTGTCGCCCGCGACGACGCCGCTGCTGGTCAGGTTGGTCGTGGCAGCGGTGGCGCCGTCGTACACCTTGTTGACGCCGGTGGCCGCGACGGTGATGGCCTTGGCCGTCACGTCGGCGGTGGTGCTGGCGGTGGTGTTGAAGGTGTAGTTGCCGGCATCCGTGCCGCTGGCATTGATGCCTGCCACGCTCACCGTCTTGCCGGTGCCCACGTTCTTGTCGGCCAGGGTGGCGGTGCCACTGAAGCTCACCGCGTCACCCGCCACGACGCCATTGCTGGCGAGATTGGCCGTGGCGCTGGTGGAACCGTCGTACACCTTGTTGACACCCGCGGCAGCCACCGTGATGGCCTTGGCCGCCACGTCCGCCGAGGTGGTGGCCGTGGTGTTGATGGTGTAGTTGCCGGCATCCGTTCCGCTGGCGGTGATGCCCGCGACGCTCACGGCCTTGCCGGTGCCCACGTTCTTGTCGGCGAGCGTTGCGGTGCCGTTGAAGTTCACCACGTCGCCGGCGACCACGCCGTTGCTGGCCAGGTTGGCGCTGGCGGCGGTCGACCCGTCGTACACCTTGTTCACGCCGGTGGCGGCCACCGCGATGGCCTTCGCCGCCACGTCGGCCGTGGTCGAGGCGGTCGTGCCCGTGAGCACGTAGTTGCCCGCATCCGCGCCGCTGGCGCCGATGCCGACCACGCTCACGGCCTTGCCGGTGCCCACGTTCTTGTTGGCGAAGGTGGCCGTGCCGCCGAAATTGACGGTGTCGCCCGCGAGCACGCCGCTGCTCGACAGCGTCGCGTTGGCAGCCGTGCTGCCGTCGTACACCTTGTTCACGCCGGCCGCGGCCACGGTGATGGCCTTGGCCGTCACGTTGGCCGTGGTGCTGGCCGTGGTGTTGATGGCGTAGTTGCCCGCATCGACGCCCGAAGCGCTGATGCCTGCGACGCTCACGGTCTTGCCGGTGCCGACGTTCTTGTCGGCCAGCGTGGCGGTGCCGGTGAAGCTCACCGCGTCGCCCGAGACCACGCCGCTGCTCGCCAGGTTGGCGCTGGCCGCGGTCGTGCCGTCGTACACCTTGTTCACGCCGGTCGCGGCGACGGTGATGGCCTTGGCCGTCACGTTGGCGGTGGTGCTGGCGGTGGTGTTGATGGCGTAGTTGCCTGCATCGACGCCCGAAGCGCTGATGCCCGCGACGCTGACGGCCTTGCCGGCGCCGACGTTCTTGTCGGCCAGCGTGGCGGTGCCGGTGAAGTTCACCACGTCACCCGAGACCACGCCGCTGCTGGCGAGGTTGGCCGCGGCAGCGGTGGAACCGTCGTACACCTTGTTCACGCCGGTGGCGGCCACGGTGATGGCCTTGGCAGTGACGTTGGCGGTGGTGCTGGCCGTGGTGTTGATGGCGTAGTTGGCGGCATCGGTGCCGCTGGCGCTGATGCCGGCCACGCTCACCGTCTTGCCGGTGCCCACGTTCTTGTCGGCGAGCGTCGCGGTGCCGGTGAAGTTCACCAGGTCGCCGGCCACGATGCCGTTGCTGGCGAGGTTGGCCGTGGCGCTGGTAGCGCCGTCGTAGACCTTGTTCACGCCGGTGGCGGCCACGGTGATGGCCTTGGCCGTCACGTCGGCCGTGGTGCTGGCCGTGGTGTTGATGGCGTAGTTGGCGGCATCGGTGCCACTGGCACTGATGCCGGCCACACTCACGGCCTTGCCCGTGCCGACGTTCTTGTCGGCCAGCGTGGCGGTGCCGGTGAAATTCACCACGTCGCCCGAGACCACGCCGTTGCTGGCGAGGTTGGCCGTCGCCGCGGTGCTGCCGTCGTAGACCTTGTTCACGCCGGTCGCGGCCACGGTGATGGCCTTGGTGGCGATGTCCGCCGTCGTCGTCGCCGTGGTGGCCGTCAGGGCGTAGTTGGCCGCATCGCTGCCGCTGGCGCTGATGCCGGCCACGCTCACGGTCTTGCCGGTGCCGGCGTTCTTGTTGGCGAAGGTGGCGTTGCCGCCGAAATTGACGGTGTCGCCCGCGAGCACGCCGCTGCTCGACAGCGTCGCGTTGGCGGCCGTGGTGCCGTCGTAGACCTTGTTCACGCCGGCGGCGGCCACGGTGATGGCCTTGGCTGTGACGTTGGCGGTGGTGCTGGCGGTGGTGTTGATGGCGTAGTTGCCCGCATCGATGCCGCTGGCGCTGATGCCGGCGACGCTCACCGTCTTGCCTGTGCCGACGTTCTTGTCGGCCAGCGTGGCGGTGCCGGTGAAGCTCACCACGTCGCCCGCGACCACGCCGCTGCTCGCCAGGTTGGCGCTGGCCGCGGTCGTGCCGTCGTACACCTTGTTGACGCCGGTAGCGGCCACGGTGATGGCCTTGGCCGTCACGTCGGCCGTGGTGCTGGCGGTGGTGTTGATGCTGTAGTTGCCCGCGTCGGTGCCGCTGGCGGCGATGCCCGCAACGCTGACGGTCTTGCCGGTGCCGACGTTCTTGTCGGCCAGCGTGGCGGTGCCGGTGAAGCTCACCACGTCGCCCGAGACCACGCCACTGCTGGCGAGGTTGGCGCCGGCCGCGGTCGTGCCGTCGTAGACCTTGTTCACACCGGTGGCCGCCACGGTGATGGCCTTCGCCGTCACGTTGGCCGTGGTGCTGGCCGTGGTGTTGATGCTGTAGTTGCCGGCATCGGTGCCGCTGGCGGCGATGCCCGCCACGCTCACGGCCTTGCCGGTGCCGACGTTCTTGTTCGCCAGCGTGGCCGTGCCGGAGAAGTTCACCACGTCGCCCGCGACCACGCCGCTGCTGGCCAGGTTGGCGCTGGCCGCGGTCGTGCCGTCGTACACCTTGTTCACGCCGGTGGCGGCCACGGTGATGGCCTTCGCCGTCACGTTCGCCGTGGTGCTGGCCGTGGTGTTGATGCTGTAGTTGCCGGCGTCGGCACCGCTGGCGGCGATGCCCGCGACGCTGACGGCCTTGCCGGTGCCGACGTTCTTGTCGGCGAGCGTGGCAGTGCCGGTGAAGTTCACCGCGTCGCCCGAGACCACGCCGCTGCTGGCCAGGTTGGCGCTGGCGCTGGTGCTGCCGTCGTACACCTTGTTGACGCCGGTGGCGGCCACGGTGATGGCCTTGGCCGTCACGTCGGCCGTGGTCGAGGCGGTCGTGCCGGTGAGCGCATAGTTGGCCGCGTCCGCGCCGCTGGCACTGATGCCGGCCACGCTCACGGCCTTGCCGGTGCCCACGTTCTTGTTGGCGAAGCTGGCGGTGCCGCCGAAGTTGACGGTGTCGCCCGCGACCACGCCGCTGCTCGACAGCGTGGCCGCCGCGGCCGTGGTGCCGTCGTACACCTTGTTCGTGCCGGCGGCGGCCACGGTGATCGCCTTGGCCGTCACATTCGCCGCCGTGGTGGCGGTGGTGCCCGAGAGCAGGTAGTTGCCCGCATCCGTGCCGCTGGCGCCGATGCCGGCGACGGTCACGGCCTTGGCGGTGCCCACGTTCTTGTCGGCAAAGCTGGCGGTGCCGCTGAAGTTCACCACGTCGCCATTGACCACGCCGCTGCTGCTCAGGCTGGCGCTGGCGGCCGTCGTGCCGTCGTAGACCTTGTTCACGCCGGCCGCGGCCACGGTGATGGTCTTGGCCGTCACGTTGGCGGTGGTGCCGGCGGTGGTGTTGATGCTGTAGTTGGCGGCATCGGTGCCGCTGGCGGCGATGCCGGCGACGCTCACCGTCTTGCCCGTGCCCACGTTCTTGTCGGCCAGCGTGGCGGTGCCGGAGAAGTTCACCACGTCGCCCGAGACCACGCCGCTGCTGGCCAAGTTGGCCGTCGCCGCGGTGCTGCCGTCGTAGACCTTGTTCACGCCGGTGGCTGCCACGGTGATGGCCTTGGCCGTGACGTTCGCCGTAGTACTGGCCGTGGTGTTGATGCTGTAGTTGCCGGCGTCGGCCCCGCTCGCGGCGATGCCCGCGACGCTGACGGCCTTGCCGGTGCCGACGTTCTTGTTCGCCAGCGTGGCCGTGCCGGAGAAGTTGACCACGTCGCCCGACACCACGCCGCTGCTGGCCAGGTTGGCGCTGGCCGAGGTCGTGCCGTCGTACACCTTGTTCACGCCGGTGGCGGCCACGGTGATGGCCTTGGCCGTCACGTTGGCGGTGGTGCTGGCGGTGGTGTTGATGGCGTAGTTGCCGGCATCGACGCCCGAAGCGCTGATGCCCGCGACGCTCACGGCCTTGCCGGTGCCGACGTTCTTGTCGGCCAGCGTGGCGGTGCCCGTGAAGCTCACCGCGTCGCCCGAAACCACGCCGCTGCTGGCCAGGCTGGCGCTGGCATTGGTCGTGCCGTCGTACACCTTGTTCACACCGGTGGCCGCCACGGTGATGGCCTTGGCGGCAATGTCCGCCGTCGTCGCGGCGGTGGTGGCGGTCAGCGTGTAGTTGCCCGCGTCGGTGCCGCTGGCGCTGATGCCCGCCACGTTCACCGCCTTGGCCGTGCCCGCATTCTTGTTGGCGAAGCTGGCGGTGCCGCCGAAGTTGACGGTGTCGCCCGCGATCACGCCGCTGCTGGCCAGCGTGGCGCTGGCGGCGGTCGTGCCGTCGTAGGTCTTGTTGACGCCCGTCGCGTCCACGGTGATGGCCTTGGCCGTCACGTTCGCGGCGGTCGTCGCGGTGGTGGCCGACAGCACGTAGTTGGCCGCGTCCGCGCCGCTGGCGCCGATGCCGGCCACGCTCACGGTCTTGGCGCTGCCCACGTTCTTGTTGCCGAAGCTGGCGGTGCCGGAGAAGTTCACGACGTCGCCATTGACCACGCCGCTGCTGGCCAGGTTGGCCGTGGCGGCCGTCGTGCCGTCGTAGACCTTGTTCACGCCGGTGGCGGCCACGGTGATGGTCTTGGCCGTGACGTCGAGGGTGCCGGACGCGGTGGTGCCGGCCAGCTGGTAGTTGCCGGCATCCGCACCGCTGGCGCCGATGCCGACGACGCTCACGGTCTTGCCCGTGCCGACGTTCTTGTCGGCCAGGCTGGCGGTGCCGGAGAAGTTCACCACGTCGCCGCCGACCACACCGCTGCTGCCCAGGGTGGCCGTGGCGGCCGTCGTGCCGTCGTAGACCTTGTTGACGCCGGTCGCGGCCACGGTGATGGTCTTCGCCGTGATGTCGCCGCTCAGGCTCTGGCCCGCCAGGACGTAGTTGGCGGCCCGGCCGCCGTTGTTGCCATCGGCCAGGCTGTAGCTGGCACTCACGGCCTTGGCGGTGCCCACGTTCTTGTCGGCGAAGTTGCCGCTGGCGCTGACGACGACCATCTCGCTGCCCACGAAGCCCGTGACGGTGCCCACGTTGACGGTGGCCGTGGCGTTGCCGTCGTAGGTCTTGGTCGCGATGCCGGAGCCCGTGACCGTCAGCGTCCGGGGCGTGATCGTGGCCGTCAGGCCCGAGGGCTGCACCAGCTGGTAGTTGCCGGCGTCCGTGCCGGTGGCGGTGTAGCCGCTGACGGCCACGGCCTTGTTGACGCCCGCGTTCGCATTGGCGAAGGCGCCGGTTCCCGTGCCCGAGATCGCGACCAGGTCGCCCGCCAGCGCCGTGGCCGTGGCGGTGCCGGAGAGCGTGGCGGCGGCACTGCCGTCGTAGGTCTTGTTGTTGGCCGAAATGCCGCTCACGTTCAGCGCGCGCGGCGTGACGGTGAGCGACTGCGCGAAGGGCGCGTACTGGTAGCCCAGGCTGTCCGTCAGCGTGCCGTTGAGCGTGTAGGCATAGCTGCCCACCTGGCGGAACCCTGCGCTGGACAGGGTGCCCGCCGGCGCCAGGGTGAAGCTCTGCGAACCGGTGAAGGACGACAGCGTGTCGCCGTCGATCATGCCGCTGTAGTTGCTGGCGCCGAGTGTGGTGGCGGGCTCGGCGCTGCCGTACACCATGGTCGTGGTGCTGGGCGTGACGCTGATCACCGGCGCGACCGAATACAGGAACCAGTTGCCGCTGCCGGCGTAGCTGGGCGTGGCGCCCGCCACATAGGCCTGGTTGTAGTGCTTGCTGTAGCCCGTCATGCCTTCGGTGCTGGCCGCGGGGTCGGTCGAGTAGACGAAGTAGCGGCCTGCGGCGGAGATGCCGGTGCTGCCCTTGTTGTTGATGAAGTTGCGGCCGGCCGCCAGCACGACATTGCCGGCGGTGGTCGTCGTGACGCTGCCGGTGCTGGCGATGGTCAGGTCGGCCGCGCTGCCGCGTGCCTCGACCGTGATGGCGTTGCTGGAGGCGCGCATGGCGCCGTTGAGCGTCACGCTGCCGGCGGCGACATTGATGGCGCCGTAGGACGTGGTCCCACCTACGCCATTCAAGGTGAGTGCCGCATTGGCGCCGCCGCCGTCGGCGGTCGTGTCGATCGTGAGTGCGACGGCTCCGGCGGAGTTGGCGTTCAGCGCGATGTTGCCCAGCAGCAGCCGGCCGGCGGCGTTGGTGCCGCCGGCGCGGTCGGTGGTGATGGTGTAGGTGCTACCGCGAGTCTGCATGTTGCCAGCCATGCCGCTCAGGTCGATGTCGCCGCCATTGGTGCTCAGGCCACCTGTGGCCGTCAGTGCACCGGCGGCATAAGTCTGGCTGCCCTCCGTGGCCACGGCGGCGTTCAGCGAGATTCCCGAGGCGATGCTGCCGCGCGTGTTGATGCTCAGGCTGTCCAGGTAGTAGCCGCCGGCCATGCCCGCGCCGCCATTGAGAACAACCGCTCCGCTGGCGTTGCCGACACCGGTGGTGATGGTCAGGCCGGCGCCCGTGGTGGTGGCCGAGACGGCACCGAGTGTCACGCCGCCAGCGCCCGAGCCGAGGCTGCCGATGGTGTTCATCCTCACGCTGCGAGTCAGCCGCACATCGCCGTTGAGGCTGATGGACCTGGCGTCCGCATACAGGTCGCCGTACAGGGTGATGTTGCGTCCGTAGTAACTCTGGCTGCCGGTGCCACCGTAGTTCGCGCTGGTGCTCACGGCGGACAGGCTGATGTCGCCGCTGGTGCCGTTTGGGCTGCGTGTGTCCACCAGCAGGCTGGCCAGGCTCAGCGGGTTGCTGGCGCTGTTCTGCGCGAGCAAGCTCACGTTGCCCCCGTTGCCGGTGAGGAAGTTCGTGGAGGCGTTGAAGTAGGTCTGGCCAGTGCTGTAGGACGTGCCGGATCTCAGGCTGGCGCCGCTGAAGCTGATGTTGCCGGCCGACGCGGTGTTGCCTTGCTCCGTGTCGATGGTGACGCCGTTGCCGTTGCCCAGGTAGGTATTGCCCGCCGACGAGAAGTCGCCCTTGAGCAGGATGCTGCTCGCGCCGCTGGAGCGGGAAGCCAGGGAGACGGTGTTGTCGCTGGCTGTCGTGGCGCCGGTGGCATTGAAGGACAGGCCGGACAGGTAGTTGCCGGCCCGGTTGTCGACGTTGCTCGGCGCATAGATGTAGCCGCCCTGCGCGGCGGTGGAGCTGGAATCCACCGTCAGCGAATAGCTGCCGCCGGAGGAGGAGACCGACGACGTCGCGTTGCTGTAGTCGCCATACAGGTAGATGGTGCCGCCGATGCCGGTGCGGCCCACATTGCTGTCCACCAGTACGGACTTCAGCAGGTCCACGCCGGCGTAGCCGTACAGCGTGATGTCGCCGCCGATGGTGCGGATGTCGCCGTTGAGCTTGAGGAGGCTCGACGGGCTGGCGCTGCCGCCCGCACTCAGCGTGTAGCTGCCGGTGCCCAGCGAGTTGCCGTCGGTCTGGATGCTGCGCTGGCCGGCCGTCAGGCTGAAGTTGCGGTTGTTGGCCGCCACGTTCACCTTGGTGGCGTCCACGCTGACCAGGCTGCCGCTGTCGCTGAAGTTGATGTCGTCGGGGCCCGCCAGATCGATGGCCACGTTCTGCGCGGCGCTCGCCGAGCCCAGGCTCAGGGAGATCGTCTTGAAATGGTTCTGGCTCAGCTCGTGGATGGCCACGTTGCCCTGCTGCGTGCCCACCGACAGCGTGTTGTTGCCCGTGCCCGCGCCCTGCGCGATCTGGATGTCCTTGCCGCCGGCGCCGATGGTGCTGGCCGCCGGCGTCGGATAGTTCTGCACGCTGAAGCTCACGTCGCCCGCGGTGATCTGCGCAACGGGCGCGCTGGCGTTGTAGCTGTTGGCCGCGGCGATGATGCCGGTCGCGTTGTAGATGGGAATGACCAGCGAGAAGCTGCCCGCGCCCAGGTTCACCGCGTTGTCGCCCAGCACGAAGCCGCCGGAACTGGCGGTCATCTCGAGGTAGCGCGGTTTGGACGTCGTGCGCGTGGTGTCGATGCCGTTGGTGGCGAAGAAGGTGGAACCGTCCGTGGGGCCGCCCGAGATCGTGGGCAGCACGACGTTGTTGCCGTCGCTCGCATAGACGATGCGGTCGCCGCCTGCGTACAGGATGTGGTGCGTGCCGACGTCCTTGACGTTCATCAGCTTCACGTAATTGAACGAGTCATCCACGATCTTCAGGAAGGTCGAGCCGCCCGAATTGGTCACCATCAGGCTGCTGTCCGTGTAGCCCATCGTGGTCGCGAGCTCCAGCGGACGTGCCTGGGTGCCCACATCCCGCGCGTTCAGGCGGATGTCGCCGGAGAGGATGTCCGCGACGCCGTTGCCGGCCGCCGCGCTGGCGAGCGTGGTGCCCGATGCGGAGAAGTAGCCGTCGCCCGTTTTCACCGCGTTGTCGGCGAAGCTCATGCTGGGGGCGGACAACTCCACGCTGGTGGCGCGGCCGCCGGCGCCCACGGTGTTCACGTCATCCGTCGCGACGGCCAGCACGCCGTTGGCATCGTTGCGCAGCAGCAGGTGGCCGGTGCCGTCGTGGCCGGTGCCGCCGAAGTCGCCCATCAGGCGGATGTCCTGCGTGCTGTTGGCCTGCGAACTCACGTTGACCGCGACCGTGCTGAACACCTGGTTGCTGCCCATCTGGCTCACGTAGGAACTGCCGGTGGTGTTGTTCACCGTCAGCGTCTGGTAGGCGTCGCCGGCGGTGTCGGTGCCGATCTTGATCGGGTTGGCGCTGCTGCCGATGGTGCCCGCCTGCAGCGTGGTGCTCACCTGCGTGCGGATGTCCGCCACCGTGGGGTCGGTGTTGGTGCTGGTGATGGTGCCGGCGGCCAGGTTGATGGCGATGCCGCGCTGCGAGAAGGCGGTGGGCGTGGTGGTGTAGTAGGGGCTGTAACTGCCGCTGCTGCGCAGGCTCCCGGCGGCCAGGGAGATGGTGCCGTTGACCCGCGCGTCGAGCATGCCGCCGTTGGTCTGGATGAAGCTGCCGGCCGCCATGGTCAGGTTGTTGCCCTGGGCCGTGACCGTTTCGCTGCCGCCCGTGCCCGACAAGGCGCCGACGTAGACGTTGCCGCCGCGCGTGGTGATGCTGCCCGTCGCCCCGAAATTCACGTTGCCCGTGGCACCGGGGGTGAGCACCACGTTCAGGCGGTTGCCGTAATAGGCGCTGTCGGTGGTGTTGGCGATGGCGGCGTTGACGTTGATGTTGTTGGCCGCCTGCAGCGTGAGCGTCGGGCCGACGTAGGACGCCGTGTTGTTGACGGTGATCGGCGCCGCGACGGTGATGTCGCCCGCCGAGGTGCCCGTCGTGCCCGTCGTGATGGTGACGCTGGTGCCCGCATTGAGCGAGGCGTTGATCGAGCTGGCCAGGATGACGGAGTCGGCCGCCGGCACGTAGTTGGCCGAATAGGCCGTTCCGCTGGCGCCGCTGGATGCGATCGTCACGTTGCGCGGGTCGAGCAGCCAGGCGCCGCCCTTGCCCGCCGGCGCCGTGGTGTCCACGCTGCCGACGGCCTGGAGTACGTCCTTGGAAGACGTCTCCACCTTGCCGCCGTCGCCGCCGCCCGCGCCGCCGCGCGCGGCGATGCTGCCGCCGAAGGCCGTGTAGTCCTGCGACCAGAGCACCGCCGTGCCGCCGCTGCCCTGCTGGCGGGCGCTGACGTCGATGGAGGCGCCCGGTGCCATCGTCACCGTCGAGGCATTGGCGATGTCGGCATCCTGGCCCTGCCAGCCACCGCCGATGCGCACCTTGCCGCCGCCGGTGGCGCCCGAGGCATCCACCGCCGCGCCGGCCTGCAGGTGGACCGCATGGCCGCTCACGGCCACCGCGCCGCCCTGGCCGCCGGCGGACGACACGTCGACGCGGCCCGACACGTTGACCTCGCCCGTGCGGGCGTCGCCGCGCAGCTCGACCACGCCGTTGCTGCTGTCCACGCCCTGCGCCTCGATGATGCCGGTGTGGTTGACGACCGCGCGGGCCACGGCGTCGGCCGCGTCGGCCGTCAGCGCCACGCGCCCGCCCGGCGCCTGGATCAGGCCGTGGTTGGCCACCAGCGCGTTGAGCGTGCCGCGGTCCACCGAGAAGCCGGCCAGACCGGCGCCGTTCAGGCGCACCGACACCGCATCGGCCGCGGCCAGCCGCACGTCGCCCCCCGGCGCCTGGATGCTGCCGCTGTTGATGACCTGGGCGCCGATCAGCGCCACGTAGCCGCCCTGGGCCGCGCGCAGCGAGCCCTCGTTCACGACCGTGCCCGTGCCGTTGCCGCTGAAGCTGAACTTGCCGTTGGCGAAGTCGGTGGTCGAGATGTCCCGCGTGGTGGCCAGCAGGCCGGCGGTGCTCACCTGCGCGCCTTTGCCGAAGAGGATGCCGTTGGGGTTGACCAGGAACACCTGGCCGTTGGCCTGCAGCGTGCCGTAGATCTGCGTCGGGTCCTGGCCCAGCACGCGGTTGAGCGCCACGGCGGCGCTGGAGGGCTGGACGAAGTGGACCGTGTTGCCGGCGCCGATGCTGAAGCGCTGCCAGTCGATGGCGGCCGCCTGCGTGTCCTGCCGGATCGTCATGACCGCGCCGGACTGCTGGATGCTGGCGCTGCCGGTGGTGACCTGGCCGCCGGATGGAAGGCCCGGGTCGGCCGCGGAGGCGCTGCCGATCAGCGTGGCGAGCACGGTGGCGGCCAGCGTGGTGGCGCCCCGCTTGCCGCGGGCGCGCGTGCGCTCGGGAGCGGGCACCCACGCCTGGAACTTGTCGCTCCAGACGAGCGAGAAGGCACGGTTGAGGGAGGCGTGGCGGTGAATAGACATGGTTTGACCAGATGGTTGCAAACCCAGTCTATTTGTATTCAGATGTTTCTTGTGTCGCTAAAGTGTTTTTCTCGGACTAAGTGTCCGTTGGTTGACAAATGTCTACAAACAATGCGCACAGTCGCAGGCGCCTGCGTCGCGCGCGTCGAGCGGGGGGCCTTGGCGGGTGCCGGCGCCGCGGCGCTGCTCAGTCGTCCACCCAGGTGACGACCTCTTCCAGCCCGGCCCGCGTCGTGCGGAAGCCGTTGGCGGGATGGGCGTCGTCGGCCAGCCCGAAGGAAATGCCGCACACGACGCGCCGGTCATCCGGCAGGTCGAAATGCGCCCGCAGCACGTCGGCGCGCGAGGCCAGGGCCGCCTGTGGCACCGTCGCCACACCGAGGCTGGTGGCGGCCAGCATGAAATTGGACACGTAGGCCCCGCAGTCCACGGCGCCATAGACGCCCAGGGCCTCGTCCGAGGTGACGATGGCCACGTGCGGCGCGCCGAAGAAACGAAAGTTCTCCAGCGCCTGACGGGCCGAGGCCTCGCGGTCGCCCTTGGCCACGCCCACGGCGTCGTACAGGGCCAGCCCGCATTCGCGCCGACGGGCCTGGTAGGCGCCGTGGTATTCGCGCGGCCAGGGATAGTCCGGCGCCGGTGGCCGGTGTTGGGCGGCCAGCAGCGCGTTGCTCAGGCGTGAGGTGGCTTCCCCGCTGACCACGATCACCTGCCAAGGCTGGGCGTTGCACCAGGAGGCGGTGCGCTGCGCCAGCTGCAGGATCTGCGCGATGGTGCCGTGGGCCAGCGGCTGCGGCCGGAAGGCGCGGCAGCTGTAGCGCTGGTCCAGGATCGTCTGCAGGGCGGCGAAGGACGAGGCGTCGTCGGGTCCGCCGACGGCGGAAGGGGCGTCGAGAGGCATGGGCAGTACAGAAGGGGTTGGCGAAGGCGGCCGGGCGGCACAGTGGCGGCGCGGCCATGTCGAAGTCAAGCGCCATGGTGCGCGAAAACGCCGCGTGCTGCAGCGGGGCATGCCAGGGGGCTCGGGCGTGCAGCGCCGCGCGCGCGGGGCGGACGTGCGAGCATCGACCCCCCCGCCACGACCCCGACACCCATGACCGCCAGCGACATCCAGCTCCTCCTCACCGCCCTTGCCAGCGTCGTCGCGCTGGTGTTCCTGATCGTGGCGCGGCCGCGGCTGCATCCCTTGCTGGCCCTGCTGCTGGTGTCGCTGGGCACGGGCCTGGCCACCGGCATGCCGCTGGACAAGCTGGTGCATGCCGTGGCCAACGGAGCCGGCAAGACGCTCGGCGCGGTGGGGCTGGTGGTGGCGCTGGGCGCCATGCTGGGCAAGGTGCTGGCACAGGCCGGCGTCACTGACACGCTGGCCAACGCCATTCTGCGGCGCGCCTCGCCTCGGGTGCTGCCCTGGGCCATGGCGGGCGTGGCCTTCATCATCGGCATCCCGATGTTCTTCGAGGTGGGCCTGGTGATCCTGCTGCCGCTGATCTTCGGCGTGGCGCGCAAGCTGGAGGCGCGCGGCGAAGGCCGCGGCTCGGCCTACGTCTACGTGGGCGTGCCCGTCATCGCCGCGCTGGCGGCCATGCACGGCATGGTGCCGCCGCACCCCGGGCCGCTGACGGCCATCGCCACGCTGGGCACCAGCGTGGGCGCGACCATGCTCTACGGCTTCATCGCCGCCGTGCCGGCCATCGTGCTGGCCGGGCCGCTCTATGCGCTGTTCATCGCGCCGCGCATGACGGTGCGGCCCGACGATGCGCTGCTGGCGCAGTACGCCTCGGCGGACGACACGGCCGCGCCGGCCGCCCACCGCACGCCGCCCGGCCTGGGCCTCGGCGTGGTCGTCGCGCTGGCGCCGGCCCTGCTCATGCTGTGCCATGCCGTGGCCGAGGTGCTGCTGCCCAAGGGCTCGGCCGTGCTGCATGTGGCGGCCTTCGTGGGCCATCCCATCGTCGCGATGCTGCTCGGCGTGGTGCTGGCGATGGTGGCGCTGCGGCCGGACGAGCCGGCCGCCGTGCGCAAGGCGCTGGGCGACAGCGTCAAGCCCATTGCCGGCGTGCTGCTCATCATTGCCGGCGGCGGTGCCTTCCAGCAGGTGCTGACCGACGCGAAGGTCGGCGACGCCATCGTTCACATGAGCCAGCAGCTGGCCCTGTCGCCGCTGCTGCTGGGCTGGCTGATCGCCATGCTGCTGTCGGTATCCACCGGTTCGGCCACCGTGGGCGTGGTAGGCGCGGCCGGCCTGCTGGCGCCGCTGGGCGCGGCCGAGCCCACGCTCAACCTGCCGCTGCTGGCGCTGTCCATCGGCTGCGGCTCGCTCTTCTTCAACTATGCCAACCATGCCGGTTTCTGGCTGGTGAAGGAGTCCTTCGGCATGAGCATGGGCGAGGCCACCAAGACCATTTCGGTGGTGCAGTCCATCGTGGCGCTGGTGGGGCTGGGCATGGTGCTGCTGCTGAACCTGCTGCCGCGGCTGGCCTGAGCGGCCGGGCGGCTTGGCGATTCCCTGCCTCGGGCAGCCGCCGGCATCTGCCGGCGCTTCGCACATCGGCGACGAATCTTCAGGAACCGTCGCGCGCCCGCCGCACGTTGGCCGCGGACGGAGGGACCGCCTGCGCGGCAAGGCCGTCGCTGCGGACAATCTTCCACGGCCCGCTGGCAGGGCCGAAGGGAGTTGCCGTGACGTCATCGAGTGCCGTCGATTGGAGGGGGTGGTTCTGGACCGTGCTCAGGCTGCTGTGCGTGTTGGTGATGTCGTGCGTGCCACTTCCGGCTTTCGTGCTGGTGGTTAACTCGCTCTTCGCGGCGCCGCTGGAGGCACCCACCTGGTTGTTCGCGGCGGCCTGGTGCTGCTACGCCGGGCTGTGTGTGCAGTGGGTTCGCGGCCGGCCGCTGTGTGGCCGTCTGCTGGCCGGCGGATGGCTGTCGCTGGCCTCCTTCTTGGCGCTCGCCGTCGTTCCGCCGGCTGCGATCCCGGTGAAGGACCAGTTGTGGGGCGCCTTGTTCTTTCTGTTTTTCGGCGCAGGTCCGCTGCTGATGTCGCTCTACTTCACGGTGCGCTGGCTGATGGCGCGCGGCCGCCGTCCGGCCGACTGACGGCCGGGCACTCGCCCGTCCGACGCCCGCCGCACCACGGGTTTTCCGGTGCTTGGGACTTCGGTGACGAAACTACAGGAAGCGTCGTGTCTCGGCTGCACGTTGACCGCAGAAAGCATGTTCGCAGTGCGGGGCGCGGCAGTCGCTGCGGACAATCTCCCGCGGCCCCTTTTTGGCGGGTCCAAGGGGAGCTTCCATGACGTCGTCGACTGCCACCGGCTGGAAGGTGTGGTGCTGGCCCTTGCTCCGGCTGATCTGCGTGATCTGCCTTTCCTGCCTGCCCTTTCCGACCTTCGTGCCAGCCATCCTGGCGCTCGTCGAAGAGCCTCGCAGTCTCCACACCTGGCTGTTCCTCGTCACCTGGCTGTTCTATGCGGCGCTTTGCGTACGGTGGATCCTGGGGCGATCCGTGTCTGGTGTCCTGCTCGCGGGGGGCTGGCTGTCCTGGCTCGGCTTCTGGAGCCTGCTCTTCGTTCGGATGGACTTGACGTGGAAAGTCTTTTTTGACGGGTTGTATGTGATCGCCATCGTTGGCGCCGGGCCCCTGCTGCTGGCCCTCTATTTCACCTTGAGGTGGGTCGTGGCACAGGTCGGGGGCGCCTACCGCGGACGGCGTGGCGGTCGCCTGTCCGACGGCCTTCGCGCGATACGCGCTCCATCATCCCGGACAGCTATGTGCAGCGGCAACATTGCCGCGCGCCATCCGAATCCAGACACCCCGGAGCTTCCCATGCATCTCGAAGGTTCCTGCCACTGCGGCCGCGTCCGCTTCAGCGTCGAATCGACGGAGCCGGTGCCCTTCATGCGCTGCTACTGCTCGATCTGCCGCAAGACGGCCGGCACGGGCGGCTATGCCATCAACCTGGGTGCGGACAAACGCACCTTCACGCTGCACAGCGGCCAGGACGATCTGCGCGTGTACCGCGCCATGCTGGACGGAAAGGAGAGCAGCGGCCAGCGCCACTTCTGCGGCCACTGCGGCACGGCGCTCTGGCTGTACGACGACAGCTGGCCGGAGCTGATCCATCCGCATGCCGGCGCCATCGACACGCCGTTGCCTGTGCCGCCGGACCACGTGCACATGATGCTGGACTCGAAGGCGCCCTGGGTGCAGGTGGAAGGGCAGCCGGACGATGCGCGCTTCGAACACTATCCCCAGGAATCCCTGGCGCAGTGGCATCGGCGGCATGGGCTTTGAGAAGGTGTGAACGGCCACGCCGGAGTCATTCACACCTTCTGACGCGACCTTTCAGCCGCAGGCCAGCCGGTGCGGCGCCGCCAGCTGCACGCCCCAGCGCCGGGCCACCTGGGCCGGGTCGAGCGCGCACAGTGCCGCGTACTCGTGCTGGCGCGCCGCGGCGATGCCGTCGTCGGGCGTGCTGTCCACCGCCGGATGGCACATCAGCACGTCGCCGTCGCGGCATTGCCGCAGCCAGGCGTCCAGCGACGCGGCATAGGCCTGCGCATCACGATCGAAGCCATACACGCCCAGCAGCCGGCCGCTGAGCGCCAGCCCCGCGCGCTTGGCCAGCCGGCGGTTGCCCCAGCCGCCCAGCCCATGGATCACGCGCTGCTTCAATGCCACCGCACCCACCGCCGGACCGGGCCGGGTGCCGCGCAGCCACGGCAGGTCGCGGCCGTAGCGCGCCTGCAGCAGCTCGGCCAAGGTCTCGCGCACGCCCGGCAGCTGGTGCACGTGACGGTGGCCGTCGACGTGGCTGGGTGCGCGGCCCATGGCGTCCTCGAAACGGTCGAGCTGCTCGCGCAGGATGGGGCGCCAGTAGGCGCTGCCGCGCGGCAGCAGCATGGCGCGCAGCGCCAGGCCGGCCAGGCTGGCCTCCAGCGCCGAGCCGTCCACGCAGGTCAGGTCGATGTGCAGGCCGGCATCCACCTGGGTGGGCGGCTGGTCGCGCAGCAGGGCCGCGTCCGCCGTCCAGGCCTGGCGCAGCACCATGGCGCTGGTGGCGGTCACCATGCCCTGTTCGATCAGCTGCAGGATGGCGCGGTCGATGCCGGGGGACAGGCCGTAGTCGTCGGCGCAGATGCACAGGCGGCGCAGCGGTGCCGTTTCTGCGGCGGCGCTGTTCGCGGCGCCGGGCGCTCGCGTGTCGTCGCTCATGGCGCCCCCGTCCAGGCCGGCAGGGCGCCGCGCGTCATGTCCCGGGCCAGGCAGTCGGCACCGTCGCTGGGGTGGGCGTCGTGGCGCCAGACGGCGATCTCGGTGCCGAAGGTCACCAGGTCCATGCCCAGCACCCAGGGTGCGATCAGCTGTGCATTGGAGGGGCCGATGACCCAGGTGCGCCCCGTGCCGCCGCCGCCACTGCAGACCTGGGCCGGCTGGGCCGCGATGGGCTGCAGCCAGCGGGCGCGGGCCTCGGGCTCGAAGTCGCCGGCGTCGGCCAGTTCCTTGCGCCAGTTGTCGCTGGCCTGGGCCACGGCGGGCCGCCAGTCGCCGGCCACCACCACCGGCCCATGCAGGCGCCAGTAGAAGGGCAGCTCGTAGTAATAGCGGTCCAGCATCACCACCCGGTCGCCGGGCGCGACGGCCTGGCCGGCCGGCAGCCGCAGCCGGGCATCGGGCGGGGTCCCGACATGGCCGGCCACCAGCACCGCCGCCACGCAGAGCGCGGCCGCCACGCCGCCGGTGGCGGCCAGCGCGCGGATGGGACGACGGGTGCGCGTCTCGCCCAGGTCCTGCGCGGCCGGGTCCGGCGCGCGCAGCGCCCGCGCCAGGCCGCCCGCCACCAGCGCGGCCAGCGGCGGCAGCGCCGGCAGCACGTAGCCCACCAGCTTGGACCGCGGCAGCGAGAAGAAGACGACGATCACGCCCAGCCACGCCCCCATGAGCAGGCGCACCGCCCGGTCGTCGGAGGACGGGGTCACGCCGTCCGCGGCCGGGCGCCGCAGCCAGCCCAGCAGCCAGGGCGTCCAGGGCAGGCACAGGCCCAGGATCACCGGCAGGTAGAACCACAGCGGATGCTGGTTGTTGAAGCCGCTGTCGGCAAAGCGGCGGAAATGCTGCGTGATGACGAAGTAGTCGAAGAACTGCGCATAGCGCAGCTGCATGGCCACGAACCACGGCCCGGCGATGGCCAGCATCAGGAGCCAGCCCGGCCACCAGGCGGCCAGCCGCAGGGCGGTGCGCCCGCGGCGCGCCAGCAGCGCCCACAGCACGATGACCGCGCCGGGCAGCACCAGGCCGATCAGCCCCTTGGCCAGCAGGCCGAGGGCCGCACCCGCGAAGGCGCCGGCCAGCGGCAGGCGCCAGGGCGCGCCGGCGTCGCGGCGCAGCAGCGCGTCGGCCGCGCAGGCGATGGTGGCGGAGATGCAGCCGGCCACCAGCATGTCCAGGTTGGCGAACTGGGCGCCGACGAAGAAGAAGGGGCAGGTGCACAGGATCAGCGCCGACCAGCGCGCTTGCCGCGCATCCCCATGCCGCCGCAAAAAGGCATAGAGCGCCGCCGCCGCCAGCCAGGCGCCCAGCACCGAGGGCAGCCGCGCCGCCCACTCGTGCACGCCGAAGACGCGCATGGCGCCGCCGGCGATCCAGTAGAAGAGCGGCGGCTTGTGGAAGAAGGGCAGGCCGTCGAGCCGCGGCACGATCCAGTCGCCCGACTGCAGCATGGCATGGGCCACGCCGGCATAGCGGCCCTCGTCGGGCGCCGTCAGCGGCCGCAGCCCGGCCGTGAGGGCGAGCCAGAGGCCCGCCAGCAGAAGAAACACCGAATCGCCACGCTGCCAGCTGCCGCGCGCCTGCGCGGCGAGGCTCACGGGCCCGGCTCCGACAGGCCGCTGCCGTGCTCCTCGCGCACCAGGAACAGGGGGCGCGCCTTCACTTCCTCGAAGATGCGGCCCACGTATTCACCCACGATGCCCACGGACACCAGCTGGATGCCCATGAAGAACATCAGGCTCACCACGATGGTGGACCAGCCGGGCACGTCGCTGCCCGAGATGAAGTGGTCCAGCACCAGGTAGACGCCATAGCCCAGTGCCGGAATCGCGAGCAGCAGCCCGATCACGCTGATGAGCCGCAGCGGCCAGGTGGTGAAGGCGGTGATGCCGTCCAGCGCCAGGTGCAGCAGCCGCAGCGCGCCGAAGCGGCTCTCGCCCTCGGCGCGCGGGGCGGGCGTGTAGGGCAGGGCCACGGTCTTGAAGCCGACCCAGGCGTACAGCCCCTTCATGAAGCGGTTGCGCTCGGGCAGGGCGAGCAGGGCGTCGACCACCTTGCGGTCCATGAGGCGGAAGTCGCCCGCGTCTTCAGGCAGCGGCGTGCGGCTGGAGACGTTGACCAGCCGGTAGAACAGGCTGGTGCCCCAGCGCTTGAGGGCGCTCTCGTCGGCGCGGTTCTCGCGCACGGCGTACACCACCTCGGCGCCGCCGCGCCACTGGGCCACCATCTGGCCGATCAGGTCGGGCGAATGCTGCAGGTCGCCGTCGAGCAGCACCACCGCGTCGCCCTTGGCGGCCTTGAGGCCGGCGCTCAGCGCGGCCTCCTTGCCGAAGTTGCGCGACAGCCGCACCAGGCGGAAGCCGGCCAGCTGGCACCAGGTGCGTGCCACGTCGGCCGTGGCGTCGCTGCTGCCGTCGTCCACCACGATCACCTCCCAGCGCAGGCCGCTGGCCTGCAGCAGCCGCTCCAGCAGGGGCAGCAGCAGCTTGAGGTTGCCGGCTTCGTTGTAGCAGGGGATCACGCAGGACAGCGCGGCCGCATGCCTCGGGATGGGCGGCTGGGCGACGACCTCGTCGTCCGGGACGACCTGGAGGTGCGCGGGGGGGGCGTGCAGGGCGACGCTCATGACAACGGTTCCTGGCGGTGGAGGGCGGCGATGGCGGCCGCCGCGCGGGAGGGCTTGGCGCCGGCCGGCAGGGCGGATTCGCGGGCGGCGCGCAGGTGGCGCAGCGCGGCCAGGAATGCGGCCAGCAGGAGGGCGGCGAGCAGGAAGCCTCCTACAACGTCCAAGGGGAAGTGCACGCCGACATGAATTCGCGCCCAGCCCGTCGCCAGGGCAGCGCCGGCCGCGACCATGCCCACCTGGCGCAGTCCCGGCCGTGCCAGCAGGCCCAGCGCCACCAGGCTCATGACCGTGGCGTGCGTGCTCGGCAACCCTTCGCTGCCGCCATGGGGCAGGTAGGCCGGCGTCACGCCCAGCATGAAGGGCCGCGGGAAGGCCAGAACCTGGGCCAGTGCATGGGCGACTGGCGCCGCCACCGCGGCGGCGGCCAGCAGGGCCAGCAGGTACGGCCGCTGCCGCGGATGCCGTAAGGCCGCCCATCCCATCAACCCCGCGCTCAGCCACGGGCCGTTGCGCGCCAGGAAGCAAGCGATCGCTAACAACCAGGAATTGGGCGTCGGCCCGGCCGTCATGGCCAGGAACAGGCCCATGTCCGGGCGCATCATGCGGCGCCCCGCCGGCCGGCTTCAGCCGCCCGTTGCTTGCCGCGCGCGGGGCCGGCCGTCTTGAAAATCGGCCCCCTGGCCCTGTCGTTCATCATGCCGGCGCATGCTAGGCAGGCGCCGTGAATCCACCCTGACAGGTCGTTTCAGCCCTGGTTCAGGTGTAGGACGAGGCCGCGACCGGGCGGGCTATTCCTCCTTCATGCCGGTGGCCTTGACCACCGCACCCAGCCGCGCCCGCTCCTCGTCCACGAACTTGACGAAGCTGGCGCGGGTGCCGCCCATCGGCTCGATGCCCATGCCCTTGAGGCGCTGCACGGTGGCCGGGTCCTTCATGGCCTTGTCCACGGCCTCGGCCATCTTGTCCAGGATGGCGGGCGGCGTGCCCGCCGGCGCATGCACGCCGGCCCAGTGGGCGATGCGGATGTCCTTGAAGCCCAGTTCGGCGGCGGTGGGCAGCTCGGGGTAGGCCGAGATGCGCTGCGTCCAGGTGGTGGCCAGGGCCTTGAGCTTGCCGGCCTTGATGTAGGGCAGCACCACGATGCTGGCCTCGGAGGTGGCGTCCACCTGGCCGCTGAGCACCGCGGTGATGGATTCGGAGCCGCTCTTGTAGGGCACCACGTCCAGCTTGGCGCCGTAGTTCTTCTCCAGCAGGCCTTCGACGAAATGCGGCGTGCTGCCCGTGCCGGCGGTGGCGAAGTGCAGGCCCTGGCCCTGCTTGGACTTGTTGACGAAATCGGTCAGGTCCTTGTACGGCGAATTGGCCGGCGCCACGATCACCGAGGGCGCCAGGCCGATCATGGCCACGGGCACCAGGTCGCTGTCCTTGTAGGGCACCTTGCGGATCATGCTGTTGGACACCACGCCCGCCGCGCTGACCAGAAAGGTGTAGCCGTCCGGCGCGCTCTTGGCCACCACGTCGGTGCCCAGCATGGCGCCAGCGCCGGGCTTGTTGTCCACCACGATGGGCTGGCCCAGCGCCTTGGAGGCGCCATCGGCCGCGGCGCGCGCCATCAGGTCGTTGGCGCCGCCGGCCGAGAAGGGCACGACGAAGTGGATGGGCTTGGCGGGCCACTGCGCCTGGGCGCAGGCCGCGCCGGCGGCCAGGGCGAGGGCGGTGAAGGCGCCGGCGAGCAGCACCGGGCGGCGGGAGGGGCGGGGGGACATGGGCATCTCCTGTTTGTGGATTGGTGTGGTTCAGGAACGCGGCCGGGGACCGGTCGGGCATCATGCCAGGGTGCGCCGCACATCAGGATGCGCGCAGGGTCGCCAGCGCGCCGACCCGACCACCGAGGAGACGCCATGCCCTACCTTCAACTGGACGTGAACGGCCGCTACGCCGCCGACAACAAGCAACGCTTGGCCGCCGCGATGAGCCGGACCTACGCGCAAATGATGGAGGTGGACATCCGCCGCATCAGCGTGGCGATCCGCGAACTGGGGGAGGGCGGCCTCTGGCGCATTCCGGAGGTGGGCGGCGAGCCGGTGCCGGTGTCGCTGATGATGCTGGACATCCGCCGCGGCCGCCCTGCCGAGTTGCGGATGGCCGTCGCCAGGGCGCTGTGCGCGCACTGCATCGAGATCCTGGGCCTGCGCAAGGATCGGCTGAACGTCGAGTTCACCCAGCACGACGGCGATGAGATGTACCACCCCACCCTGGGCGGCTTCAGTCCGGACTGGACGCCGGGCGAAGCCTGAAGCAGGACCCGGATCACAGGCCCAAAAAGACAAGCAGCGCGCGGCGCCGGATGCCACGCGCTGCGGGATCCTGCGGCGCCGAAGCGCGCCCGCTTCAGTCCAACTGCAACCCCGCCTCCTGCGCCGCCTTGGGCAGCACGGCCAGTTCGCGCTTGAGCACTTCGGCGAAGGCTTCGGGCGTGTTGCCGCTGGCGGGGGCCACGCCGCCCAGGTCGAGCAGGCGCTGGCGGAAGGCGGGCTCGGCGGTGATCTTGGCGATCTTCTCGCTCAGCAGCTTGACGACGGGTGCGGGCGTCTTGGCCGGGGCCACCACGCCGAACCACACGTCGAAGTCCACGCCGCCGGGCACGCCCTGCTCGGTCAGCGTGGGCACCTCGGGCCACAGCTCCGAGCGGCCCTGGCGCAGCTGGCCGATGGCCTTGAGCTTGCCCGACTGGATGAAGCTGCGCACGTCGCCCGTGCCCAGCAGGCCCCAGGCGACTTCGTTGGCCATCAGCGCCTGCACCAGCGGCGCGCCGCCCTTGTAGGGCACGTGCGTGAAGTTGCCGTTGGCATGGCTGTTGACCGACTCGGACGCCAGGTGCGACAGGCCGCCGGCGCCGGCCGAGCCGTAGGCCATGCCGCCCTTGCCGGCCTTCTTGCCGGCCTCCAGCAGCTCCTTCACGTTCTTGTAGGGCGACTTCTCGGGCACCACCAGCAGCAGCGGCGCCAGCGACACGCGCGCCACCGGCGTGAAGTCCGCGGCCTCGAAGCCGGCTTTCTTGTAGATCACCGGGTTGATGGAGAGCATGCCGGTCAGCGTCATGGCCAGCGAATGGCCGTCGGCCGGGCTCAGCGCCACGTTGTTCATGGCGATGTTGCCGCCGGCGCCGGGACGGTTTTCCACGATCACGGGCTGGCCCAGCTCTTCCTGCAGGCGCGGCTGCAGCGTGCGGGCGGCCACATCGGTGGCGCCGCCGGCCGGATAGGGCACGACCAGGCGGATCGGCTTGGTCGGATAGGCAGCGCCCTGCGCCGAGGCCGTGGCGGCCAGGCCCAGGGACAGGGTGCCTGCCATGACGAGGCGGGCGAGGAAGGTGAAAGTGCGCACGGTGTCTTGCTCCTGAATCGTTCTGTGGGGAAAGGTTGTCGTCGTTGCCGGATTGCAGCCCAGCGTCCGCCGCTCAGCGCGCGGCGCCGGTCTCGTAGTGCGCCTGCCGCGCCTCCAGCGCATGCCAGCCGATCAGCTGCTTGAAGTCGGCCATCGTGGTCTGCGCGAAGGGCAGGTCGTCGAAGTCGCCCGAGCGACGGCGGGCCAGCTCGGCCAGGTTGGCCTGCACGGTGTGCACGGTGGTCAGCAGGCTGGCGATGGGATAGGACGCGAAGGCCGCCACGCTCTCGATCTGGGTGCGGGTGAGCGCCGTCATCCAGGTGCCGGCCATCAGCTGCAGCGACAGGCGGCGGCCGCAGGCCTCGCGTAGCTGCACCAGCTGCTCGTAACTGTTGAAGGTGCGGGAGATGGGCTGGATCAGGTCCGCCCCCGCCTCGGCATAGCGCGCCGCGCGGTCCAGCGCTTCGGCCGGGTCCATGGCGTCGGTGCGCGCGACGATCAGCAGATCGGGGTCGGTGCGCGCATCGAGCGCGGCCTTGATGCGGGCCAGCGCGTCGTTCACCGACACCAGCGTGGACGTGGTGGTGGCGGCCGGGCAGCGCTTGGGGCTGACCTGGTCTTCCAGCTGCAGGGCGGCGGCGCCGGCCTTCTCGAATTCGCGCACGGTGCGGCCCACGTTGAGCACGCTGCCGTAGCCCGTGTCCGCATCCACGAAGATGGGCTTGGTCACCACGTGGGCCATGCGGTCGACCGTGGCCACGTTCTCGCTGAGCGTGTAGAGCTCCATGTCGGGCTGGCCCAGCAGCGCGGCCGAGATGCCGAAGCCGGTGCTGAAGATGCCGTCGAAGTCCGACTGGTCCACCAGCAGGGCCGACAGCGCGTCCTGCGCGCCGCCGAACCACAGGGTGTCGCCGCGGTCGATGCGGGCGCGCAGCGCCTGGCGGGAAGAGGAAGAGGTCATGGCAGGTCTCCGTTCGATGGGGCCGCCGCCCGGTGCAGGCACGGCCAGGGTCGGTGAATGAAAGGGCCGGCGCCGGGGCGGCGCTTCTCAGGCCGCGGGCGCCGTCGCGCCCTTGGCCGCGGCCAGCCGGCGCTGCAGGTAGGGGATGAGCCCGCCGGCTTCGAGCATGCCGCGCTCGGAGGCCGAGAAGGGCTGCAGCGCCAGCACCTGGCCGCTGCGGTGGTTGGTGACCTGGCTGGTCGCCCAGTCCACCGACAGCGTGTCGGCGCGCGCCGTCGCCGCCCGGATGCCCGGGCAGGTGATGAGCGGAAAGCCCATGCTCGTCTCGCCGCGGAAGAAACCCGGCGAGAAGGACTCGGCGATCACCGCCGCGATGCCCAGGTGCCGCATGGCGCGCATGGCCGGGTAGTGCGGATGGCCGTAGCCGAAGTTCTCGCCGCCCACCAGCAGGTCGCCCCGGGCGACGGTGGCCGCGAAGTCCGGCACGTAGTCGGCCATGGCCAGCGCGGCCAATTCCTTCACGTCGGTGATCTTGATGTTGCGCACGCCGACGATGAGGTCGATGTCGTAGTCGTCTTCTTCGAAGACCCAGGCCGCACGGCCGTGCAGGTTGGCGAGGCTCATGCGGCGGCTCCTGCAGAGGCGGCGGCTTCTGCCAGGTAGGGCCGGGGATCGGCGATGCGCCCTTCGAGCGCCGAGGCCGCCACCACCGCGGCATTGCAGATGTAGATCTCCGAATCCACGCTGCCCATGCGGCCGGGCGTGTTGAGCGTGCCGGTGGAAACGGCGCGCTGGCCATCGCTCATGGTCGCGATGCGGCCGAAGCAGTAGTCGCAGCTGGGCGAGCTGAGGAAGGCGCCGGCCTCCACCAGCACCTCGATCAGGCCCTCGCGCGCGGCGGCCGCCATGATGGCCCGGGAGGTCGGCACCACGTGCAGCTGAAAGCCCGGCTGGATGCGCCGGCCGCGCAGCACGTCGGCCGCCACGCGCAGGTCTTCCAGCCGGCCGCTGGCGCAGGAGCCCAGGTAGCCGGTGTGCACCTCCACGCCGGTGTAGTCGGCCAGGTCGCGCGTGTTGGCGGGACTGGGGGGCACCACGACGATGGGTTCGAGCGCGGAGACGTCGATGCGCACCACGCGCTCGTACTCGGCGTCGGCATCGGGGTAGACGGGATCGAGCTGCACCTTGGCGCGGCCCTTCACGTAGTCCAGCGTCTTCGCATCGGGCGCGATCAACATCGTGGTCGCGCCCAGAAACATCGCCTGGCCGCAGATGGTCTGCCGGCCCTCGATGCTCATGGCGTCGATCACCGGGCCGCACAGCTCCACCACCTTGAAGCGGCACGACGCCGGGCCCATCACCCGCACCATGTGGTGGAATACGTCGCGCGCCATGACGCCCGGCTGCAGCGTGCCCGTGAGTTCGACCTTGATCGTGGCCGGCACCGTGAGCGTGAGCGTCTCGGTGGCGAAGGCCTCGACCACGCCCTTGCGCGCGCCGAAGGCGAAGGTGCCGAAGGCGCCCAGCTGGCTCACGTGGCCGTCGAAGTGCACGGCAAAGGCGCCCGGCGTGGCGTAGCCCATCTCGGCCGACACCTGGTGGCCGATGCCTTCGCGCTCCACCACCGGCACGCCCTGCGCCTTGCCCCAGGCGCGGGTGATCTTGTGCAGCTCTTCCTCCTTGGGCGCGGTGGCCGGCACCATGTGGTCGATGAAGAGCACGAAGCGCTCGGGGCTCGTGACCTGCTCGACGCCGAAGTCTTCGCGCGTCTCCTTGAAGAACACGTCGGTGTAGCCGGGAAAGTCGTAGCTGATCACGAAGTCGGGCCGGGCCGTGATTTCTTCGCCGGGGCGCACCTCGGCCCGGCCGCTGGCCCGCGCCAGGATCTTCTCGGTCATCGTCTGGGGCATGGATGTCTCCGCTCGTTGGCATGCGCGATTCCCACCATGTGGCGGTTGCTGCATCGCGCTTGACCCAATTACATTGGCACACAGAGCGCCAGCGTTCAGGTGCAACCCCGATTACTGCCACACTGTGGAAACTGAAAAACGAACTCTCCGCAAGAAGGCCGGCGCGTCGGCGCAGCCTTCAACGCCGACGCAACCCCGCGAGGCGGCCGTGGCCCGCACCGGCACCCAGAGCATCGAGCGCGTGGTCGGCATGCTGCGCGTCGTGGCCTCGCGCGGGCGGCGCGGCATGCGCATCGCCGACGTGGTGACCATGAGCGGCCTGCCCATGTCCACCTGCTTTCGCATGCTGCAGCGGCTGGAGCTGGAAGGCCTGGTGCTGCGCGACCCGCTGACCCGCAAGTACCACCTGGGCCCGCTGCTGCACGAGCTGGGCCTGCTGGCCGAACCCCGCTACCGCCTGAGCGAGCTGTGCGACGCGGCCATGCATGCCATCGCCGAAGAGACGCAGGACACGGTCTACCTGAGCGAGCGGCGCGGTATGGAAGCCATCTGCACCAGCCGCGTGCTGGGCGACTACCCCATCAAGGCGCTGACGCTGGACGTGGGCATCCGCCGGCCCATGGGCGTCGGGGCCGGCGGCCTGGCCATCCTGAGCGCGCTGCCCGCCGCCGACATCGAGCCCATCATCGAAGCCAACGACGCGCGCTACGCCAAGTTCGGCGCCTTTGCGCCCGGCTTCGTGCGCCAGGCCGTGGCCGAGACGCATGCGCGCGGGTATGCCTTTCTGGACAGTGCGGCCACGCCCGGCACTGCGGCGGTGGGGGTGGCCTTTCCGCCGCACAACCCGGTGGCGGCCATCAGCGTCGCGGCCATTTCCAGCCGGTTGGGGGCCAAGCGGCGGGATGAGGTGGCGAAGGTGATTCAGCGGGAGGTGCGGGGGATCTGTGCCCTGCTGCGGGCGGAATCGGCGGGCACCGTGCATGGTCCGCGGGGCGGCCCGCGCTGAGGGACGTTGCCGCCGCTCGAGCGCGTTCGCAGCGCGCCGCTTCGGGGTCATCGAGCCTGGTGCCGAAGAACGTTGAGCGAACCGGCCTCGTCCACGACGCCTTGGACGCGATGGACCCCGGACTAGATGTCGAGTTGCAATAGGTTGTTCCCACAAAGGCGGGAGGCTGGGGGCTTGTGCCCCAGAGCGCAGTGCGGGCGCTCGCAGTTGTAGTAGCGCAGGAAAGCTGGCAACCAGGCGGTGCGCTCGGCACTGTTGGCCCAGGTGCGTCCATAGGCCCATTCGCGCAGACAGGTCTGAATGAAACGCTCGGCCTTGCCGTTGGTCTGGGGGCGGTAAGGCCGGGTGAAGGTGTGCTTGATGCCCAGCGCCTGACAGGTCTTGGCGAACAGCCGCGAGCGATACGCCGAGCCGTTGTCGGTGATCAGCCGCTTGATCTTCACGCCCAGCTGCCCATAGTGCGCCACGGCCGCCAGCAGGAAGCTCACCGCCGAGTCCTTGCGCTCATCAGCATGCATCTGCACGAAGCCCAGGCGGGAATGGTCGTCGATGGCCACGTGGGCGAACTCCCAGCCTGCGCCGTCCACCGAGTCGCGCCGGTTGCCTGTGACGCGGTGGCTGGGCCGCACGATGCGTCCGAGCTTCTTGGTGTCGATGTGCAGAAGCTCACCGGGTGCATCGCGCTCGTAGCGCAGCGGCGCGCTGACAGGATCGAGCGCCTTCAGGCTGGACAGACCCAGGCGGGCGAGCAGCCGGCACACGGTGGGCACGCTGCGCCCGACGATGCGAGCGATCTGCCGCATGGGCATGCGACAGCGGCGAAGCTGTTCGATGCGCTCGCAAAGCTGCGCGTCCAGGCAGGAGCGCGTGCGAGCCGGGCGTGAGCTGCGGTCCAGCAGGCCGCGCTCGCCATGCTGCTCGAAGCGCTGGAGCAACTTGCGTGCGGTGCGCGGGCTGATGCCCGCAGCCTCGGCTGCGGGCATCAGCCCCAGGGTGGCGATGCGCTGGACAAGCAATTTGCGTCCTTCGAAGGTCAATCTGGCATTCTTATGGCTGTTCACTCGGAAGATCCCTCTGGTGACTGAAGCGTGGTAACTCCAGTCTCCCAGACCCTTCCGGGTGAACAACCTATTGAGACACGACAACTAGATATCGAGCACGAGGTCCGCACTGCGCGCGCGCGACACGCAGGTACAGATCACCTTGCCGCTGGCCTTCTCGGCATCGGTGAGCGCGTGGTCCCGGTGTTCCGGCACGCCCTCGATCACCCCGGTGATGCACATGCCGCACTCGCCGCGACGGCAGTCGTAGAGCGGGTCCATGCCTGCGGCCAGCATGGCGTCGAGGATGGACTCATCCGCCTTGACCAGAATCGTGCGGCCGCTGGCCCGCAGTTCCACGCGAATCGGCCGGTCGGCGCCCAGAGCGACCGCGCCGCCGAAGGTCTCGAAATGGACGTCGTCCTCGTTCCACCCCAGGCGCCGAGCCGTCTCCACGACCTCGGCGATGAGCGAACGCGGACCGCACACATGGAGCTGCCGCCCCGGCGCGGGGTCGGCGAGGATGGCAGCAACGGGCATGCGCTCGCGTGCACCCTCTTCGCTGTGGTAGATGGTGGCGCCGGGCAAGGCAGCGACCTCGTCGTGGAAGGCCGTGCGGTGCCGCGACTTCGCCGCGTAGTGCAACTCGAACGGAAGGCCGCCACCCCGCAGTTCCCGTGCCATCGAGAGGATCGGCGTGATGCCGATCCCCCCTGCGATGAGCACACGGTGTGTCGCGCCGCCGCGCAGCGGGAACGCATTGAAAGGACCCTGCGCGTCGACGATGTCGCCGGCGGCCAGGGCATGCATGGCGCGCGAACCGCCGCGGCCGGCCGGCTCCAGTTGCACCGCCACTTCGTAGCAGTCGCCCTCGGCCCCGCGGCCGACGATCGAGTACTCGCGCACCATGCCACCCGCGTCGGCGGCCAGTGCGATCTTGAGGTGCGCGCCTGCCGTGCAGGGCGGCAGCGCCTGGCCGTCCGCTGCGGCGAAGTGGAGCCGGCGCACGCCGTCGGCGATGAACTCTGTGGCCTGGACGATGAGTTTCATAGTGGGGTGTCGAGCACGATGTGGACGCTCGCCGCCAATGCCAGCAGCGCACGCTCCTGATGTCGGTGGCCCACCAGCTGCATGCCGATGGGCATGCCATGGGGACCGCGAAGGCCGGGCACGCTGACGCAGGGCAGGCCGAGCAGCGTCCAGACGCGGCTGAACACCGGGTCGCCGGTCGCGTCGAGGCCAAGCGGCGCTTCGCCGGGAGCGGCCGGCACGAGCAGGGCATCGACATCGGCCATGAGGGCTTGCGCCACCTGCCGGCCGACGGCTGCGCGCGCCTGTGCGGCCAGGTACTCGGCCTGGGTTAGGGCCCGCCCCTGGTTCAGCAGTTCGCGCAAGGGCCGGCTCAATGCGTCGGCATGGTGCTCAAGCTCGAACGCCAGTTCGCGTGCCGCCTCGTAGGCCATCACCCGCTTCTGGTCCTGGGCGAGTGTGGCCTGCTCGCCGGGCATGTCCTTGCCGATGAGCGTCATGCCGCTAGCCTGCAGCCTCCGCACTGCCTCCTCGAACGCTGCCTGGCCGTCGGGCTGCGCCTCGGCCCATTCGTGCGTGCGCAGCACGCCGACGCGGCAGCCGGACGCGGGCATGTCCGGCAGCGGCGCGAAGGGCTCGTCCAGCAGCGCACAGCGCATGAGTTCCAGGTCGTTCGCCGTCCGGGCCAGCCATCCCAGGGTGTCGAGCGACGGCGACAGTCCCTTGACGCCTTGCAGGTCGAACACGCCATGTGTCGGCTTGAGCGCGAACACGCCGCAGTACGACGCAGGTCGGATCAGGGAGCCGGCCGTCTGGCTCCCGAGCGCCAGCGGCACCATGCCGGCGGCGACAGCCGCGGCCGAGCCGCTCGACGAGCCGCCTGGCGTGCGTGCCGCGTCCCAGGGGTTGGTGGTCTCGCCCGGCGAGAAGTAGGCGAATTCGGTGGTGATGGTCTTGCCCAGGATGTTGGCGCCGGCCGCGCGGAGCCGGGCGACGCAGGCTGCGTCGCGCGCCGGCTGGTGGCCGGCGTAGATGGTCGAGCCGTAGGCGGTGGGCATGTCTGCGGTGTCCATCAGGTCCTTGACCGCCACCGGAATGCCGGCGAGCAGTCCGCCGTCACGCCGGTCGAGGTCGCCGTCGAGGGCATCGGCCCGCTGGCGGGCCGGTGCATCGCGCATCAGCTTCCACGCCCGCACCGTGGGCTCGCGAGCGACGACGACATCGAGCGCCTGCTCGAGCACAGCCCGCGCGGTGGTGGAACGGCGTGCGAGTTCCTCGCGGATGCGGGTTGCGCTCTTCGCCGAGCGAGGGTCTGAAGATGGGGTCATGTTCTAGGCAGGTCTGGCCTGTCGGGATGGAACGCCGTGATGCCTTTGCCGTGGTCATCGAGCCGGATGGCACCTTGTGCCCACAGCGCGGAGAGGGCCGTCATGATGGGTTGGCCCAATCGGCGCGCCTGGTCGGGCGACCAGAACGCCGCGTGCAGGGTGCCGCTTCGACGCAGCAGTGGCGTCAGCGGCAGTTCCGCAGGCAGCGTGTCCGGCGGTGCCATCACGAGCAGGCGTCCATGGCGCGCCAGGGCACGCATGCTGTGGACGAGCAGGTCGGCATCGGCGATGCCGGCGATCACGTCGGCGCCTCCGTGTTCGCGGACGATGTCGGCCCACTGGCTCTCCTCCAGGCTGACGACGTCGTCCGCCCCGCAGCCACGAACGGCATCGAATTCGGCGCGCAGCCGCGTGAGTGCGATGACCTGCGCCTGCGCCGCCTTGGCCAGCTGGACGCAGGCCATGCCGATGTGACTGGCGGCATCGAGCACCAGCACGGCGTCGCCGGCCGCCAGCCGGGCGCGGTGGTGCAGCGCGAACCATGCCGCGGGCCAGCCGTGCATCAGGGCATCGACCGGAACGGACGCCGGCGCAGGGTCTGGACCGGTCATTGCAGCTGCGCCAGGTAAGGGCCGATCAGTGGCTGGCACTGGAACCAGCCGAACGCCGCCGTTCCGATTTGCCTGGCGATGCCGCGGGCGACATCGGGCGGGAGCACCCGTGGCGTGCCCGCTGCCTCGGCCAGCAGCTGGATCTGGCAGCTTCGGTCCATCAGGATGAACCACCACACCGCCTCGTCGACCGTCTGCCCCACGGTGAGCAGCCCATGGTTCAGCAGGATCGCTGCCTTATGCGTGGCCAGCGCCTCCGCGATGCGGCGGCCCTCATCGAGTTCGACCACCAATCCGCTCGGCTCGCCGTACACCACGTGGTCCTCCGAGACGGCGCAGACGTCCTGGTTGATCGGCAGCAGGCGTCTTCCCAGTGCCGCGAAGGCCGTGCCGTGCACCGGGTGCCCGTGCACGACGCAATGGACGTCGGGGCGGGCGCGGTGGAGCTCCGCGTGGATGGCGAAAGCGGCCGCATTGATGGCGCGCCCGTGCACCACGTCGCCCGAATGCCGGACCAGCGTCAGGTCGTCCGGACGCATCGACGCATAGGGCCGTCCGAAGGCATTCACCCAGAAGTGGTCCGGCAGGACCGGATCACGCACGGTCAGATGCCCGGCCACGCCTGTGTTGAGTCCCAGGGTGCCAAGGAGCCGGAATGCGGCGGCAAGCCGGACCTTCGCATTGGCGCGCGCGTCCTCGGTCGCGCCAAGCACGGGCGGCCGTGCGCTGGCCTGGAACTTGAAAGGGTTGGCCGGTCCCGTCATGGTCCAGCCTTGCGCCATGTGAACATTTCGACATACTCCCGCCCATGAGCCAAGACCCGGCCACCAGAACCATCGGCGAACACAGCGCCGAGCTGCGGGCGCCCGAGTTTTCCCTGCGCCAGCTGTCCTATTTCGTGGCCGTGGCCCGGCATCAGTCGCTGCAGAAGGCGGCCGACTCCCTGCACGTCTCGGCCCCGGCCGTGTCTGCCGCCATCGCCCATCTCGAAGAAGTGCTCAGCGTGCAGCTTTTCCTGCGCCGCCATGCGCGCGGGCTGGTGCTGACGGATGCCGGCAGCGCCTTCGCCGTCGAATGCCGAAACCTGCTGCTGCAGTCCTGGGAGCTGGGTTCGGGCCGGCTGGCCGATGCCCGGCATGTCCAGGGGCAGGTGCACCTGGCCTGCCTCTTCTCCTTCGCGCCCTATGTGGTGCCGCCGGTGATGCGCATGGCGGCAGAAAGCCTGCCGAAGGCACGGCTGCACTGGTACGAGGGCCACCACGAGTACCTGATGGAAGGGCTGCAGACCGGCGCCTTCGACCTGGCGCTGACCTACGACTTCGAGATTCCGTCCGGCGTCGAGTGCATCGACATCCGGCCGGCCCCGCTGCAGGCCGTGCTGCCACCCGGCCATCCGCTGCTGCGGCGCCAGCACGTGTCGGTGCGGGACCTGGCGACCGAGCCGCTCATCCTGCTGGACACGCCGCGCACCCGCAACTACATGCTCTCGGCATTCAGCGCCGACGGCGTGGCGCCGCGCATCGCCCACCGCGTGAACACCATGACCATGCTGCTCGGGTTGGTGAACGACGGGCAGGGCTTCTCGCTGCTGAACTTCTGCCCGCCGAACACGCATTCGGTCGAGTTGAAGTCCTCGCTGCGTGCCCCGAACCTGGTGCTGGCGCATACCCACCACTACCGGTTCACGCGCGCGTCCACCGCCATCACGGAGATGGTGACGACGGTGGCCGAGCATCTGGCGTTTCGCGCCGACTGACCGTGCGTTCCGATGGCGCGGGTCCCGCTCACTTCGGGGCACCGGCCAGCTCGAACTTGCCCGCCTTGACGGTCAGCATCACGACGCTCTCCGGCCGGGTGCCGAAGTGGTCCTGGGGCCCGTAGCTGTAGACCGCGGTCACGCCGGCATGGTCCTTGGTCGCCTCGATGGCATCGCGCACGGCCACGGGATCGGTGCCTGCCTTGCGAATCGCATTGACGATCAGCATGGCGGCGTCGTAGCCGTTGCCGGCGAAGGTCGCGGGCGGCTGGCCGAACTTGGCCTCGTAGTCGCTGACGAAGCGCGACACCACCGCCTTCTGCGGGTCGCTCGCCGCCAGCGACTGGGTCACGTAGAGCTTGGTCGACGGCAGCAGGATGCCGTTGGCCGATTCTCCGGCCAGCCGCAGGTAGTTGAAGTCGTTGGCCGAGTGGGCCATGTACAGCGGTGTTTTGATGCCGAGCGAACGGTGGTTCTTGGTCGCGATCGCCAGGCCGGGCCCGGTGGCCCACACGACGACGGCCTGCGCGTCCGAGGCCCGGATCTTCGTGAGCTGCGGCGTCATGTCGGTGTCACCGTTGCCGAAGGTCTCCTTGCCGACGATCTCGATCTTGTAGTCGGGGGCGAGCTTCACCAGCGAATCGCGTCCGCTCGTGCCGAAGGCCACGTCGGAGTTGAGGATGGCGATCTTCGTGATGCCGCGTGCCTGCATGTCCTTGAGCAGCGCGACCTGCACCACGGCATCGGTCAGCGGCGCGAGGAAGGAGAAGGTCTTCTGCTCCGGCGGCAGCACCACGGCCCGGGTGGCCGCGTTGGCCACCATGGGCACCTTCGACTTCTCGATGGTGTCCACGATGGCGAAGGCGGAGCCGCTGCTCATCGGTCCGATGATGGCCGTGACCTTGTCCTGCTCGATGAGCCGCTTCACGCCGGAAACCGTCTTGGTGTTGTCGCTCTCGGAGTTGACGTTGATCAGCTGCACCTTGCGGCCGTTGATGCCGCCTTGAGCATTGACCTGGTCGATGGCGAGTTGCGCGCCTTCCAGGCCGGGCTTGCCGAGGGAGGCGGCGAAGCCCGAGGTCTCGAGCAAGCCCCCGATCTTGATGTCCTGGGCATGGACGGCGGCGGCGGCCAGCAGGGCTGCGCCGAAGGCGACGATGTGCTTCATGGCTTTCTTTCGTGGTGGATCAGGAATGGGCAGGGGTGGCGTGCAGGTCGCCCAGTGCACGCTGGAAAAGTTCGGGCGTGGAGGTCCAGAGGCCGCCGCCGATGCGGCCGCGGCGGCCCTCGATGTCGATGATTCCGAGCGCGACTACGAGGTCGTAGCGCGATGCGGCGGCCTGCCGCGCCGCGAGACCGAAGCGGGCGCGGCTTTGCGCGAAGGCGGGGTGCGCTCCCATCAGCAGCGCGTCGGCCAGCTCGGCAGGCGGATGCGGCAGGAAGTCGGCGAACTGGGCTTGCTGCACCGGGGAATGCGCGAATGCCATCGCACCCAGGCCGGATGCCTCGATGAGCGCGCTGTCGCCGATGGCCGGCAGCCGCTGGTCGGCACCGATGCCGGCATCGAGCCGACCGTGCGGCGGGGTCGATGCGGCCGTGACCCAGTGGCCCGGCCGGCCCGCCAGCTGGATGCCGACGCGCTGGCCGTTGGCGCCGAGCGCGCTCACCAGGCTGCAGCCCGCTATGCCTTCCGCGCCGGCGAGCATGCACTTGGTCGCGGCCATCCAGAGATTGAGGAAGAAGCTCGGCGAGGCCGCGAGGAACTCCGCGACGCCGCCCGGCCAGGCATTGCCAAGAGCAAGCATCCCGGCGAGACGGGCCGTGGCGGCGGCGGTGCGCCCGTGCAGGTCGTCGCCCATCGACAGTGCGAAGTCCGCGATCGGAAGGAGCGCGATCCCGCGCCGGCAGCCCGGCAGCAGCGCATGGGCGAAGGGCCCGTTCAGCCACCGCAGATGCGCCACCACGGCCGGCGTGGGCAGGCCGAGCCGCAGTGCAGGGCCGCCCCCGCCATTGAGCGAGGAGAAGGCCCGCCGCTGCGCATGGTTCGCGTCGACGACGACCTGCACCCACTGGCTGGGCGACAGCACGGAGGCCAGCGGCACCGCGCAGCGATGGTCCTGCGCGGGCGTGAGGGCGATGTCTCCGCCGCGCAGCCGTTCCAGCGCGTCGTCGCGGTCGACGGCCCAGCCTTCGAAAACGGCCGCGGCCGCTGCCGAGTTGAGGACCGGGGCGGGCACCGAAGCGGCGCCGTCGAAGGAAGGTCCGGCGTGCAGCACGGTACGCGGAGGAAAGGCGAAGGCGTCGCCGGCGGGCAGAAGGTCTTGCAGCACCGGCACGACCTGCACCAGCGCTTCGAAGCCCCTGGCGTCCGCCGGGTGCGGAGCAAGGCCGCTCACGCCGCTGCCTCCAGCGGTGCTTCTTGCTGCATGCCGTCCTGCTGCGTGTCCTCCTGCGCGCTTCCCGGCCCGGACTCCCAGCCGAGGTAAGCCTGCGTGATGTCGGGCCGGCTCAGCAGTGCCTCGCTGGGCCCCTCGGCCACGATGCGGCCGTTGACGAGGATGTAGGTCCGGTCCGCCACCTGCAGCGCGGAGCGGGCGTTCTGCTCCACCAGCAGCACGGTCATGCCGCGCGCGGCCAGGCGAGCCAGCGAGCCGAGGATCTCGCGCGACACCTGCGGCGCAAGGCCGAATGAGGGCTCGTCCAGCATCAGCAGGGTGGGCCGGTTCATCAGCGCACGGCCGATCGCCAGCATCTGCTGCTCACCGCCGGAGAGCGTGCCGGCCTGCTGGTGCAGCCGCTCGCGCAGCCGCGGGAAAAAGTCCAGCACTTCCTCCATCACCGCATCGAGCTCGGCGCGTGCGGCGCCCCGGGGCCACAGCAGCTGCGTGACGCCCGACTGTCGCATGCGCGCGTAGCGTCCCATCAACAGGTTGTCCTGCACGGTGAGCGCCGGGAACAGGGCCCGCCCCTCGGGCGCCAGGCTGATCCCGGCGCCGGTACGGGCTTCCTTGCCGAGCGGCGCCAAGTCCCTGCCGGCGAAGCGCAGCATGCCGCCTTCGGGCTTCTCGGTGCCTGCGATGGCATTCAGCAGGGTGGACTTGCCGGCGCCATTGGCACCGATGAGCGCGACGATCTCGCCCTCGCCCACCTCGATGTCCACCCCGTCGAGTGCGGTCAGCCCGCCATAGCGCAGGCGCAGGCCGTCGACGGCCAGCACCACGGGCCGCGCGCGGGCCGGTTCGGCGCCGGCGCGTGCCGCGCGCAGTTCGGTGTTGCCGAGGTAGGCCTCGACCACGGCCGGATCGGTGCGCACTGCGTCAGGCACACCCTTGGCGATCACCCGCCCGTGATTGAGCACCACCATGCGCTCGGCAAGCCGGCTCACGAAAGCCAGGTCGTGCTCCACGAAGACCACCGTGGTGCCCGCGGCACGGATGCGCAGGATCACTTCCGCCAGGACGCGCTTCTCCAGCGTGTTGAGTCCCGCGGCCGGTTCGTCGAGGATGAGCAGTTCTGCGCCCGTCGCCAACGCCCGGGCGATCGACAGCAGGCGCTGCTGGCCGGCCGTCAGCAGGGCCGCGTTGGCATTCGCCAGCTGCCCCAGGCCCACCACCTGCAGCTTCTCCAGGCCCGTGGCGGCGAGGCGGCGGCCGGCCTCGGCCGCCCGGCCGATGCCGAGCAGACCCGCCAGAAGGCCCGACTGCGCCTGCGCGACGCCGGCCGCCATCACGTTCTCCAGCACCGTCATCTGCCGCAGCACTTCGGCGCCCTGGAAGGTGCGCACCAGTCCGCGGCGGTTGACCTGTTCGGCCGCCAGGCCGTCGATGCGCTCGCCCTTGAAGGTGACGGTGCCCGCATCGGCCTTGAGCGAGCCCGCCACCACGCTGAGCAGCGTCGACTTGCCGGCGCCATTGGGGCCGATGAGCGCGAGGATCTCGCCGCGCCGCACGTCGAAGGCGACGTCGCTGAGCGCCTTCAGCCCGCCGAAGCGGCGGCTCACGCCCTGCACGTCGAGCAGGATGTCTTCCTTGTTCATGCGTCGCTCCCAACCCGGCGGCGCGCGCCGGCGAACAGCCTGCCCGACAGTTGCTGGAGTCCCGCCAGCAGGCCCTGCGGGCACCGCACCATGACGAAGACCAGCAGCACGCCGTAGATGACCACGTCGAAACGCCCGAAGGGCTTGAGCGCCTCGCTGATGAGGACGACGAAGAACACGCCGAACACCACGCTCCACAGCCCCGAGAAGCCGCCGAGCGCCACGACGAGCAACAGCCGCACCGAGTAGCCGACGTCGAACGGCCCCGGGCTGATGTAGCCCAGCCAGTGGGCATAGAGCGCGCCGCCAAAGCCCGCATAGGCGCCCCCAAGGGCCATGACCTTGCGCTTGAGGCTGGCACTGGCGATGCCGACCGAGCCGGCGACCGCCTCGTTCTCGGCGACGGTGCGCATGGCGAAGCCGAAGGGCGACCGGACCAGGTTGCCGGCCAGCAGGATGCCCACGAGGCAGGCCGCCCAGGCGATGCAGAGCATGGCCGCATCGGCACGCAGGTCGATGCCGAGCAGCTGCAGTGGCGGCACGTCCGCCAGCCCGTCCTGCCCGCCGGTGACGCTGCGCCACTCCACCATGGCGACGTGGATGATGATGCCGAAGGCCAGCGTCGCCATCGCCAGGTGATGGCCACGCAGGCGGAACACGAGCCAGCCGATGCACCAGGCCGCCAGGGCGGACAGCGTGGTGGCCAGCGGAATCGCCAGCCAGGGGCTCAGTCCCAGCAGCTTGCACAACAGAGCCGAGGTGTAAGCGCCGAGCCCGACGAAGGCGGCATGGCCCAGCGAGATCTGGCCGGTGTAGCCCATCAGCAGCGACAGGCCGATGGCGGGCAGTGTCGTCATCGCCGCGATGACGAACAGGTTGATCAGGTAGGCGTTGCCGGAGGCCAGCACCAGGGCCAGCACCGCGATGGCGGCGGGAATGACGAACGGCCGTTTCATCGCTTCACCGTGTCCATTTCCCCCAGGATCCCGCCGGGTCGAAGAAAGAGGAAGCCGAGCAGCACGATGAACGCGATGGCGTTCTTGAAGCCCGAGCTGAGATAGCCGGTGGACAGCGATTCGAGGCTGCCGAGCACCAGGCCGCCCAGCGCGGCGCCGATCGGGTTGCCGAAGCCACCGATGATGCAGGCCACGAAGCCCTTGATGCCCAGGAACACGCCGGTGTCGTACTGCATCAGCGCCACCGGCGCCACGATCACGCCGGCGATGGCACCGACCAGGCTGGACAGGAAGAAGCCGATGGCGCGCATCGCGGTGTTGGGGATGCCCATGAGGCCGGCGGCCTTCGGGTTCATGGCGCAGGCGCGGAAGGCCTTGCCGACGTAGGTGCGGGTGTAGAAGACGTACAGCGCGAGCATCAGCGCCGCCGCGCAGCCCAGCACCCACAGCGCCTGCGGCGGCACGGTGACGCCACCCATGTCGATCGGCGTCTCGCCGGAGAAGGCGGGCAGGGGTTGCGCGTCGGTTCCCCACACGATCACGGCGATGCCCTGCAGCGCGACGCCGATGCCGATCGTGATGATGATGCCGCGCATCACGTCGGAGCCCGCCGGACGGATGGCGATCCGCTCGATGGCGATGCCGAGCAGGCCGACGGTCAGAACCGACGCCAGCAGCGCCAGGGGCATGGGAAGGCCGAGCCCGATGAGGCCGACGGCGCCCAGCGCCCCGAGCATCGACATGTCGCCCTGCGAGAAGTTGACGATGCCCGTCACGTTGTAGACCGCCGTGAAGCCCACGGCCACCAGGCCGTAGATGCAGCCGACGACCAGGCCCGAGGCCATGTACTGGAGGAATTCGGTCACAGCGGCCGCCCGGGCGCCTGGCCCTGCATCCAGGTCTCGGAGAAGGCCAGGAAGGCCGTGCTCTTGCGGGTCCCGGCGAAGTCGCGCTCGACCACCTTGCCTCGCAGGCGCCGGCCATTGACCGTGACCTGCGCGTCCTGCGCATCCAGGAACAGGCTGTACATCTGGTGTTCCTTGGTCGGTCCGGATTCCACCGGCATGTCGACCGCGTAGGGCGCGCCCAGGCTTTCCCAGGTCATCACGACCTCGAACTCGTTGCTCTTCACGATCTCCTGGTAGCGCGAGCGCGTGTCGCCGGCCCGGCTGACCTCCGTGGCCTGCAGGTAGCTGATGGCGCCGAGGCCACTCGAAACCCTGAACGAGGCGAATTTGGAGAAGAACTTGTCGACCAGGAAGCGTGCCAGCGTCTCGTTGTCGCTGATGCAGAAGTTCCGCACCGCCGGCAAGCCCTGGGCCACGTCGGGCTGGTCCAGCAGCAGCACGCCGCTGCCCATGCCATAGGGCGAGTAGGCGATGCGGAAGAAGGTGGCGAGGCCGGTCCACGGGCCGTCCTGCTCGTCTTTCAGGTAGATGCCGGGGTTGTCGCCGGTCCAGTCGACGCGGCCGGGATGGATGGGGGAAGGCGCGTTGTTCATCGGTGAGGGCCTTTTCGGTGGAAGTGCTGGCATTCAGGCCGCGGTTTCGCGCTGGGCCTCGACGTAGGCGGCGATCAGCGCCCGCACCTGCGCGTCGCGGTCCGCGGCTTCGTGGTGCGCGCCCTTGACGACGATCTGGGTGATGGCCTTGGCGATCTCGCGCAGCCGCTCGGCGTCGGCCTGCGCATCGGCGGAATCGGCGCACGGGATCTGCACCACGGTGTCGTGTGCATAGGTCGGTACGAGGTCGCCGGCGCGCACGGGCGACAGCGTCGGCGCCTGGCCCTCCGCCACGCGCCTGATCTGGCGGCGTAGCAGCTGGCGCAACATGGCGACGCCACGGTCGCAGCGTGTGAGGTTTTCCAACTGGTGGACCGCGATGGGCCGCTGCGAGACCTGGGCGTCGAAGTCGCCCGGCATGCGCTGGCGCTCTTCATAAGGTCGGTCGCCGTTTTGGCCGAAGAAGTCGACCGACTCCACGCCGCACAGGCTCTCGTCGGCGATGCCGCGCGGATCGGCCTCCGGATGGAAATGGCGCCAGCCGATGATGCGGCAGGTGTTGTTGTCCACCGGCGTGGTCCAGCGCGTGATCGCCACGCGGTTGAAGGCCTTGGGCTCGGCGCCGTCTTCCCAGATGTGGCCGACCTGGGCCAGGTTGGGCAGCAGGATGTCGTTGGAACGGATCCACACGTTGTCGCCCCAGCGCCGCGTGGTGACGTAGACCATGCCCGTCGGCGTCGGCACGAAGTCCATCTCGGGCAGCTCGCCCCAGACCTCCGCGAACTGCGTGAAGCTGATGCGCGTGTGCAGGAACACCGCGTGCGCCGGGTCCATGACGTTCTCGTGGACCTGCAGCCAGTTGCACGGATAGGTGATGACGTAGGGCACCAGCCGGTCGCCCTCGCGCTCGTAGGAGTCGTAGATCGGGAACTCGGGCTTGAGCGCCGGGGGACCGAAGTAGCCGAAGATCAGGCCCTTGTATTCGATCACCGGGTAGGCGCCGTGGCACACGCTGTGGCGCAGCGTCGATTCGGGCGGATCGCCAGGGGTTTCGAGGATCGTGCCGTCGACGCCGAACAGCCAGCCGTGGTAGCAGCAACGCAGGCCCTCGTCCTCGCAGATGCCGAATTCGAGCGAGGTGCCCCGGTGGCTGCAATGCAGCTCCAGCAGGCCTGGGGTGCCGCCTTTGGTCCGAAAGAGCACCAGGGGCTCGCCGAACATGCGGACCCTCTTCGGCAACTCACCCAGTTCGGACGACAGCGCGATGGGTTGCCAGAAGCGTCGCAGGTACTCGCCGGCCGGCGCGTCGCCTTCCACATGCGTGAGCTCTGCGTCTTCGGCCGTCGAGTGCTCGCGCTCGTAGGCGGAGTACGGCTTGATCAGGATGGTCTTCTTCGTCATTCATCGCTCCGAGGGAGTGCCGCCAGGGGTGGGGCATGCGATGAATGCTAGAAAGCCGGCGCTGGATCAACAATTCACAACGGAACGGCGATGGCTTCAGTTTTTCAGAAGTCGCCGGGAAGATGCACCATCGCGGTAATGCGACCGCCGGGTAGCTGGCATCGTGCACAACAAGCGTGCAGCGCGGAAGGCGTTCGACGCGGTGATCGAAGAGGCCCGGCGTCTCTCACTGGGCGGTAATCTGGTTCTCCCGCACCACCTTCTCCCAGGCCCGCGCATCCTCGTCCAGAAAGCGCCGGAAGGCCTGCGGCCCGTCGCCCACGGGCGTGAGGCCGTACTCCACCAGCTTGGCGCGGAAGTCCGGGTTGGCCATCACCTGCTGCGAGGTGGCCAGCAGCGACGCCAGCACCGGCTCGGGCGTGCCCTTGGGCGCGAAGATGCCGTGCCAGGAGTCGCCCACGAAGCCCGGGTACTGCTCGGCGATCGCCGGCACGTCGGGCAGGGCGGGAATGCGCTGCGCGCTGGTCACGCCCAGGGCGCGTACCTTGCCGGCGCGCACCTGCGGGATGGCGCCGGTGCTGGCGTCCAGCGCCACGTCGATGCGGCCGGCGATGACGTCGGGGACGAACTGGTCCTTGTACGGCACGTGGGTCAGCTTCAGGCCGGCCTGGTTCAGCCAGCGCGCAAGCGCGACGTGCGTGCCCTGGCCGATGCCGGCGCTGGCGTAGCTCAGCTGGTCGGGCCGGGCCTTGGCCTCGCGCACCAGGTCCTGCAGGCTGCGGTACTTCGAATCCACCGAGGTCACGAGCACATAGGGCACCGACAGGATGCGCGTGACCGGCACGAAGTCCTCGGCCTTGTACGGCAGCTTCTTGTAGACGTAGGGGTTGATCGAGAAGGTGTTGTTGACCGTCCAGAGCAGGGTGTAGCCGTCGGCCGGCGCATTGGCGACGGCCTGCGCGCCGATGATGGTGCTGGCGCCCGGGCGGTTCTCGACCACCACCGGCTGGCCGGTGAGGCGGGTGAACTGTTCGCCCCACAGCCGCGCGATCACGTCGGGCGACACGCCGGGCGGGAAGGGCACGACCAGCTTGACGGGGCGCGTGGGGTAGCTGGGCTGGGCTGGCGCCGTGGCGGGCAGGAGGGCGGCCAGGAGTGCCGACGCGGCGATGGCGCAGCAACGGCGGCGGGAGAGGGCGGAAAGGCGCATGGGGTTGTCTCGGTGATGGAATGAAGAGGATGCCGGGCCGCGGCCCGGCCCTCAGGCCTTGAGGTCCAGCCGCTTCACCAGCGGCGGAAAGTCGGCCGTGTCCTGGCGGATCAGCGCCTCGAAGGGCGCGGGGCCGCCGCCGGCCAGTTCCCAGCCGTTGACCTGGGCGCGGGCCTTCATCTGCGTGTCGGCCAGGGCGGTGTCCAGCGCCTTCGACAGCCGCGCGACCACTGCCGCGGGCGTGCCCTGGGGCACGGCCAGGCCGATCCAGAACGACGCGTCGAAGCGCGGATAGCCGCACTCGGTGAGCGTGGGCACCTCGGGCATCGACGTCAGCCGCCGCAGTCCGGTCTGCGCCAGCGGCCGGATGCTGCCGCCCTTGAGCGCCGGCTGGGCCGAGGAGAAATCCAGCAGCGCCAGCTGCACCTCGCCCGCCATCAGGCCGGTGATGAGCGGGCCGGAGCCCTTGTAGGGCACGTGCACCAGCTCGATGCCCGCCAGCGTCTTGAACTGCTCCAGCGCGATGTGGTTGGTGGCGCCGATGCCGGCGCTGCCATAGAAGAGCTTGCCCAGCTGGGCCTTGGCGGCGGCCACCAGCTCGGGCAGCGTGCGCCAGGGCGCGCGCGCGGGCGTGGCCAGGATGCCGACCGCGCGCAGCGCCAGGCCCACAGGCTGCAGTTCGCGCACCGGCTGCACCGTGGCGCCCTGCTGCACCAGCGGCGCAAGGATGTGGTTGGAGCGCGAGGTGACCAGCACCGTGTAGCCATCGGCCGGCGCAGCGGCCGCGGCGGCGGTGCCGATCAGGCCGGCGGCGCCGGGGCGGTTGTCGATCACCAGCGGCTGGCCCAGGCTGGCGCGCATGCTCTCGGCCAGGAAGCGCGCCACGATGTCCGACGGGCCGCCCGGCGGCTGGGGCACCACGAGCTTGATGGGGCGGCTCGGGTACCGGTCGTCCTCGGCGGCGCGGGCGGTCGTGGCGGCGAAGGGCGCGGTCAGCGCGGCCGGCAGCCCGAGCGGGGCCAGGCCGGCCAGAAAGCGGCGGCGGGTGGTCATGGGGGTGTGTCTCCTTGTCTGTTCTTCGTTCAGCGCTGGGCCACGGCGGTGCGCCCGCCCAGCGTCTCGGCCACCCAGTCGGCGATGTAGGCGCCGGCATTGGCCGAGTTGTCGAAGCTGGAATGCTGGGCGCCGCCTTCGCGGTCGGTGAAGACCTTGAGTTCGCGCTTGGGGCTATTGACCAGCTGGTCGTAGGTGCGCTCGGCCCACTTGAGCGGGATCTGCGAATCCTTCTTCCCGTGCGTGACCAGGAAGGGCACGCGGATCTTCTCGACCACGCCGTCCAGGTGCACCTGCTCGGCGATGCGCAGGAAGTCGTCCATGTCCTTCGCGCCCCAGACCCAGCGCACGTGCTCCCAGTAGTGCGGCACGGGAAAGCTGCCTTCCTTCTCCAGCCGGCGCTTCTGCACGTCGCGCCAGTCGTGGTTGGCGCCCCAGACCACGCCGCAGGCGAAGCGCGGCTCGAAGGCCACGGCGCGCGGGCAGTAGTAGCCGCCCAGCGAGACGCCCTCGCAGCCGATGCGCCGCGGGTCGACGTCGTCGCGGGCCTGCAGCCAGTCGACCACGCGGCTCGCCCAGTGCTCGGCATCGAAGCGGGCCGTCATGCCGTGCAGCCGCAGCGCCTCGCCGGTGCCGGGCTGGTCGAGCACCAGCGACGACACGCCGCGCTGCGCGAGCCAGTGCGGCAAGCCGACGCGGTACTTCATCTCCTTGGTCGAATCCAGGCCGTTGAGTTGCAGCAGCAGCGGCGCGGGCCCCTGCACGCCCTGCGCGCGCACGTACAGGCCGGCCAGCACGCCGCCCTCGTAGGGAATCTCCACCCGCTCGCAGTTCTCGCCGGCCAGCGCAATGCCGCGCTCGAAGGTGTCCAGAAAGCGCCGGTACAGCGCCGCCCGGCCCGGCGCGCCGTGGGCCTGCAGCCGCTCGGCCGTGATGAGGTAGGTGGCGGCGCGGCCCAGCTTGTCGCCGGCGGAGATCAGGCGGCCGCGCGCCTCGTCCTCGGCGGCCAGTTCGCACAGCTGGTCGGCCATGCGCTCCCAGCTTTGGCGGAAGGCCAGCGACGCCGCCGCATCCGGCTGGCGCGCCGCCTCCTGCAGCGGCGCGCACATGGCCTCGATCTCGCCGATGCGCGCGCCCATCTCGATGGCAAGGTCGACCGACAGGTTCCAGGCGTAGTGGGTGGGGAAGTACTTGAACATGGTGGTTGTGTCTCCTGGCCGTCGAACGCGTTTGCAATGGGTGGCGGCCGCCGCTCAGCTGCCGTCCGAGATGAGGGTGCCGCCGTCCACCACCAGCGTCTGCCCGGTGATGAAGCCGCCGGCGGCCGAGGCGAGCATCACGGCCACGCCCGCCACCTCGTGCGGCTCGCCCACGCGGCGCAGCGGCGTGGCGGCCAGCCGGCGCGCCATGAAGGCGGCATCGGCGATCAGCCCGTCGGCCAGCGGCGTGCGGACCAGGCCCGGCGCGATGGCGTTGACGCACACGCCGCGCGGGCCCCATTCCGCCGCCAGGTTGCGCGCCATCTGCGCCAGCGCGGCCTTGCTCAGGCCGTAGAGTCCGATGGCGCCGTTGCCGCGCAGCGCGGCGATGCTGGCCATCAGGACCACGCGGCCGTGGCGGCGTGCGCCCATGGCCGGCACCAGCGCCGCGCACAGGGCGTGGGCGCTGGCCAGGTTGACCTGGAACACACGCGCCCAGTCCTCCGCCTGCACGGCCAGCAGCGGCCCGGCAGGCCCCTGCATGCCGGCATTGCAGACGAGCAGGTCGATGCGGCCGAAGGCGGCCTGCGCCTGTTCGGCCAGGGCCTGCACCTGCGCGGGCTCGGCCAGGTCGGCCGCGACGGTGTGCACGTTGGTACCGAGCGATGCGCATTGCGCCGCGATCTCGCGCAGGCCGTCGCCCGCGCGGTCCGACAGCACCAGCCGCGCGCCATGCTGCGCATAGGCGAGCGCGATGGCCCGGCCCAGCCCGCCGGCCGCGCCGGTGACCAGGGCCACCTGCCCGTCCAGCGCGAACAGGCCCGGTGCCGACGGCGCGTCACTCAAGCTTGACCCCCACCTGATGGATCACCTGGCCCCAGCGCGCGGTCTCGGTGCGGATGAGGTCGGCAAACTCGGCGCGCGAGCTGGGCGCCACGATCAGGCCCAGGTCGGTGTAGCGCTGCACCACGTCGGGCGCCGTCACGGCCTTGACCAGCTCGTCGTGCAGGCGGTTGGCGATGGGCTCGGGCGTGCCGGCGCGCACCACCATGCCGGTCCAGCCGGGGATGTTGAGCGCGGGCATGCCCAGCTCGGCGATGGTGGGCACCTTCGGCAGCTGCGGCAGGCGCTTGTCGCTGCCCACCACGGCCAGCGCGCGGGCCTTGTTCTCGCGCACCAGCGGGATCGCGCTGGGGGCCACGTCCAGCAGGGCGTCGATGTGGCCGGCCATCAGGTCCTGCACGGCGGGGGCGCCGCCCTTGTAGGCCACGTGCGTGAGGTTGCCCTTGATCTGGCCGCGCAGCATCTCCATCCAGATGTGCGGCTGGCTGCCCATGCCGTAGGAGCCGTAGTTCAGGCCCTTGCCGCCCGCCTGCGCGGCCTTGACGAAATCCTGGAAGGTCTGGAACGGGCTCGACGCCGGCACCAGCAGCACAGTGGGCGAGACCAGCAGCCGCGTGAGCGGCATGAAGTCCTTGAGCGTGTCGTAGCTCAGCTTGGGATACAGGCCCTCATTCATCGAGAAGGGGCCCAGGTCGCCGTAGAACAGCGTGTGGCCGTCGGCCGGCTGCTGCTTGACGAAGTTGGCGCCGATCTGGCCGCCGGCGCCGGGCCGGTTGTCGATGACCACCGGCTGGCCCAGGCTGGCGGAGAGCTTCTGCGCCAGCATGCGCGACAGCGCATCGCCGAAGCCGCCGGCCGGGTAGGGCACCACCCAGGTTATGGGCCGCGAAGGGAAGCCGGCCTGGGCACGGGCAGCGGTGCCGGCCAGGCCCAGCGGCGCGGCGGCCAGGGCGGCGGCACCGCGCAGCAGCGTGCGGCGGGTGGGGCGGGCGAAGGGCGAAGCGGAATCGGTCATCGAAGCAGGTCTCCTGAATGGGATGGGATCAAAACTCGTCGGGGTCGCCGGCCGGCGTGAGCGCCCGGCGCACCAGCGCCCGCGCATCGCCGTCGTCGCGCAGGCCCAGGGCACGCGAAATGCGGTCGTCCAGCGGCGGATAGCGGCCGAACACGGCCTCCACGTCGGGCTGCGGCGCATGGCGGACCAGGGCCGGGCCGTCCACGCCGAACTCGGCCGACAGGGCCTGCACCACCTCGTCCATCGACAGGCGCAGCACCGGCAGCGGCCAGGCGCGGGCCGGGTCGTCGCCGACGGGCAGGGTGGCGGCATGCACCAGGTTCCAGGCGCAGCGGCGGGCCGACATCCACCACGCGGTGGCCTGCGGCCCCACGGGCAGCGTGACCGGCTCGCCGGCCGCCAGCGCATGCAGCAGTTCGCTCATGAAGGCCGACACCAGGCCCGAGGGCGCGCGGGGCCGGGCCACGATGCCGGGCAGGCGCAGCGAGCGGCCGTCGAGCCGGCCGCGGCGCGACAGGTCGGCCAGCAGCACCTCGCAGGCGAGCTTGTGGGCGCCGTAGACCAGCGGCGGGCGCAGCGGTGTGTGCGGCGTCACCACCGCCGGCAGCGCGCTGCCGTAGACGGCGATGGTGCTGGCATAGACCACCACGGGCGGCGCACTGCCAGTGCAGGCGTCGGCCAGCGTGTCGAACAGGTCCAGCGTGGCGTCGAGGTTGACGCGCCGGCTCAGGGCCGGGTCGGCCTCGGCCGCACCGCCCGGCACGGCTGCGAGGTGGAAGCACACGTCGGGCGCCAGGGCCGCGATGCGCGTCAGCACGTCAGCGCTGCCCAGGTCACCTTCGAGCGCGACCACGCCGGCCGGCAGCGCGCCCAGCCGCTGGTCGGCCGCGGCCAGCACGGCGATGCGCCGGCCGCCCACCTGCCCCTGCCGTTGCAGCAGCGCGAGCACATGCGCACCGATGAAGCCACCGGCGCCGGTCACGAGCACTTTCACGCTCAGTCCTCGAAGATGGCCACGGCCCGCGTCCAGCCGGCCGAGGCGCCACGGATCTTGTGCGGGAAGCAGCAAATGGTGAAGCCATGGCCCGGCAGCGACTCCAGGTTGTGCAGCTTCTCCAGGTGGCAGTAGCCGATGTCGCGGCCGGCCTTGTGGCCTTCCCAGATCAGCGCGGTGTCGCCGGTCTCGGCGATGCGCTGCGCGGTGTACGAGAAGGGCGCGTCCCAGCTCCAGGCGTCGGTGCCGGTCAGGCGCACGCCGCGCTCCAGCAGGTACATGGTGGCCTCGTAGCCCATGCCGCAGCCGGTGTTGACGTAGTCCGGCTGGCCGTAGCGGCTGCCGGCGCGGGTGTTGACCACCACGATGTCCATCGGCCGCAGCACGTGGCCGATGCGGGCCAGTTCGGCCTCCACCTCGGCCGCGCTCACCACGTGGCCGTCGGGCAGGTGGCGGAAGTCCAGCTTCACGCCGGGGCGGAAGCACCAGTCCAGCGGAATCTGGTCGATGGTCATCGACGGCCGCGCGCCGCCGGCCTTGGCGTCCTGCGTGGCATGGAAATGCCAGGGCGCGTCCAGGTGCGTGCCGCTGTGGGTGGTCAGCGTCACCCATTCGGCGGCGGCGGCCTGGCCTTCGGGGTAGTCCTCGGCGCGCGTGCCGGGGATCAGCTGCATGAACTCGGGCAGCGTGTCCTGGTGGGTCTGGTAGGTGATCTTCGGCGCCAGCGGGGGCGGGTCGGAGAGTATGTCGTTCTCCAGGTAGATCGACAGGTCGACGAAGCGGGGCATGGCGCGGCGCTCCTTCAGGCGGTGGGCGGCAGGGCCTGCACCACGCGCTGGTCGATGGCGCCGAAGACGGGCGCACCCTGCCACTGCGCCTCCATGCGCACGCGTTCGCCGAAGTGCAGGAAGGGCGTGCGGCTGGCGCCGTGCTCGATCAGCTCGATGGCGCGCCGCTCGGCGATGCAGGCCGAGCCACGCTGGCCGCCCGCGTTGGACACGGTGCCGGAGCCCACGATGGTGCCGGCCGACAGCCGACGCGTGAAGGCCGCATGCGCGATCAGCTGGTCGAAGCCGAAGCTCATCTCGCCGCCGTTGGGATGGCCGAAGCGCTCGTCGCCGCGCATCACCGTCAGGTCGAGGTGCACGCGGCCATCGCGCCAGGCCTCGCCGATCTCGTCGGGCGTGACGGCCACCGGTGCGAAGCTGGACGAGGGCTTGGCCTGGAAGAAGCCGAAGCCGGTGCGCATCTCGCGCGGGCCGAAGGCGCGCAGGCTGACGTCGTTGATCTGCACCAGCAGGCGCACGTGGCGCAGCGCCAGCGCGGCCGGGCAACCCAGCGGCACCTCGCCCACGATCACGCCGAACTCGCCCTCGAAGTCGATGCCGTGCGCCTCGTCGGGCAGCGGCAGGTCGTCGTGCGGGCCGAGCAGGTCGTCGGAGCCGCCCTGGTACATCAGCGGAATGCGGTCCGCATCGGGCATGGGCGCGATGTCGAAGGCCTTCTCCATCAGCCGGCCGTGGTTGAGGAAGGCCGAGCCGTCGCACCACTGGGGCGCGCGCGGCAGCGGCGCGGCGGCCTGGGCGGGGTCGAAGGCGAAGGCGCCGTCGGCCGTGCCGGCGTTCAGGCGCTCGTACAGGGCCAGCAGCGGCGCCTCGGCGGCGTGCCAGCGCTCGAGCGCATCGAGCAGCGTGGGCGCGATGGCGGCGGCATCGGCCGCATGCTGCAGGTCGCGCGAGACGACGACGAGGCGGCCGTCCTTGCGGCCGTTCTTGAGGGTGGCGAGTTTCACGCGGGAAAGTCCTCGTTCCAGTGGATGGGCGGCTGGCCGGCGACGGGCGCGCGGAAGCTGGGCAGGGTGCTGCCGCGCAGGCTGCCGAGGTAGACGGTGCGCAGGTCGGGGCCGCCGAAGCTCAGGCTGGCCATCCAGGGTGCCAGCGTGCCGTGGGCGGCAGCCATGATCTCGGGCGTAAGCGTGCGGGCCTCGTAGTGCGCATCGAGCGCGCGCGTGGCCTCGGGATTGCCGTCGTCCAGCAGCGTGAGCAACTCGCCGTCGGGCGTGATGGCGACCAGCCGGTCGCTCATGATCAGCGTCACCCACAGGTTGCCGAAGGCATCGAAGGCGAAGCCGTCGGGAAAGCCGGGCAGGCGCGCCGGGCCGTAGACCTCGCGCGCGCCCAGCGCGCCGTCGGCCTGCACGCGCAGGCGCGAGATGCGCCGCGCGTTGCTCTCGACCACGTACAGCCACTCGCCGGCGTCGTCCAGGCGGATCTCGTTGGTGCCCTCGAAGCCGTCGGCCACGATGCGGGCGTGGCCCTGCAGGTCGAACAGGGCGATGTAGCCGTCGGTGGCGCGGGCGTTGATGGAGTCGGTCCACGGCTGCATGCGGGTGGTCACCGTCAGGTACAGCCGGCCATGGCGGTCGCGCAGCGGAAAGTTGGCCTTGCCCAGCGGCTGGCCGTCGATGCGGTCGAACAGGCGGCGGATGCGGCCCTGGCGGTCCATCACTTCGACGGCATCGGTGCCCCAGTTGGCGATCAGCAGCTCGCCGTCGGCCAGGAAGGCCATGCCGTTGGGCAGAGAGCCTTCGCTGCGCACGTAGCGCTGGTCGAAGTCGATGGCCGGCATGGCCGTGGGCGCGGCGGGCGCCACCAGTTGCTGCGTGCCGTCGGGCGCGATGCGCATGGCGCCGCCGCGGGCGTCGGCGGCCCACACGGTGCCGTCGCGCTGGCACAGGATGCATTCGGGCCGCTGCAGGTCGCGGCCGACGTGGCGGATGGCGGCGCGGTCGACCTGCCAGCCGCGCAGGGGGTTGTCTCGTGTCATGGGAATCTCGGAGCGGGGCGAAGTGTGGGCCGGCACCGTCGCGGTGACCAACCGATTCGCCGGATGCCAGCCATCGGCTGGCGCGATGGCTGGGCCTGCTTAAGATCGGCGCCCCACCCGGAGACAACCCGCATGCGCTACCAACGCATCGACCTGAACCTGCTCGCCGCCCTGGACGCGCTGCTGGCCGAACGCAACGTGACCCGCGCTGCCGAGCGCCTGCACCTGAGCCAGTCCGCCATGAGCGGCGTGCTGGCGCGGCTGCGCGACTACTTCGGCGATGCGCTGCTGGTGCCCGTGGGCCGCACGCTGCAGCTCACGCCGCGCGCCGAGGCGCTGATCGAGCCGGTGCGCCGCATCATCCTGCAGGTGGATGCGGCCCTGGGCGTACAACCCGAGTTCGACCCGGCCACGGCGCGCCGGCATTTCACCGTCATCGCCTCCGACTACGTGACGCAGGTGCTGCTGGCCGAGGCCCTGCGCCGCATGGCGCCGGCCGCGCCCGGGCTGAGCTTCGACGTCCGGCCCACGCACGTCGGCATGGCGCAGGACCTGGACCAGGGCCGCGTGGACCTGCTGGTGACGCCGGCCCACCTGGCCCTGGCCGAGCATCCGCAGCAGACGCTGTTCGACGACACCTACCAGGTCATCGCCTGCGCGCAGAACGCGGCGCTGCAGGCCGGCCTGAGCCCCGCGCTCTACCGCAGCCTGGGCCACGTGGTCTATCAGAACGAGCAGGGCGACAACCCCTGGTTCGAGCAGTGGTACGCCCACCAGCACGGTGGCGACCGGCGCATCGAGGTGGTGGCCCACAGCTTCCTGCTGATGCCGCGCTTCATCCTGGGCACGTCGCGCATCGCCACCCTGCAGACCCGGCTGGCGCAGCAGTTCGTGCAGGCCATGCCGCTGCAGGTGCTGGCGCCGCCGATGGAGACGCCGCGCCTGGTGGAGGTGCTGCAATGGCACCGGCTGCGCGACGCCGACCCCGGCATCGCCTGGGTGCGCGCGCAGATCCAGGCGGTGGCGTCGGCGATGCCGCCGGTGTGAGCCGCTGGCAGCGGCGCCGGCCCGGCGCACGCGGCTTCACGGCCGACGGGGCGAAGGCGCCGCGGCGGGCAGCGCCGCCCGCCGGCGCCCGCCGATCTTCGGCATCCGCGCATGCGCCGGCCAGCACTGCCGCGCGCGCGCCGTCCCGCTTGCCCTGCCCGGAACCGCCATGACCAAGACCCTTCGCACCGCCACCTTCGCCGTGTCCGGCCTCGCCGCCCTCGGCTCCGCACTGGCCGCGGACACGAACCCCCTGGACGCCGAGCGCTGGAAGACGCGCCCCCTCGTCGTGGTGGCGCCGCATGCCGACGACCCGCTGCTGCGCAAGGTGGAAACCACGCTCGCCCGCACGGCGCCGCGCGAGGCCTTCGCCGAGCGCGAGATGGTGCTCTACCGCGTCGTCGGCGGCACCGGCAGCCGCGACGGCCGGCCGCTCGCCGCGGGCCAGACCCGGGCGCTGCTCCAGGCGCTTGGCGTGCGCGCGGACGGCCCCGCCACCGTGCTGCTGGTGGGCAAGGACGGCGGCACCAAGCTGCGCGAGCAGGGCGACGCGGACCTGAACGCCATCTTCCGCACCATCGACCGCATGCCGATGCGCCAGGCGGGTCGCTGAACCGCCTGCCCCCTCCCGGGCGCCCGCGTCCTGCGCGGGCCGTAGGCGGCGGACTGCACGGCGTTCAGCCTGTTTCCGCGGCGGCGGGGCGGCGTAGGAAAGATCATCGGTGGCAACCGATCCACGACCCGATCCCGCCGGAGCGTCCCATGCATTCCATGGAAAAGTACCTGTCCGAAGAGCCCTTCGCCCTGCGCCGCAGCGAGCGCTCCGACATCAACATCAACGACCGCCACGAGATCCGCCACTTCGCGCAGGAGCTGGGCGTGGACGAAGCCCATCTCGTGCGCGCCGCCGACGTGGCCGGCGTGTGCAGCCGGGCCGTGCAGGCGCACCTGGGCTGCTGACGGCACCGCCGCCACCGCCCCTCCTTCTTTCTGTTCCCCGACGGTCTGAAGCATGCCCCGCGCCCGCGCGACGTCCGCGCCTGAGGCGCCCCTCCGATCCTTGCTCTCAGACGCCTGATGTCCGCCATTGCGCCCACGCCGCTCCAGTCCGACGACCCTGCCCTGACCCGTCCGCCGGGCGGGCGCAAGAAGAAGAGCCGCGCAGGCCGCGCGCCCACGCTCTCCATGGCGGCCTGGCGCCAGTTCCTGGAAGTGGCCAGGCCCTACTGGGTGGGTGACCAGCGCTTCAAGGCCTGGGCCCTGCTGGCGATCCTGCTGGTGGTCATGCTGTGTGAGACGCAGCTGGCCGTCATGCTCATCTCCCGCACCGGCGAGATGACCTCGGCCCTGGCCGCGCGCGAGGCCGACCGGTTCTGGAGCGCCGTGCGCTGGAGCCTTGTCGTGCTGGCCTTCGCCGCGCCCATGTACGCCGGCTACTACTACATGCGCGACTACCTGGGCAACCACTGGCGCCGCTGGCTCACGCACCGTTTTCTCGATGGCTACATGCAGGGCCGCCGCTACTACGAGCTGGGCAGCCGCGAAGACCTGGACAACCCCGACCAGCGCATCAGCGAGGACATCAACACCTTCACCGGCCGCTCGATCAACTATGCGCTGATCTTCATCGGCTCGGCCATGCAGCTGGTGGCCTTCAGCGCGGTGCTGTGGTCCATCTCGAAGACGCTGGTGATCTTCCTGGCCATCTATGCCTTCGTCGGCACCTTCGTGGCGCTGTATGTCTTCGGCGCGCCGCTGATCCGGCTCAACTTCTGGCAGCTGCGGCGTGAGGCGGACTTCCGCTTCGGGCTGATGCGCTTTCGCGAGAACGCCGAATCCATCGCCTTCTACCGCGGCGAGGCGCAGGAGCGGGCCGAGCTGGACAACCGCTTCCAGGCCGCCTTCGTCAACTACGGACGGCTCATCAAGAAGCAGCGCACGCTCAACCTGTTCCAGCGCGCCTTCAGCCAGCTGACGCTGGTGGTGCCCAGCATCATCCTGGCCGGCGAGGTGCTCGCCGGCGACATGGAGGTGGGCCGCGCCGTGCAGGCCGGCGGCGCCTTCGCCGCGGTGCTGGGCGCGGTGGGCCTGATCGTGGACAACTTCGAAGGCCTGAGCCGCTTCGTCGCCGGCATCGACCGCCTGCACACCCTGGCTGGCGCCGTGATGCCGGGCAGCATGCGCGCCGCCTCGGCAGTGGCCGTGGCCACGCCGCCCGACGAGCAGATCAGGAGCGAATGCGGCGACGACGAGCTGTGCGTGGAGAACGTGACGCTCTACACGCCGCAGTTCAACCGCCTGCTGATCCGCGACCTGTCGCTGCGGCTGTCGCCGGGCGAGGGCCTGATGATCGCGGGCCCCAGCGGCTGCGGCAAAAGCTCGCTGCTGCGCGCCCTGGCCGGCCTGTGGCGCACCGGCAGCGGCACGGTGCGCACGCTGCCGGCCGAGCAGGTGTTCTTTCTGCCGCAACGGCCCTACATGCAGCTGGGCACGCTGCGCAGCCAGATCCTGTATCCGGCGGAAGCCTCGGCCCACAGCGACGCGCAGCTGCTGGAGATCCTGGACGCGGTGCACCTGGGCGGCCTGGCCGAACGCGTCGGCGGTCTGGACGCGGTGCACGATTGGGAAAAGCTGCTGTCCATGGGCGAGCAGCAGCGCATGGCCTTCGCCCGCGTGCTGGCCCGCCGGCCGCGCGTGGTCATCCTGGACGAGGCCACCAGCGCCCTGGACGCGGCCACCGAAGCCGCGCTCTACCAGCGGCTGCGCGACACCGGCGCGACCATGGTCAGCATCGCCCACCGGCATGCGGTGCTGCGCTACCACACCCATGTGCTGGAGCTGGTGGGCGGTGGGGGCTGGCGCATGCATGCGGCGCAGGACTTCAAGGGCGAATAGCGTGCCGGGCGCGCGCGGCCCTGGCGCGGCCCGGCGGAGTACGGGCGGCATGGCCAAGCCATGACACCCACGGCACTCATCCTGACGCTGCGCATGGATCCTGCCTCCGCAGCCCACTACACCCGCCTTCGTCGCGCGCACTTTCCGCCCGAACGCAACTGGCTCGATGCGCACATCACGCTGTTCCATGCCCTGCCGCTGACGGCGCTGGACGAGGTGCAGCGGGACCTGAGGGCCTGCGCGGCCACCACCCCGGCCTTCACGTTGCAGGTGGAACGGGTGCGCTTCCTGGGCGGCGGCGTGGCCTACGACCTGGCCGCCGCCGAGGCGCTGGCACTGCGCCGCACGCTGGCTGCCCGATGGGCCGGCCTGCTGGGCCGGCAGGACCGCCAGTGGCGCGGCCCGCTGCATGTGACAGTGCAGAACAAGGTGCGGCCCGACGCGGCGAGGGCGCTCCATGCCGAACTGGCGCGCGACTTCGTGCCGCATACCGTCCAGACCACGGGGCTGGACCTCTGGTACTACCTGGGCGGTCCGTGGCGGGCCGTCGGCGGCTGGCCCTTCCGGTCGCTCGGCGCCGCCGAAGACGCCGTCCAGGCCCGGTGACGGCTCACTGGTAGGCGAGGGACAGCAGCCCCGGCGGCAGCGCCGGCAGGGCGACCACGTCCGCCGCCACGCCGTTGACGGCGGTCAGGGTGGCCTCCAGCCCCCGGGTCATGTCGGGCGTGAACTGCTTGAGCAGATCGCGGCGCACCTGCTGCTTGAAGAAGACCAGCGACTCGGGCGACAGCTTCAGGCGCTCGCCGTGTTCCTGCCACACGTCGTCCTGGTTCATGAGGATGTCGACCGCGTCGCGGTAGGCGGCGGCGAAGGCGCGGGCGTTGCCCGGATGGGCCTTCGCATAGTCCTCGCGCATGCTGAAGAACAGGAAGGGCACGGTGGGCAGGCCCATCTGCTGGGCCAGCTCGCGGATCGTCACCAGCGTGCGGTAGCGGCCGCTGGCCAGCATCTCGGGCGCGAGCGAGTTCCACATCTGCGTGGCGTCGAGGTCGCCCTTCTCGATCAGGCCGCGCAGCAGCGGCACCGCGCCTTCGCGCACCTCGGCGTCCTTGCCGATGTCCATGTTGTAGAGCTGCTTGGCGGCGGCCTGCATGATGATCCAGTCGAAGCCGGTCTTGCTCTGCACGCCGACCCGCTTGCCCTTGAGGTCGGCCAGGGTCTTGAGCGGCGAGTCCTTGGGCACCACCACGCTGTTGACGTAGGTGAGGAAGGGCGCGATGCCGACGATGGGCGTGCCCGACGCGCGCAGCCGCGCGGCGGCCAGCCAGTCGAACACCACCATCTCCGCCGCGCCGCTCTGGATGGCGGCGGTGGCGGACTTCTGGTCGGCGTAGGGCACGGTCTCCAGCGTGAAGCCGTGCTTCCTGTCGAGGCCGTACTTCTTGATCACCGCCGGGGCGATGCCCATGGTGCCGGCCGGATTGATCATGATCCGCACGGTGCCGCCGTCGCCGGCGGGCTTGGGCTGGGCGTGCGCGGCCGACGCGGCCAGCAGCAGGGCGGCGAAGCCGCCGGCGAGGGTTCGGAGTGCGTTCTTGCGGTTCATGGTCTTCTCAGTGGGGGAGAGGGGAAGGAATGCCGGCCGGCAGGGCCGCCTGCTGCTCGAGGATGCGGATCACCTGCTTGCTGGACTCGAACAGCGCCAGGTCGTCGTAGCTGCGCGGGCGCGGCACGCTGCGCAGGTCGATCTCCTGCACGATGCGCCCGCGCCCCATCACGAGCAGCCGGTCGGCCAGGAAGGTGGCCTCGTAGGCGTTGTGGCTCACGAACACGATGGTGGTGCGAAAGCGCTGCCACAGCGCCAGCAGGCTCTGCCGCAAGGTGCGGGCGGTCAGTTCGTCCAGGGCGCTGAAGGGCTCGTCGAGCAGCAGGATGTCGGGGTCGATGCAGAAGGCCCGCGCGATGGAGGCGCGCTGCTGCATGCCGCCGGACAGCTGCGCCGGGAAGTCGTTCCGGTAGTCCGCCAGGCCCACGGCCTCGAGCACGGCGTCGATGCGGGTGGGCCATTCGCGGCGGGCGAAGCCACCGGCCTCCAGCACGAACGCCAGGTTCTGCGCCAGCGTGAACCACGGCAGCAGCCGCGGCTCCTGGAACACGTAGGCGACGCGGAAGCCCGCGCCGAGCTGCTCCCGGATGGGCCGGCCCTGGATGCGCACCTGGCCGCGGTAGTCGCCGTCCAGCCCGGCCAGGATGTTCAGCAGCGTGGACTTGCCGCAGCCGGATGGGCCCACCAGGCCCACGACCTCGCCGGGCGCGATGCTGCAGCCGATGTCGTGGAGCACGTGGCGGATGCCGCCGCTGCTGGCGAAGCTCTTGCCGAGGTGGAGGATGTCGATCTGTTGCATGGGTCTGCTCCTGGGGGTCATGGGCGGCGCCAGCGGAAGATGCGCCGCTCGAGCACCCCGAACACGCCGACCTCGATCACCAGCATGACCACCACGAAGCAGGCCGCATAGGCCAGCACGTGGGTCATGTCGAAGAGCTGGAAGTAGTACTCGATGCGAAAGCCCACGCCGTCGCTGCGGCCCAGCAGCTCGACGAACAGCACCATCTTCCACACCAGCCCCAGCCCGAAGCGGGACGAGGCCAGCAGCATCGGCGCGATCTGCGGGGCAACGATGCACCGTGCCACCTGGCCGCGGCTGGCGCGGAAGACCTGGCCCATTGCCAGCAGCCGCGTGTCCAGGCTCTTCAGGCCCTCCCGCACGTTGATCGCCACGAAGGGCACCACGGTGAGGGCCGCACCCAGCACGGCGCCCCGCTCGTTCATGCCCACCACCATGTAGACGGTGAGGATGGTGACGATGGCGGGCACCGTGATGCCGCAGACGATCCAGACGCGGAAGAAGGCGCCCGCCCGCTGCGACACCGCCATCGCGGTGCCCAGCGCCAGGGCGGTCCCCATGCCGAGTGCGAAGGCGAGCGCGATGCGGCCCAGCGTGACCGCCACGTCGGACCACAGCTCGGCCGTGCGGACCAGGGCGGCCATGGCCAGCACCACGCGCCAGGGACCCGGCAGCACCGCGGCCGGCAGCAGCAGGGAGGCGAGCGTCCAGGCGCCGAGCAGCGTCGCCACCGATGCACAGGTCCAGACGACGGTGCGCGACGGCCGCAGGCCGATCCGTGCCGGCCGCGCGGGCGCGGCGGCGGTTCCCGATGCGGCGCTCATGCCTGCACCTCGACGCGGCCGGCCACCACCCGGACCGGGAAGCGGCGCACCGCCTCGGTCGCGGGCCCGCAGCGCGGCACGCCGGTCGCGATGTCGAACAGCGCCTGGTGCAGGGGGCATTCCACGCAGCCGTCTTCCACGTAGCCTTCGGACAGCCGCGCCATGCCGTGGGTGCAGCGGTCGGCCAGCGCGTGCAGTGCGTCGCCGAGCCGGAAGACGGCCACCTCGTGGCCGTTCAGGCGGACGGGCCAGGCGGCGCCGTCCGGAAAGTCGCCGGGCTCGCCGACGTCGTGCCATGGGGTCATGCGGGCCTCCTCAGATGGGCGTGGCGAGCAGTTCCTGCACGCCATAGCTGTCGAGCACCACGGTGCGTTCCGCGAACAGCGGCTGCGGCCCGCGCAGGTCGACCAGGTCCAGGTAGACGCCGGCCGCGAAGGGCTTGGAGACGCCGGCCTGGTCCGACTGGATGACCAGGAACTGCGTGCGTGCACGGACCAGGCCGTCGCCGTCCGCGGGCGCCACCAGTGGCGGCGACATCAGGTGGCGGTCGAAGTGGATGTTGTAGATGTTGGCGGTGCGCAGCGAGACCACGCGGTCCTGCATCATGGCGACGCCCTGGCAGTCGATCAGGCAGGCCGGCAGGCCGCGCGCATGGTTCTCGCGGGGGATCACGCGGTAGCGGCCCTGCGGCGTGAAGAAGCCGGGCCATTGCTCCAGCGCGTCGTCGTCGACGGCATGGGCATAGCGAAGCTGCAGGTCCAGCACCTGGGCATGGGCGGTGTTCACAGCGGTGCCTCCGGGGAGAAGCCCATCGTGCGGGCGTACTGCTGCCAGAAGCCGCGCGTGCAAACTTCGGTCACCACATGGTCGGCGTCCTCGATGGGGCCGCGTCCCCCCATCTCGATGAAGGAGGCCGCCCCGGCCGCCTCGCCGCGGATGGACTGCTGCACCAGGCGGATCGCCTCGCCATCCTCCATGGAGATGTAGCCGGCCGGGCCGACCAGGTTGAGCTGCTGGAGCCGTGCCGCCGTGCGCTCGGCGGCGTCGTCCTCGAAGCCGAAGTACGTCCAGTACAGCTCGAGCGCGTCGGGCCCCAGTGGGCGCACCTGCCGCGTGGCCAGCGTGTTGAGGATCTGGTGCACCACCATGTTCGGGAACACCGAGACGATCAGGTTGCCGATGCCGTCGTGGAAGTCCGGCTCCCACTGCAGGAGCTGCGGCGCCTTCAGGGCGAAGTCGGCCTGGTACTTGTTGTCGGTGCCCTTGTAGGCCTCGACCACGCTCTCGGTGCTGTCGGTATTGGTGACCGAGTAGACGACCGCATGGCCGCCGCCCGGGCTCAGCAGCGTGTGCCCCTTCTGGGTCGACCGGTAGACGCCGAAAGTGGCCATGAAGGTGTGCAGCAGGCCGGCGTGGTAGGGGTCCTTGATGTTCTCGAAGTACAGCTTCCAGTTGGCCGAGATGCGCTGCCGGTGGTAGCCCAGCACCTTGAGCGGTTTGACGAGGATGCGGTCCAGATGGGCGACGATGTTCGGGCCCAGGTAGTCGACGAGCGGCGGCGCGTCGTCGGAGAAAGTGCCGAAGACCACGCCCTTGTAGAGCGCCACGCGCAGCTTCTGCAGTCCGTGCTGCGCGGGCTTGAAGTCCGCCGGATAGCCGCCGCAGCCGTTCAGGCCGCGCCGGTAGGGCACGCCGCACAGGTTGCCGGCGCTGTCGTAGTTCCACTGGTGGTAGATGCAGGCATGGTTCTCGGCCCGGCCGAATTCCTGCCGCACGACCTGCGCGCCGCGGTGCGCGCAGCGGTTGACGAAGGCCCGGACCTCGCCCTGCATGTCGCGCGACACCACCACCGGCACATTGCCCACCTGCACCAGCTTGAAGCTGCCCGGCTCCGCGATCTCGGCCTCCAGGGCCAGGTAGGACCAGGTCGGGCCGCGGAAGATGCGTTCCATCTCGCGCTCGTGGATCGCGGCGTCGGTGAACACGCGGTAGGGCGTGCGGGTGTAGTCGGCGGTCGGCCAGCGGAAGGCATCGAGCGGATCGCCGCCGGCGTGGGCATTGGCGGCGCCTGGCAGGGGAAGGGCGCTCATGCGGCCTCCCTGGCGAAGGCCAGCCAGCGCTCGACGAAGGCGTCGGGCTGCTCCACATAGGGCGCGTGGCCCACGCCGGGCATCACGTCCAGCGGACCGAGGCCGAGGGCCTCGGCGGCAGCTTGGCCGACCTCGACGGCCACCATCCGGTCCTGCTCGCCCCAGAGCAGGCCGAGGGGCCACCGTCCTGCCGCCTGGGCCAGCTCGTCGGTGACGAGGTCGCCGTTCAGCCCGTCGACCATGTAGTCGCCGAGGGCGCTCAACGCCTCCACCGCGCCGGCAGAACCGTTGATGCGCGATTCCTCGACGACGAGGTCTTCCGTGGCGAAGGCGGGATCGACGAACACGTTGCGCAGCTTCTGCTGCACCCCGTCGACCGACACGTTGCGCACGCCCCGCCGGATGGCCTCGCCCGCTTCCGCGCTGAGGGGTGCCAGGCCCAGCGGTGCGACCAGGTACAGGCTGGCGCAGCGCGCCGGTTCGGCGAGGGCGGCCAGCGCGGCGATGTGGCCGCCCAGCGAGGTGCCGACGAGGTGGGCGCGCTCGATGCCCAGCGCGTCGAGCACGCCCAGGCAGAACCGCGCCAGGGCAGGCGACCGGTAGTCGAAGCCGGCGGGCTTGGCAGCCAGTCCGTGGCCGGGAAGGTCGAAGGCGATGGCGCGGAAGCCGCGCTCGCCGAGGCGGGCCACAACGGCCGCCCAGCGGTCCGCGCGGGTCGACAGGCCGTGCACGAAGACCACGGCCGGCCCGGTGTGGCCGGCGGCGAGCACGCGGGTGCTCACGCCGCCGACGGTGAGAGGAAACTGCATCATGCGGGGCTCAGGCTTTCTCGAAATGGGCGCGGACATGGTCGCGGTCGTAGATGCGCCGCCACATGCCCTGGGAGAACTCGGAGAAGTGGCGCGCGTGCGTGGGCGCCGGTGTCAGGTCGACCGGCTTGCCGCCCAGCAGCACCGCATGGATGGCCTCGCGCCGCTGCAGCACCGTGATGTCGGCCAGCGGATCGCCGTCCACGACCACGATGTCGGCCAGCTTGCCCGGCACCAGGCCGCCCAGCCGGTCGCGCTCCCGCAGCAGCCGGGTGCTGGTGACGGTGGCGCAGCAGAGGGCCTCGGCCGGCGTGAAGCCCACGTACTTCACGTGCGCCTCCAGTTCCTTGGCGCCCCACTCGCCGTAGGGCGTGACGGCGAAGCCCGCTTCCGAGCCGGAGATGAAGGTGACGCCGGCCTCCCGCGCACGCCGGAGGTTGCGCGATGCGGCCTCGAGTTCGCGGCGCTGGATGTCGGGCCACCACGGCGCCGAGGGATCGGTGGGTTCGTTGAACTCGATGTTGTTGACCAGCAGCGCGAGCGAGGGGCACAGGCAGCCTCCGTGGTCGAGCACCGCCTGGATGCCGTCGTCGCAGATGTTGGAGGCATGGAAGATCACGTCAACCCCGGCGCGGGCGGCATAGAGGGCGCCCTCGCGCCCGCGTGCATGCACGACTGCCAGCTTGCCCAGGCGATGGATCTCGTCGACCATGGTGTGGGTCTCGGCCTGCGTGTACGCGGCGATGAGGCCACCGCCGCCACGGCGTGCGTGGATGCCGTCCATCGTCAGCTTGATGGCGTCCACGCCGTCCTTGGCCTGCTGCCGGATGATGCGGATGGCCTCGTCCATGGAGCCGGTCATGACGCCGGTCGACGGTTCCGGCACCCCCACCCAGGACGGGTACCAGTCGTAGAGGCCCTGCTGCGTCGTGAGCGCGCGGCCCGAGGCCGTGATGCGCGGGCCCTGCACCAGACCGACATTCACGGCATCGCGCACGGCCGGCGCGATCAGGCCCGAACAGGCCGGGTCCATGATCGAGGTGAAGCCCGACTTCAGGATGGCCTGCGCCGCCACCATGGAGCGCAGGGTGCGGAATTCCATCGTGGCGTAGAGGTCGATGTCCTCCTGGCTCAGCGCATTGCCGTACGAGATGTGCGCATGGCAGTCCACCATGCCCGGCATGACGAAGCGGCTGCCGTAGTCGAGCTGGATGTCGCCCGCCGCGGCCGGCGGTGCCGCGCTGGACGGGCCCACCCAGTCGATGGTGTCCTCGTAGAGCACCAGCGTCTGGTCGGGCTCGCTGCGGCCCGACACACCGTCGAAGAGCCGGCCGCAGCGGATGAATGTTCTGGCTGTCATCGCGGAGATGTCCTTTGTTGCTTCTTTTGTCGGCGGTCAAAACCGACTAGCATTCGCTAAAGCAACCGCCATGCCATCTTCTGAACCTCTTGCACCCATGCACACCGAAACCTGGCACTTCGACGAGGGCGAATTCGCCGTCCACCGGGTGGGCGAAGGACCGCCGCTGCTGCTGATCCACGGCATCGGTCCCGGCACCGCCTTCCAGGCCAACTTCTCGGCCGTGGTCCCCACATTGGCCCGCCATCGCACTCTTTACGGGATCGACCTGATTGGCTTTGGTGCGTCGCCCGCCGGGCCGGACGGCCCCCGCTTCGACTTCGCGCGCTGGGTGCGCCAGGCGGCCGCGGCGGTCGCGCGCATCGGCGTGCCGCGGGTCGACGTCTGGGGGCAGTCGCTCGGCGGAGCGGTCGCCCTGGCGCTGGCCGCCGCGTCGCCCGCCGTTCGCCGCGTGGTGGTCACGGGCGCGGGCGGCGGAGGGCGCCGGCTGAACGCGGCGCTGGATGCCTTCTGGACGGCGCCGGCGGACCTCGCGGCACTGCGGGTGGCGATGCAGGGTGCAGTCTTCGATGCGTCGGTGCTGCGGGACGAGCAGCTGGCGCTGCGCCTCGATGCGCTCGTGCGCGATGGCCGCGGCGCCGACTTCGAGGCCATGATGGCCAGCGGCAAGGCCCACAATCTGCGCAGCTGCTGGCTGGCACCGGAACTGCTCTCGACGGTCCGCGCGCCGGTGCTGCTGATCCACGGCCGCGAAGACCGGCCGGTGCCCTATCGGGAGAGCGCGCTGCACCTGTTCGATCACCTGGGCGATGCCCGCCTGGTGCTGCTCGGACGCTGCGGCCACAACCCGATGCTGGAGCACACGGCCGCCGTCTGCGATCTGGCGCTTCAACATCTCACCTCGACGCACGACTGATGCAGTACCTCGACCCAGAACGACTTCCGGCCCCGGCGGGGCCCTATTCCCAGGCGACGCGCGTGTCGGGTCCCGGCGAATGGCTCCACATCTCCGGCCAGGTCGGCGTGAACATGGACGGCACGACGCCGGCCGCCTTCGAGGCGCAGGCGGAGCTGGCCTGGGGCTACCTGGCGCAGGCGCTCGAGGCCGCCGGCATGGACATGGGCCACGTGGTCAAGACGACGACCTACCTGGTCGCGCGCGCAGATGCCGCGGCCATGCGCGCCATTCGCCTGCGCCACCTGGGTGCGCATCGGCCGGCGTCCACGCTGGTGCTGGTCGCGGGGCTGCTGGACCCGGCCTGGAAGATCGAAGTGGAGGCGGTCGCCTTCCGGCCCGGGGGCACGCACTAAGATGTCCCAGGTCAAGAAGGAGGAAGTGCGCCTGGCCATCCTCGCCTCCGCCAGGACGCTGTTCACCACGCAGGGCTACAGCGCCACCACGATTCCCATGATCGCGCGCGGGGCCGGCATCTCGCCACCCAACGTGTACTCGTACTTCGCGTCGAAGCTGCAGGTGCTCTACGCGATCTACGACCCGTGGCTGCGCGAGCGCTTTGCCGCGCTATCGGCCGAGGTGGGCGCGCGCCGCACGCCCGCGACTCGGCTGCGGCGGCTGTTCGAGGGGCTCTGGCAGGAGTTGCCGGCCCACGACCAGGGCTTCGCCAACAACGTGATCCAGGCCATCTCGACGGCGACGCCCAAGGACGAGTACCGCACGGGGCTCATCGACTGGATGGAGCGCGAGATCGAACGGATGCTGGTCGAGGCGCTGCCGCCGGAGCGACACGCCCTGGTGCGCAACACCGACGTGCCGCACATGGTGGTCATGGCCATGGACGGCTACATCATGTACTGCCACACCTGTCCCGAGCGGGCCTGCAGCGGCAGGACCATCGACGCGATGTGCCGGATGCTGCTGGGGTGAGGGCCGGCTGACCCGGGAGATGCCTGGGGACCGCACGGGGCGCGCGGGCGCTTGACTGCCGCTCGCGGAGAATCCGGCCGGACCCTTCCCATGCCGCCTGCCGCCGATCCCGCCGTCCCACCCCAGCTGCCTGCAGCGCCCGTCGCGCGGCAGGGGCGCCGCTGGCCCGGCGCGGCCGCCTGGGTGGCCGCGCTCGCCCTGGCGGGACTGGCCGTCGCCCTCGTGGGCGAATGGGCCGCCGACCGCGCCGCGCGCAGCCAGGCCGACGAACTGCGCCGCGCCGCCGAGGTCCAGCGTGCGGCCCTGGGCGATGCCACCGGCCGCTTCCGCCACCTGCCCTTCGCCGCGGCGCTGCATCCGGTGGTGCTGGCGCTGCTGGCCCGACCCGGCGACGCGGCGCTGCGCGAGCGCGCCAACCGCTACCTGGAGGAGCTCGACCAGCTGGCCGGCGCCGAGGCGCTGTACCTCATCGACGCCCACGGCGTCACCCTGGCCGCCAGCAACTGGGCCCTGCCGCACAGCTTCGTCGGCCAGTCCTACGCCAACCGGCCCTACTTCACCGAGGCGCTGCAGGGCCGCACCGGCCGCTTCTACGGCGTCGGCCAGACCACCGGCGAGCCGGGGCTGTTCCTGTCGGCCCCGGTGCGCGGGCCCGGCGGCGCCGTGCTGGGCGTGGTGACGGTCAAGGTCAGCCTGCGGCCGCTGCAGGAGGCCTGGCGGCGGGCGGTCGACCCCATTCTGCTGACCGATGCGCGCGGCATCGTCTTCCTCAGTTCGGTGCCCCAGTGGCTCTACCACGCCACCCGGCCGGTGGACGCGCAGGGCCTGGCCCAGGTGCGGCGCGACCAGCAATACGGCCCGCGCGCCAGCTTCCCGCGGCTGCCGTGGCACATCGTGTCCGGGGGCGACGGGCCGGATTCGCTGGTCGCCACCCAGATCGACGGCCGCGCCCGCCGCTTCCTCGCCGTCAGCGAGCCGGTGGACGAGCTGCCCTGGACGCTCACCGTCATGGCCGACCATGCCCAGGTGGTGCGGGCGCGCGAGATCGCCTGGCTGGTCAGCCTGCTGGGCGTGAGCCTGTTGCTGCTGACCGGCCTCTACTGGCGGCTGCGCGAGCGCCGCTTCGCCGAGCAGCGCGACGCGCGGCGCGACCTGGAAGTGCGGGTGAAGGAGCGCACCGAGGCCCTGGGCGAGGCGCATGCCTTCCGCAAGGCCATGGAAGACGCCCTGCCGGTGGGCATGCGCGCGCGCGACGCCGAGGGCCGCATCACCTACGTCAACCCCGCCTTCTGCCGCATGACCGGCTTCGCGGCGGAAGAACTGCTTGGGCGGCTGCCGCCCTATCCCTACTGGCATCCCGACGAGGTGGAACACCACTGGCAGCACTACGACGCCATGATGCAGGGCCGCCCCGCCCTGGCCGGCCACGAGGCCCGGCTGCGCCATCGGGACGGCCAGGACGTGCTCGCCATGATCTACACCGCGCCCCTCATCGATGCCGACGGCCGCCATGCCGGCTGGATGAGCTCGGTGGTGGACGTGACCGAGCAGCGGCGCGCCGAGGGCCAGCAGCGCCAGAACGAGGCGCAGCTGCAGCACGTGCAGCGGCTGGCGAGCCTGGGCGAGATGGCCTCCACCCTGGCCCACGAGCTGAACCAGCCGCTGATGGCCCTGAGCAACTTCGCCAGCGCCGCCAAGGCCTTCGCCCGCCAGGGCGAGCAGGCCCTGCTGGCGCAGAGCCTGGACGAGACCATCGAGCAGGCCCAGCGCAGCGCCGAGATCGTGCGGCGCATCCGCGGCTTCGTGCGCCAGCGCACCGCCGGGGCCGAGGACTGCGCCGTCGCCACCCTGGTGGCCGAGGCGCTGGCCCTGCTGCGCGGCGAGCTGCGCGAGAACCAGGTGGCGCCGGTGGTGCGCATGCCCGACGGTCTGCCGCTGCTGCGCGTGGACCGCGTGCTCCTGGCGCAGGTGCTGCTGAACCTGGTGTCCAACAGCCTGCATGCCATGCGCGCCGTGCCGCCGGCGCAGCGCAGCCTGGAGATCGAGGCCGAGCGCCTGGACGGCCGCGTCCGCATCCACGTGGCCGACCGCGGCAGCGGCATCGACGCCGCCATCGGCGAGCAGGTCTTCGCGCCCTTCTTCACCACCCGGCCCGGCGGCCTCGGCCTGGGCCTGAACATCTGCCGCACCATCGCCGAGGCCCACCGCGGCCGCCTGTTCTTCCAGGCCCGGCCCGGCGGCGGCACCATCTTCACGCTCGAACTCCCCATCGCACCGCCATGACCCCTGCCGCCAACAACCTCTGCATCGTGGACGACGACGAGGCCGTGCGCCGCTCGCTCGGCCTGCTGCTGCTGTCGCGCGGCTACGCGGTGCGCACCTTCGCCAGCGGCGAGGACTTCCTGGCCGGCGCCGAGCTGCAGCAGCCCGGCTGCGCCATCCTCGACCTGCGCCTGGGCGGCATGAGCGGCCTGGCCGTGTTCGACGCGCTGCGCGAGCGCGACGCGGCGCTGGAGGTGATCTTCCTCTCCGGCCACGGCGACATTCCGATGGCCGTCGAGGCGGTGCAGAACGGCGCGCTCGGCTGGCTGGAGAAGCCCTGCAACGACGAGCGCCTGCTCGACGCCGTGGCCCGCGCGCTGCGCAAGGCGCAGGAGGGCGCCGCCCGCCGCGAGGCCCGGCGCGGCGCCCAGGCGCTGTGGCGGAAGCTGACGCCGCGCGAGATGCAGGTGGCGCGGCTGGTGGCCGAGGGCAAGCCCAACAAGGAGATCGCGCAGGAGCTGGCCCCGGTGGAGCTGCGCACCATCGAGACCCACCGTGCCCACGTGTTCGCCAAGCTGGGCGTGGCCAACAGCCACGGGCTCTACCGCTTCCTGCACGAGCACGGGCTGTAGGCGCAGCGGTTCGGCGAGGGCGGGGCGCGATGCAGGGATAACCCTTGCGTAGCGCCACGGAGGCGCGCCGCCCGCGGCTACGGACGACGGCGCGCGCGCGGCGCGCCACACTGCCGGCCGGCCGTCCACGCGGCGGTGCTCCCCAACGAACAAAGGAAACAAACCATGCAACGCAGTCACTGGAAGGCGCTGGCCGGCAGCGCCATGTTCGCCGCCCTCGTCGCCACGCCCGCCGCCTTCGCCCAGGGCTACCCCGAGCGGCCGATCGAACTGCAGGTGCCCTTCGCGCCGGGCGGCACCACCGACATCGTGGGCCGCGTCATCGCCGACCCGCTGGGCAAGATCCTGGGCCAGCCCGTGGTGGTGGTGAACAAGGCCGGCGGCGGCGGTGCCGTGGGCGCGCTCGAGACCTCGCGCGCCGCGCCCGACGGCTACAAGCTGGGCGTGGCCACCGTGTCGAGCACGGCCGCCAACCCGGCCATCAACCCCAAGACGCCGTACAACCCGCTCACCGACTTCACGCCGATCATCAACATCGCGGCCACGCCCAACGTGATCGCGGTGAACCCCGGCTTCCCGGCCAAGGACTACGCCGCCTTCGTCGCCGAGCTGAAGAAGAACCCCGGCAAGTATTCGTACGGCACCTCCGGCACCGGCGGCATCGGCCACCTGCTGATGGAGCTGTACAAGAGCGTGACCGGCACCTTCGTCACCCACATTCCCTACCGCGGCGCGGGTCCGGCCCTGAACGACGTGGTGGCGGGCCAGGTTCCCATCATCTTCGACAACCTGCCCTCGGCGCTGCCCTTCATCAAGGCCGGCCGGCTGGTGCCCATCGTGGTGGCCGCGCCCGAGCGTCTGAAGGAGCTGCCGAACGTGCCCACCTTCAAGGAAGTGGGCCTGGAGCCGGTCAACCGCATGGCCTACTACGGCATCCTGGGCCCCAAGGGCCTGCCGAAGGACGTGGTCGACAAGATCAGCATGGGTACCAAGAAGGCGCTGGAAGACCCGGCCGTGCGCAAGCGCATCGAGGACACCGGCTCCATCATCGTGGCCAACACGCCGCAGCAGTTCGCCGAGCAGATCAAGGCCGAGTACGAGGTCTACAAGCAGGTCGTGCAGAAGCAGAAGCTGACGCTCGATAACTAGAAAAGACCACCCCGTTGGGACTTCCTCACTGCGTGTGGAAGTCCCATCCCCCTCGAGGGGCGCACCCGGCGGCCCG
>NZ_LDSL01000089.1 GCF_001476815.1 Pseudacidovorax intermedius | reverse complement strand
CCAGCGGCCAGAGCAGCGCCTCGATGGGCGCGCCCAGCAGCGTGATCCAGCCCGGGAAGATGCCGCCGCCCACGATGCGGATGGCCAGCTCGATGACGCGCGACAGCAGGAACAGCGGCACCAGCTGCAGCGCCTGGGCCGACAGCCGGTACCAGAGCAGCCGCCGGTGGATGACGATGGCGAAGAAGCTCAGCGTCGCATAGGACAGCGCATGCTGGCCCAGCAGCGAGGACTCGTGCACGTCCATGACCAGACCGAAGGCGAAGGCGGCGCCCAGGCCGATGCGCGCCGGCTGGTGGGCGCCCCAGAACACCAGCACCACGGCCAGGAAGTCGGGCATCCAGGGCAGGCGGCCCAGCGGCATCATGTTCAGCAGGACGGCCGCCAGCAGGCTGCCCCACATGAACACGGGCTTGGCGGGCAGCAGCAGCTGCTCCTGGCCGGGGCGCATGATCATCGGGCGGCGCCTCCGGTCGCGCCGGTCGTTCCGGTCGCTCCGGCCGCGGCCGGCCGGTCGGCCGGCGCCGACGGGGCGGCCCGGGCCGGGGGCGTGGCCGGCGCGGCCGGCTGCGCCGCGACCGCCGGCTGAGCCGGCTGCGACGCCCGCGCGGCAGGCGGGGCCGACGCCTCGGTCCGGTTGCCCTCGGGCTTGCGGCCCGGCCGGTCGACCTTGTCGAAACGGCGCGGCTCCGTCGCGGGCACCGGCGGGCGTGCCGCCTGCGGCGCCTCGCCCACGGGCGTGAGCACCATCACGTAGCGCGCGGCACCCACCCGCGACAGCGGCACGCAGTGGATGCGGGCGAAGGCGGTGTCGGCGCGGCGGTCGATGCGGTCCACGCGCGCCACCGGCAGGCCGGCCGGGTAGACGCCGTCCACGCCGCTGGTGGACAGCAGGTCGCCCTCGCGCACGTCGGCGTTGGCGGCGGTGAAGCGCAGCTCCATGCCCGCGCTGTGCGGCCCGGCGTCGCCGAAGGCCACGCTGCGCGCGCCGGTGCGGCTGTTCTGCACCGGGATCGCCAGGTCGCGGTCGATGACCAGCGTGACCTCGCTGGTGAAGGCCGACACCAGCGTCACCTGGCCGAGCACGCCCAGTTCGTCGATCACCGGCGAGCCCGGTGCGATGCCGTGCACCTGGCCCTGGTCGATGACCACCTTGCGGGTGTAGGGGTCGGCGGCGTCGTAGAGCACCTCAGCCGCGCGGCCGGGCGTGGGCGCGTTCTGGCGCAGCTCGAGCAGGGTGCGCAGCCGCGCGTTCTCACGCGCCAGCGCATCGGCCTGGCTGGCGCGCTCGGACTGCATCACCAGCCGGCGCCGCGCCTCGGCCTCGTTGCGCTGCGCCGTGGCCACGTCCTCGAAGCGGCGGTTGGCCTCGGCCACCCACTGCACCGGCTTGAGCACCGCCCACTGCAGCGGAAACATCATGGCCGCCAGCGCCGCGCGCACCGGCGCCACGACGTCGAACCGCGCATCGGCCACCATCAGGAAGATCGCCAGCGCGCCGCAGAAGATGAAGCGCGACAACGCCGACGGCCCCTGGTTGAACAGGGGCGGCGCGGAGCGGTCGAGCGTGCCGAACGGCATGGGGTCGGACCTGGCGGGACGAAGGGGCGTCTATATGGCAAAAAGGCCGGCCCGTGGAACGGGGCCGGCCTGTGGACAGCGGCGGCAGCTTACTCGCTGGTGAAGATGCTGCCCAGGCGGTCCATGCGCTCCAGGGCGATGCCGCAGCCGCGCACCACGCAGGTCAGCGGGTCTTCGGCCACCAGCACGGGCAGGCCGGTCTCTTCGGCCAGCAGCCGGTCCAGGTCGCGCAGCAGCGCGCCGCCGCCGGTCAGCATCATGCCGCGCTCGGCGATGTCGGCGCCCAGCTCGGGCGGCGTCTGCTCCAGCGCGTTCTTGACGGCCGAGACGATGTTGTTGAGCGGGTCGGTCAGCGCCTCCAGCACCTCGTTGGAGCTGATGGTGAAGCTGCGCGGCACGCCTTCGGAGAGGTTGCGGCCCTTGACCTCCATCTCCTTGACCTCGGAGCCGGGGAAGGCCGAGCCGATGGTCTTCTTGATGACCTCGGCCGTCGGCTCGCCGATCAGCATGCCGTAGTTGCGGCGGATGTAGTTGATGATGGCTTCGTCGAAGCGGTCGCCGCCGACGCGCACGGAGCCCTTGTAGACCATGCCGCCCAGCGAGATCACGCCCACCTCGGTGGTGCCGCCGCCGATGTCGACCACCATGGAGCCGCTGGCCTCGGACACCGGCAGGCCCGCGCCGATGGCGGCGGCCATGGGCTCCTCGATCAGGTAGACCGAGGTGGCGCCCGCGGCCTCGGCGGCGTCCTTGATGGCGCGGCGCTCGACCTGGGTGGAGCCGCAGGGCACGCAGATGATGATGCGCGGGCTGGGCGTGAGCAGCGTGCGCGGGTGCACCATCTTGATGAACTGCTTGATCATCTGCTCGGTGATCACGAAATCGGCGATCACGCCGTCCTTCATCGGGCGGATGGCCTCGATGTTGCCGGGCACCTTGCCCAGCATGGCCTTGGCTTCGGCGCCCACGGCCTGGATGACCTTCTTGCCGTGCGGACCGCCCTCGTGGCGGATGGCGACCACCGACGGCTCGTCCAGCACGATGCCCTTGTTGCGGGCGAAGATCAGGGTGTTGGCGGTGCCGAGGTCGATCGCGAGGTCGGTGGAAAAGTACCGACGGAATGCTCCAAACATGGGCGATGTCCTTGCGGAGGGGCACGGCGGGCGCTTCGGACCGGCGTCGCCCCGGAATGAGTGAGGAAAAGGGAGATTTGGAAGGCTTTGCCGCTTGCCGGGGCGGCCATGCCGGCACGTTGGCGGCAGTTGCGGCAAAGGCGGGATAATACCCGATTCCCCCTGGCGATTTCCCCACTTGCAGGCCCTTCTGCACGTCGATGGGGCGCCGTCTCTCTGGGTTTTTCCGATGTCTCTCTCCACCACCGACACCGCGCGCATCGCGTCGCTGGCGCGGCTGGCGCTGGCGCCCGACGAAAGCGAGCGCCTGCGCGGCCAGATCAACGGTTTCTTCGACCTCGTCGAGCGCATGCGCGCCGTGGACACCACCGGGGTCGAGCCGCTGTCGCACCCCGTCTCCGCCATCGAGGACATCGTCCTTCGCCTGCGCGAGGACGCGGCCACCGAGCCGAACCAGCGCGAGGCCAACCAGAAGAGCGCCCCCGCCGTCGAGAACGGCCTGTTTCTCGTGCCAAAGGTGATCGAATGAGCGCGCCCGACCTGCACTACCGGGGTGTGGCCGACCTGGCCCGCGCCCTGGCCGCCCGCGAAGTCTCGGCCGTGGAGACCGCCCGGCACTTCCTAGGCCGCATCAAATACCAGAGCGCTTTGGGCGTCTTGGGATCCACCGAGTATCTCGGCGCCTTCGTCGCCGTCGATGAAGACGCGACGCTCGCCCAGGCCCGCGCCGCCGACGCCGCCATCGCGGCTGGCCAGGCCGGCCCGCTGGCTGGCGTGCCCGTCGCCCACAAGGACATCTTCGTGACCACCGGCTGGCCCAGCACCGCGGGCTCGCGCATGCTGGCCGGATACCAGTCGCCCTTCGACGCCACCGTGGTGCGCAAGCTGGGCGAGGCCGGCATGGTCACGCTGGGCAAGCTCAGCTGCGATGAATTCGCCATGGGTTCGTCCAACCAGAACGTGGCCGTGCCCGCCGTAGGCACCGACCAGCCCGTGCCCGTGCGCAACCCCTGGGACACCTCGCGCGTGCCCGGCGGCTCCTCCGGCGGCAGCGCCGTGGCCGTGGCGGCGGGCCTGGCGCCCGCCTCCACCGGCACCGACACCGGCGGCTCGATCCGTCAGCCGGCCAGCTTCTGCGGCATCACCGGCATCAAGCCCACCTACGGCCGCGCCAGCCGCTACGGCATGGTTGCCTTCGCGTCCAGCCTGGACCAGGCCGGCCCCATGGCCCGCTCGGCCGAGGACTGCGCGCTGCTGCTGTCGGCCATGTGCGGGCCCGACCCGGACCGTGATTCCACCTCGCTGGATCGTCCGGCCGAAGACTTCGCTCAGGGATTGACGGGTTCGCTGGACGGCCTGCGCATCGGCGTGCCCAAGGAATTCCTGGGCGACGGCGTGGCGCCCGGCGTGCGCGCCGCCATCGATGCCGCCCTGGCCGAGTACGAGAAGCTGGGCGCCAAGCGCGTGGCAGTGAGCCTGCCGCGCACCGAGCTGGCCATCCCCGTGTACTACATCATTGCCGCGGCCGAGGCCAGCTCCAACCTCAGCCGCTTCGACGGCGTGAAGTTCGGCCACCGCGCCAGCCAGTACAAGGACCTGGCCGAGATGTACATGAAGACCCGCGCCGAAGGCTTCGGCGACGAGGTCAAGCGCCGCATCATGATCGGCACCTACGTGCTGTCGCACGGCTACTACGACGCCTACTACCTGCAGGCGCAGAAGGTGCGCCGCATGATCGCGGACGATTTCCAGGCCGCCTTCCGCGACTGCGACGTGATCGCCGGCCCCGCCGCGCCCACCGTGGCCTGGGCCATCGGCGCGCACAGCGACGATCCCGTCGCCGACTATCTGGCCGACGTCTTCACCCTGCCCGGCTCGCTGGCCGGCCTGCCGGGCCTGAGCCTGCCCTGCGGCTTCGACGGCGGCATGCCCGTGGGCCTGCAGCTGATCGGCAACTACTTCGCCGAAGGCCGGCTGCTGAACGCCGCGCACCGCTTCCAGCAGGCCACCGACTGGCACCAACGCACGCCGGAGGGCTTTTGAGCATGAGCACCGAGACCAACACCTTCGCCGCCGCCCAGGAGGGCCGCCCCACCGGCCCGCTGGTGCAGGGCTATGAAGTCGTCATCGGCTTCGAGACGCATGCCCAGCTCTCCACGCAAAGCAAGATCTTCAGCCGCGCACCCACGGCCTTCGGCGCCGAGCCCAACACGCAGGCCTGCGCGGTGGACCTGGCCCTGCCCGGCACGCTGCCGGTGATGAACCGCGGCGCCGTCGAGCGTGCCATCCGCCTGGGCCTGGCGCTGGGCAGCACCATCGCGCCGCGCAGCATCTTCGCGCGCAAGAACTACTTCTACCCCGACCTGCCCAAGGGCTACCAGATCAGCCAGTACGAGATTCCCGTCGTGCAGGGCGGCTCGGTCAGCTTCTGGCTGGGCGAGGAACGCAAGACGGTGCGCCTGGTGCGCGCTCATCTGGAGGAAGACGCCGGCAAGTCGCTGCACGAGGACTTCGTCGGCCAGTCGGGCATCGACCTCAACCGCGCCGGCACGCCGCTGCTGGAGATCGTGACCGAGCCGGACATCCGCTCCAGCGCCGAGGCCGTCGCCTATGCGCGCGAGCTGCACAAGATCGTCACCTGGATCGGCATCTGCGACGGCAACATGCAGGAAGGCTCCTTCCGCTGCGACGCCAACGTCTCGGTGCGCCGGCCGGGCCAGCCGCTGGGCACGCGCCGCGAGATCAAGAACCTCAACAGCTTCCGCTTCATGCAGCAGGCGATCGACTTCGAGATCCGCTGGCAGATCGAGCAGATCGAGGACGGCCACCCCATCCAGCAGGCCACGGTGCTGTTCGACCCCGACACGGGCGAGACGCGCGCCATGCGCACCAAGGAAGACGCGGCCGACTACCGCTACTTCCCCGACCCCGACCTGCCGCCGCTGGTGATCGGCCGCGACTGGGTGGATGCGGTGAAGGCGCAGATGCCCGAGCTGCCGCGCGCCATGGCCGAGCGCTACGTGCGCGACTTCGGCCTGACCGACTACGACGCCACGCAGCTCACACAGAGCCCGGCGCATGCCGCCTACTTCGATGCCGCCGTGGCCGCGGGCGCCGCGCCCAAGCTGGCCAGCAACTGGCTGTCGGGCGAGATCGCCAAGCGCCTGAACACGCAGGAAGTCGGCATCGAGGCCGCGCCGGTCAAGCCCGCCCAGCTGGCGCAGCTGATCGGCCGCATCGGCGACGGCACCATCTCCAACAACGCGGCGCGTCAGGTCTTCGATGCGCTGTGGAGCGGCGAGGGCGAGTCGGTCGATGCGCTCATCGAGGCCAAGGGCCTCAAGCAGATGAACGACACCGGCGCGCTGGAGAAGATCGTCGACGACGTGCTCGCGAAGAACGAGAAGAACATCGCCGAATACCGCGCCGGCAAGGACAAGGCCTTCAACGCCCTGGTCGGCCAGGTGATGAAGGAGAGCAAGGGCAAGGCGAATCCGGCGCAGGTCAATGCGCTGCTGAAGTCGCGTCTGGGCTAGAGGATGGAGGCGGCCCTCAGCGGCTGGGGCCCCAGAGCCTGTCCAGCCGCTGGCGCTCCTCGTCGAAGCGGGCGTTGATGCGCTGCTTTTCGTCTTCCTGCTCGCGCAGCAGCCGCTCCTGCATGCTCACGGCATTGGCGTTGTCGGCCATCTGCACCTTGAGCGCGGCGGGGGCCTGGGCCGGGTCCTTGGCGTAGGCCGCCATGTCCTGGTCCAGCTTGCGGCGCGCCTGCGCCAGGTCGGCCAGGCGGCGGCGGGCGGCGGCGATCTCGGCCTCGGACTGCGCCAGCGCCTCGGTGCGCCGGCGGTCGTGCGCGGCGGCGTCGGGGTAACGGGCCAGCAGCGCCATGTCGCGCCGCCGCTCGTCGCGGCGCTGGGCCTCGGCGCGCTCTTCGGCCTGGCGGCGCTGGTCGCGCTGCAGCTGCTCCTGCGGCGTGAGCGCCGGCTCGATGCGCCGCCGCACGCTGCCGCTGGGCGACAGCTCCAGCTGTACCCGGTCGGCGCACTCGGCGATGTAGCGGTCGGAGGTCAGGTGCTGGCCGCGCGCCGTGGTGCAGGTGAAGATGCTGCCCTGCGTCATGCCGCTGCCCGGCTGCTGGGCGTGAGCGACGGTTGCGGCGCCGCACAGCGCGCCGACGGCCAGAAACAGACGCCCGGCGGCGCGATGGACCTCAGGCACCGTAGCGCTCACGGTAGGCCTGCACGCTGGCGCGATGGGCGCGCAGTTCTTCGCCGGCACGCTCGTCCAGGTAGGCGAGCAGGTCACTCAGGCTGGCGATGGCCACCACCGCCATGCCCAGCTGGTCGCGCACGTACTGCACGGCGCTGTGAGGCACGTCCTGGCCGTTCTCGGTGGCCTGCTCCTGGCGGTCCAGCGCGATGGCCACGGCATGCGGCGTGGCGCCGGCGGCGCGGATGGTGGCGATGGACTCGCGCACCGCGGTGCCGGCGGACATGACGTCGTCCACGATCAGCACGCGGCCGGCCAGCGGCGCACCGACCAGCGAGCCGCCCTCGCCGTGGTCCTTGGCTTCCTTGCGGTTGTAGGCGAAGGGCACGTTGCGGCCGCGCCGCGCCAGCTCGGCCGCCACCGTCGCGCCCAGCGGGATGCCCTTGTAGGCGGGACCGAAGATCATGTCGAACTCCAGGCCGGAGTCGATCAGGCGCGCTGCATAGAATTCCGCCAGCCGCGCGATGCGGGCGCCGTCGTTGAACAGGCCCGCATTGAAGAAATAGGGACTCAGACGCCCGGCCTTGGTCTTGAACTCGCCGAAGCGCAGCACGCCGGCCTCGATCGCGAACGCCACGAAGTCCTGCGCCAGGCGCGCGTCGTGTTGCTGCTGCTGCTTCCCGTCCACTGCCATCCGCATTCCTCGAAACGTGTTCAAACTCACCAGCCTCAACCTCAACGGCCTGCGTTCCGCCTCGACAAAAGGGGTCGCCGACTGGGTCGCCGAAGCGGCGCCGGATTGTATTTGCATGCAGGAGATCCGCGTCCAGGCGAGCGACGTGCAGGGCCGCTTCGAGCAGATGGCGGGCCTGAAGGGCCACTTCCACTTCGCGGAGAAGAAGGGCTATGCCGGCACCGCCATCTACACGAAGCACGAGCCCACCGACGTCGTGATCGGCTGGGGCAACACCGAGTTCGACGCTGAGGGCCGCTACCTGGAGCTGCGCTTCGACACGCCGGCGCGCAAGCTCTCGATCATCAGCTGCTACTTTCCGAGCGGCAGTTCGGGCGAGGAGCGGCAGGCGGCGAAGTTCCGCTTCCTGGAAGGCTTCATGCCCTACTTGGTGCAGCTGAAGAAGACGCGCGAGTTCATCCTGTGCGGCGACATCAACATCGCCCACCAGGAAGCGGACCTGAAGAACTGGAAGGGCAACCTCAAGAACAGCGGCTTCCTGCCCGAGGAGCGCGCCTGGATGACCCGCCTGCTCGACGCTGGCGCCGAGGGCGCGGGCCTGGTGGACGTCTACCGCCACCTTCAGCCCGACACCACCGACGCCTGCTACACGTGGTGGAGCAACCGCGGCCAGGCCTATGCCAAGAACGTGGGCTGGCGCCTGGACTACCACCTGGCCACGCCGGCCATGGCCCAGCTGGCGCGCAGCGAGCACATCTTCAAGACGATCAAGTTCAGCGACCACGCGCCGATCACGATCGATTACGACTTCACCCTTTGAAGGGCAGCGCCCAGCCTGCCATGGCCCGGGCGTGCACAGCGCAGTTCAGGCCAAGCTGAACACCACGTCCTGCGCCCCCTCCCACAGGACGCGGCGGCCCAGCTCGGGCAGGTGCTCGCGGCCTTCCACGATGGTGAGGAAGTGGTTGCCGGCCAGCGTGCCCATGCGGCTGGCGAAGCTGCAGGCGCCGTAGGCCAGGATAATCTCGGTCTCGCTGTAGCCGCCGGGGTAGAACAGCACGTCGCCGCGCGACGGGTGACTGGTGTGGTTCTCGAAGCCCACCGGCGCGCCCTCGTGGGTCAGGCGGAACTCGCCCAGCGGCACCCAGCAGCCCTCGCCGCTCCAGCGCACGTGGATGAGCTTCTGCCGGTAGGGCAGCAGTTGCAGGAAGGCGGCCACGGTCTGCGGCGCGTCGGGATGGGTCTCGGCGACGAAGTCGAAGCCGGCGGCCTGCATGCGGATACGGGTCATGGAGAAGGATTCCGGAAAAAGGAAAAAAGGCTCAGCAGCAGCCGCCCAGAAAGCGGCCATCGCGGCAGAAGGGTGCCATATCTTCGGCGAAGGCCTGGACCGTGCGGCGCCAGCCGGCATGGGCAGCATCCGCCGACAGGGCCAACCGCATGCGCGCCCGCAACTCGACCTGCAGGGCCACCTCGTCCACGCCCAGAACGCGTCCAGCCTCGACCACCGTGCGGCCGCCGGCGATGACGGTGTGCACATGCCGGCCCGTGCCGCGCGCGAGCAGCAGGTCCAGCGGGTCGACGTCGTCGAACAGGGCATCGTCGTCCAGCGCGTCCCAGTCGAGCAGCACGAGGTCCGCGCGCTCGCCCGGCGCGATGCGCCCGCGCGAGGCGAAGCGCCACAGCTGGGCCGGCGTCATGGTGGTGTCGTAGCCCCAGCCGCGGTGCAGCGCATAGGCCAGGCGCGCCTCGCGCAGGGCATCGTCGTCCTCGTCGAAGGCCATGCCGTCCAGGCCCATGGCGACGCGGCAGCCGTGGGCCAGCATCTGCGCCAGCGGGGCGATGCCGGACTTGAGGCCCAGGTTGGAGCTGGTGTTGACGGCGATGGTGGCGCCGCGCTCCGCGATCAGGGCCAGCTCCTCCGGCCGCGCCCAGGTGCAGTGCGCCAGCGTGAGCCGCGGGCCGAGCAGGCCGATGTCGTCCAGGAAGCGCACGATGCCGCCCGGGTGCGCGGCATCGGCCCAGGCGCGCTGGTACTGCGTCTCCAGCAGGTGCATGTGCACACGCCGGCCGGTGTCGGCCGAAGCCTGGGCGATGGCTTCGAGCAGCGGCGCGCTGCACCACTGCACGCCGGTGGGGCCGTACTGCAGGTCCGCATGGGAATCCAGCCCTTCCGCGGCGAAGCGCTGCGCCACCTCTTCCACCAGCGCGAGCTGCTGCGCGGGCGGCGTCGACGGTGCCGACAGCCGGCGGGCGATGTCGTCACGGATGGCCGGACGCAGCGCCGCCAGCACCGCCGCGTCGTCGGCGTAGCCCAGGCCGTGGCGGTCGCGCAGGGCCACCGCGAAGCCGATGCGCACGCCCACGTCGCGCGCGGCCCGGCCCACGGCCGCCGCCTCGTCGACATAGGGCAGGCCACCCTGCACGCGGGTGTAGTGCACCATCAGGTCCACCACGCCGTTGCGCAGCGAGCGGGCGAAGGAGGTCGCGGCGCACAGGTATGGGTCCATGCCCGGCACCACGCCCAGGAAGGGCAGCCAGCCCTCCAGCGGCTGGCCGAAGGCACCCAGCGTGGCGCTGCGCACGGTGCGCGCATGGTCGTGCGCATTGGCCAGCGCCGGCAGCGACAGACGGCGGCGGCCGGGCACCGGGGCAGGCAGCGTGTCGACGGCCGCCACGCGCGGGCCGTCGAGGCGGATGCGCATGTCGCGCTGCGCGGGCGCCGCACCGGGTTCGGCCAGCAGCCAGGCGCAGTCGATGGTGGTGGGGATGGCGTCGCTCATCGCTTCGCGAGCGTGCGCTCCGCCAGCGGCGGCAGGAAGCGGCGGTCGAAGACCTCGGCGGCCGTGGGCACGCGCGGCAGACCGAAGGCCTCCTTGAGCTGCAGGAAGGCGCGGGCGAAGCGGGCATCGCTGATGTCGCCCAGGCCCTGCGTCGCCACCTCGGGCGTGAGCATGACGGTCTTGAGCGTGTAGAGCAGGCGGCGCTTCTCCAGCTCCTTGTTGAGCAGCGGCTCGCGCTTGACCAGCGCCGCGATGGCCGCGTCCGGGTCGGCGATGGTGTCGCGCACCGCGTGGTTGATCGCCCGCACCAGGCCGGCCACGGCCTCGGGCCGCTCGCGCAGCAGCTGCTGCGACACCATCACGCCGTTGCCGTAGAGCTCGACGCCGAAGTCGCCGTAATGGAACCAGCGGATGTCCTTGTCGGGGTCGATGCCCTGCGCCACCAGGTTCATGTAGCTGGTGACCGAGAACACGGCCGCGGCGTCGACATGGCCCTTGAGCAGCAGTTGCTCCTGCAGGTTGGGCGCCACGTTGGTCCACGCGACCTTGGCGGCGTCGATGCCGGTGCGCGCCGCGATGACCGGGAACATGCGGGCTGCCGCGCCACCGGCCGGCGTGCCGACGGTGCGGCCTTCGAGGTCCTTGGGCGTGCGGATCGGGCCGTCGGCCTTGGCGATGAGTGCGAAGGGCGCGCGGTTGTAGAGCATGTAGACCATCACCGGCGCCTGGCCCGGCTTGGCGGCGGCGTTCTGCACGATGGCGTTCACGTCGCCGAAGCCGGCCTGGTAGGCGCCGGCCATGATCTTGGTGACGGTGGCGGCCGAGCCGTCGCCCTGGTCGATGGTCACGGCCAGCTTCTCGCGGGCGAAATAGCCGCGGTCCTGCGCGAGGTAGTACCAGGCGTGCACGCCCTGGAGCTTCCAGTCGAGGACGAACTTGATCGGGGTCTCGGTCTGGGCGGCGGCGGGGGCGGGTGCCAGCGCGGCGCCCACGGCCATCAGCAGGGACAGGGCCGAGAGCGCCAAGCCGGCGGCGCGACGAGGGAGGAAGCGGGACATGAAAGCTCCTTGGAATTCGAAAGACGGAGGGCCCTGGCGAGCGGGCGCCTCGGCTTCGACAGGCTCAGCCCGAACGGACTTGGGTTCACTGACCTGCATCTCCGTTATCCATTGCGCTGCGCGCCATCCGCATCGCATGAAACCGGCGCCACCTTTCTGATCGAATGGCCGCGGCGCAGGCCAGGCCAGGCCAGTGCACCCGCGGAACCGGCTCTGCCGGGCCGCCGGGTGCGCCCCTTGAGGGGGATGGGACTTCCACACGCAGTGAGGAAGTCCAAACGGGGTGGTTTCATTTCAGGCGCCGGTCGCCGCCAGGTCGGTCTTGCGTTGCGACCAGCCGGTCACGCGCCGCTCGACCAGCGCCGACAGCGCATAGAGCAGCACGCCCATGGCCGCCAGCAGGAAGAGGCCGGCGAAGACCATCGGCACGTCGAAGTTGCCGCTGGCGATCATCATCACGGTGCCGATGCCGCGGTTGGAAGCCACCGTCTCCGACAGCACCGTGCCCACGAAGGACAGCGTGATGGCGATCTTGAGCGAGGCGAACAGGTAGGGCATGGCGCGCGGCAGGCCCACGTTCCAGAGGATGTCGCGCTTGCGCGCGCCCAGCACCCGCAGCACGTCCTCCAGCTCGGGCTCGGTGCTGGCGAGGCCCGTGGCCACGTTGACCACCACAGGAAAGATGCTGATGACCATCGAAGTGAGCACCGCCGGCACGGTGCCGGCGCCGAACCACACGACGAACAGCGGCACCACCGCCACCTTCGGAATGCTGGAGAAGCCCACCAGCAGCGGATAGGTGACGTCGTAAGCCAGCTTCGACGAGCCGATGCCCACGCCGATGACGATGCCCGCCGCCACGCCCAGCGCGAAGCCCAGCAGCGTGGTGTAGAGCGTCTGCACCGTGTGCGGCCACAGCAGCGGCATGCGCTCGATCAGCACGCGGGCGATCTGGCTGGGCCGCGGCAGCACCAGGTCCGAGATGCCGCTGGCCAGGCAGATGAGCTCCCAGGCCAGGAAGAAGCCGACCAGCGCCAGCGCGGAGAGCAGCCGCTGGCGCGCCAGGGGAGACAGCCGCGGCGTGGCGGGGCCTGCGGCTTCGCCTGCGGATGCGGATGCGGATGCGGATGCGGACATGGGTTCGGCCGCGTCCACGACGTTCACGCGCGCGTTCATGCCGCCACCCCCTGCAGTGCGGGCACCGACACGGGCGGAGGCGTGGCATCGCCGTCGCAGCGCGCCTCGGCGATGCGCATGCGCAGCTGCTGCACCAGCGCGCCGAAGGCCGGGTCGTAGCTGGACTGCAGCGTGCGCGGCCGGGCGAAGTCCACGTCGCGCGTCTCCAGGATGCGGCCGGGCCGCGCGCTCATCACGCAGATGCGGTTGGCCAGGTAGGCCGACTCGCGCAGGTCGTGCGTCACCAGCAGCACGGTGGGCCGCTGGGTCATCCACAGCGTCTGCATGATGTCCCACAGCTCCTCGCGGGTGAACTGGTCGAGCGCGCCGAAGGGCTCGTCCAGCAGCAGCAGCTCGGGCTGGTGAACCAGCGCGCGGCACAGCGAGGCCCGCTGCAGCATGCCGCCCGACAGCTGCCAGGGCCGCTTGTCGCCGAAGCCGCGCAGGCCCACCTGGGCCAGCAGCGCATCGGCGCGCTCGGCGTACTCGCCGCGCTTCTTGCGGGCGTAGTCCTGCCGGAAGGGCTCGACGATCTTGAGCGGGATCATCACGTTCTCGCGGATCGTCAGCCACGGCAGCATGGTCGGGTTCTGGAAGGCCAGGCCGATGCGCAGCGCCGGCCTTCCGGCCACCACGGGTCGGGCACCGGCCGGCCCCACCTCGCGGCCACCGGCGATGACGGCGCCCGAGGTGGGCCGCAGCAGGCCGGCCAGCAGCTTGAGGATGGTGGACTTGCCGCAGCCGCTGGGGCCGACCAGCGCGACGAAGTCGCCGCGGTCGATGCCCAGCGTGGTGTGGTCCAGGGCGATGGTGCCGCCGCCGTAGCGCAGCATCACGTCGGAGAGTTGGATGAAGCTCTGGCTCATGAGGGGTTCCCGCAAAAAGAGGCCGTTCAGGCCACGCGCACCAGCGCCGCCACCGGGCCGCCGCCGGGCGGGCCCTGGTGCTCGGCACCACCGGAGACGTAGAGCGCCGTGCGGCCCACCACCGAGGCCAGCACGGCCCCGACGGCGGCACGCGCATGGCGGGTCGAATGGATGTCCGAGTCGTTCAGCATGGTGTGGCGCGCCTCGCGCACCCGGCCGTCGGGGCTGGCCTCGGCCTTGGCCAGCAGGTTGACCAGCCGCTGCGCGATCAGGGCCGCATCGGCTTCCGGGTCCAGCCCGAAGTGCGTGCGCAGCAGCGTGCGCAGGCCGGCCGTGTCCACTGCGTCGCGCATCAGCGCATGGCCGATGCGCAGCGGCGACGCGCTGCCCGCCGCCTCGCCCAGCACGATGACCACGTTGCCCTCCAGCTCGATGCCGGCCGACACGGAGGCCCGGGCCGAATGAAGGCTGAGGTCGTGCAGCACGGCGGCGTCGATGGCGCGCGCCGCGTCGATCTCGCCCAGGGCCACGCCCACGCCCAGGGCCGAGGCGGCGCGCGAGTAGCCCATCGATTCGTAGGTGTCGCGCGTCACCGTGTCCAGCCCGCGGCCGAGCGCGTCGTCCACCTTGGCGGCAGTCAGCAGCGGGCACTTGACCTGAACGAAGTGCACGTCGGCGGCGCTGTCGATGCCGGCGTCGCGCATGGCCGCCTGCACGGCCTCGGCCGTGGCGGCGATCTGGGCCTGGCGGCCCATTTCCTCCGGCGTGAAATCGCGCGTGTGGGCGATGCCGACCACCAGCCGCTTCTCGCCTTCGACCACCTCGTGCGGCAGGGCCGCGCGGCGGGTGAAGACGGTGAAGTGCGGCGACAGCACGCCCTCGGTGCCGCCGGACATCACCAGCGCCACCTGCGCATGCACCGCCTGCGGCGTGCAGCTGCGGTGCGGCGCCAGGTAGTGGCACCAGGCCATGGCGGCGAAGTCGCGGGTGTGGTCGTTGACGCAGCCGTTGCCCTCGGTCTTGCCCATCACAGCCACGATGTGGCGCGGGTCGAGCGTGCCGGCCTCGACCAGGGCCTGCACGCCGCTCAGGTCGCCGGGGCCGCGGCAGGGCACCACGTGCGCGTCCACGTGCTGGGGAACGGCGCCGCTCATGAAGCGCTCCAGTCCACCTCGCCCACCGGCACTGCGGTCGGCGGCACGCCGGGCGGCGTCTCCAGGATGGCGCGGCTGTAGTGCTCGGTGTTGCGCGGCCGGGGCGTGGGCATCTTCTGCACGGTCTTGACCGAGCGGCCCCAGCCCACGGCGTCCTCCACCAGCCGGCCGTCGCGCATGACGAAGCGCCCGCGCAGCAGCGTGTGCAGCGGATAGCCCTGCACCGGCCGCCCGTGCCAGGGCGAGATGCGGCTGATGCTCTGCAGCCGGCTCTGCGACAGCACGCCCTGGCGCGCCATGTCGACGATGGCGATGTCGGCATGGGCGCCGGGCGCGATCACGCCCTTGGTGCCGTACAGGCCCCAGGCCCTGGCGGGCGCCACGGCGCTCCAGCGCACGTAGTCCATGAGTGTGGCGCGGCCGCGGTTGACCTCGGTGAGCATCAGCGGCATCTGCGTCTCCACGCCGGGGAAGCCGCAGTCGCAGTCCCAGATGCTCTCGCGCGTCTTCTCTTCCGGCGCATGCGGCGCATGGTCGGTGGCGATCATGTCCAGCGTGCCGTCCATCAGCGCGTCCCACAGCGGCTGGTTGTGGCGCGCCTCGCGGATGGGCGGGTTGAGGCGCATCACGCCGCCGAGCTTCGCCATGTGCCCGGTGTTGAGCAGCAGGTACTGCGGGCAGGTCTCGGCCGTCACGTCCACGCCGCGGCGCTTGGCCTCGCGCAGCAAAAAGAGCGAATCCGCCGCACTGTGGTGCGCGATGTGCACCCGCGCGCCGGTCCATTCGGCCAGCGTGAGCACACGGCCGATGGCCTCGATCTCGGCCACGGCGGGCCGCGCCGCCAGGTGGGCCATGGCGTCGATGCGGCCGGCCTCCTGCATCTTCTTCTGGCGGCGGAACAGGATGGACGAGTTCTCGGCATGCACCACCGTGCGGATGCCCAGCGGCGCCAGCGTCTCGAAGCCCTCCAGCAGCGCACCGTCGGTGGGCGCGGGCAGGTTGCCGAAGGTGTTGCCGACGAAGGCCTTGAAGCTGGTGACGCCGGCTTCCAGCAGTTCCTCCAGCCGTTCGATGGTGTCGTCGCCCAGCAGGCCGTGGATGCCGAAGTCGCAGTACGACGCCTCGGCCGCCTTCTGCTTGAGGCGCAGCGCCTCCACGGTGCCCGTGGCCGGCGAGGTGTTGGGCATGTCGAAGACGGTGGTCACGCCGCCCAGGGCCGCGGCGGCCGAGCCGGTGCGCCAGGTCTCCTTGTGCGGATAGCCCGGGTCGCGGAAGTGCACGTGGCTGTCGATGGCACCCGGCAGCAGGAAGAGGCCGTCGGCCCGCAGTTCTTCGCGCGCCGGCGGCATGGTGTCGTCGTGGCCCACGGCCACGATCTGCTCGCCGGCGATGGCCACGCTGGCCGGCACGATGGCGTCGGGCGAGACCACGCTCGCGCCGCGGATGACGAGGTCGACGTCGGGTCGCATGCTGCTCACTCCCCGGCTCACAGTGCGGCCCAGCCGCCGTCCACCGGCAGGTCGGCGCCGGTGATCTGCCGCGACACCTCGCTGGCCATGAACAGGCAGGCGTTGGCGATGTCGGTGTCGGTGGAGACGCGGCGCAACGCATAGTCGGCCGCGTGGCGCTGCATCGCTTCTTCGAGCGTGATGCCCAGGCGCTGGGCCATGTTGGCGCACACCTTCTCGCGGAAGCGCGGGCCGTCCACCATGCCCGGCGCGACGTTGTTGACGTTGATGTTGTGCGGCCCGGCCTCGAGCGCGAAGCTCTTGGTGATGCCGCGCAGGCCCCACTTGGAGGCCGAGTAGGCCATGCGCCCCGCGCGCCCGCGCAGGCCGAAGGTGCCGCCCACGTTGACGATCTTGCCGCTGCGCTGCTCCACCATCGCCGGCATGACGGCGCGGATGGTGTTGAAGCAGCCGGTCATGTTCAGCCGCACGATCTCGTCGAACTCCTCGGTGGTGGTCTCCCAGCCGGTCTTGCCGATGGGGCCCGAGCCGCCGGCCACGTTGACCAGGATGTCGATGCGGCCGAAGGCGGCCAGCGCCGCCGTGGCCAGCGCCTCGGTCTGGCTGGAGGCGGTGAGGTCGCAGGCCACCACCTGCGCCTGCACGCCCAGGGCGCGGGCCTCGGCGGCCACGGGTTCGATGGCGGCGGTGTCGCGGCCGGCCAGCACCAGCCGGGCGCCTTCGCGGGCGAAGGCCAGGGTGATGGCGGCGCCCATGCCCTTGGCCGGGCCGGTGATGATGGCGACCTTGTCGCGCAGTTGCAGATCCATGGCGGTCTCTTCTTTCTTCAGGGGGTCTTGTCGGTGGTGTTCAGGGCGCGACGGTGCTGGACGGGCGCTCGGCGCGCGCCGGCAGGAAGCGGCGGTCGAACACCTCGCCCACCTCGGGCTGGCGCGGCAGCTGGTTGGCCTCGGCCACGATGCCGATGGCCTTCTTCAGGCGCTCGTCGTCCACGTCGCCCAGGCCGATGCGGGCGATCTCGGGATGGCTCATGTCGTTCTTGAGCGTGGCCAGGAGCTTGTCCTTCTCGACCTCGCGCTTGAGCAGCGGCTCGCGCTTCATCACGGCGTCGATGCCGGCCTCGGGGTTCGCGATCACGTCCTTCACGGCGCGGTTGAGCGCCTTGACGAAGCCGGCCACGGCCTGGGGCTTCTCCTGCACGAAGCTGCGCGAGAAGAAGACGGTGTTGGCATACAGGTCCATGCCGTGGTCGCCGTAGCGGATGAAGCGCAGGTCCTTGGCCGGGTCCAGCCCCATGCCGCGGGCGCTGAAGCTCACGGTGGTGACGTAGCCGAAGGCGCCGTCGATCTGGCCCCGCACCAGCATCTGCTCGCGCAGGTTGGGCGCCATGTTGGAGATGGTGACCTTGGCGGCATCGATCTTGGCCAGCTTGGCGAAGGCCGGGAAGAGCTTGAGCGCGCCGTCGTTGGCCGGGCCGCCGATCGTCTTGCCTTCGAGGTCCTTCGGCGTCTTGATGGGGCTGTCGCTGCGCACCACGACCGCGAAGGGCGGCGTGTTGTAGAGCATGTACACGCCCACCGGCGCATCGGCCGGCCGCTTGGACGCCAGGTCGATCAGCGCATTCATGTCGCCGAAGCCGGCCTGGTAGGTGCCGGCGGCCACCTTCGGGATCGAGGCGGCCGAGCCCTCGCCCTGGTCGATGCTGACGTCCAGGCCCTCCTGCTTGAAGTAGCCACGGTCCTGCGCCAGGAAGAACCAGGCCTGCGGGCCCTCGTACTTCCAGTTGAGCACCAGCTTGATGGGCGTCTGCGCGGCGGCGGGCAGCGCGGCCAGGGCCAGGGCGGCGGCGCCGATGAGCGGGCGCAGGCGGCGTGCGAGAAGGGAGAAGGTCGAGGTCATGGCGAAGGTTCCTCAGTCGGGTTGGGAAGGAAGGTCGGCAAGGGCTGCGCCCAGGTCGGCAGCGCGCGCGGTGAAGCCGTGCAGCAGGCGCACGAGGTAGAGCACGCCGTCGGTCACGTAGTCGGGTGACGAGGTGCTGCAGGCGTCCTCCAGCAGCACGCAGTCGTAGCCGAGGAAGGCCGCGTCCTGCAGGGTGGAGAACACGCAGCGGTCGGTGTTGATGCCGGCGAACAGGAGGGTGGTGATGCCGGCGTTGCGCAGGATGCTGTCGAGCTCGCTGTCCCAGAAGCCCGAGAGCCGGTGCTTGTGCACCAGGACGTCGCCGGGCTCGGCGGCGAGTTCGTCGACCAGCGCCGCGCCCCAGCTGCCCTGCACCAGCGAGGGCCCGTGGTCGATCGGCGAGCATTCGCCATAGCCCACGCCCTCGGCCGTGCGCTTGCCCTTGAACTGCACCGTGGGGCCGAGGTTGCGCCGGTCGGCACGGATGCCCCAGTTGCACCAGACGAGCGGGCTGCCCGCGCGGCGCCAGGCGGGCAGCAGCGCCTGCAGGACCGGGATGGGCCCCTGGGCGGCCTGCACGTCCAGGCCCTTCTGGCCGAACCAGCCCTCGGGGTGGCAGAAGTCGTTCTGCATGTCGACCACCACCAGCGCGGTGCGGGCCAGATCGATCACCAGCGATTCGGGCTGGGCCGGCAGGGCCAGCGGGCGCGGCACCGGCGGCGTGCGGACCAGGCTGAGGCTGCCGCCCTGCCGCTGCCAGCGGTTGGCGGGCGCGGGGCCGAAGCCGCAGGTGCCGTCCGGGGCTGCGCCCAACTTGGTGCCGGGAATGCGTTCATCGCTGTGCATGCGCCTGGCGCACGCATCGCCCATGCCACCAGCGCTCACTTTCCGACGCTTTATCGCGGCAGCGTCGTTGCCGTTACGGCAACGGTTCGCGGGCATGCCGCTTGCAGGGCGGCGGCATGCGCCACTGCCCTTCACACCGCCTGCCATGAACCACCTGCGCCTGCTGCGCTACGTCGACGAGGTGGCGCGCATCGGCTCCATCCGCCAGGCGGCCGAGCGGCTGCACGTCGCACCCTCGGCGGTCAACCGCCGCATCCAGGACATCGAGGAGGAACTGGGCACGCCCCTCTTCGAGCGGCTGCCGCGCGGCATGCGGCTCACCGCCGCGGGCGAGCTGTTCGTGCGCTACGTGCGCGACCGCGGCGCCGAGCTGGAGCGTGTGCGCTCCGAGATCGAAGAACTGCAGGGCCTGCGCCGAGGCCGCGTGCGGCTGGTGGCCAGCCAGGCGCTGGCGCCGCGCTTCCTGCCCGCGGCGATCGCGGCCTTCCGCGAGACGCATCCGCTGGTGGCCTTCGATGCGCGCATCGGCGACCACGTGCATGCCGCCGAGGCCCTGCGCAGCCTCGACACCGACCTGGCCCTGGTGTTCAACCTGCCGGCCGAATCCGACATCCAGCGGCTGGACGTGGCCGGCCAGCGCCTGATGGCCATGATGCATGCCGAGCATCCGCTGGCCGGCCGCTCCGCGCTGCGGCTGCGCGACTGCGCCGACTACCCGCTGGTGCTGCCCAACCGCGACATCGGCGGGCGACAACTGCTGGAGCGCTTTCTCTCGCGCAGCTCCATCCGTTTCCAGCCCATGGTGGAAAGCAACAGCTTCGAGTTCCTGCTCGGCTGCCTCGCCGACCGGCGGTCCATCACCTTTCAGATGGCCATCGGGACCGACCTGGACGCGCCCCACCTGGTGGCCCGCGCCATCGAGGACCGGGCCTTTCCGCAGGGCGAACTGGTGCTGGGCTGCCTGCGCGGGCGGCAGCTGCCGGTGATCGCCTATGCCTTCGCCGAGTTCCTCCGGGAGCGGCTGGCGGCGCTGGGCACGGAGGGCGGCTGAGCGCCGGTGCTCACAGCGGCCGGTGCCGCCGCAGGCACAGCGCCGCCCGCGCGCCGGCCGTGGCTCGGCCGACCGGCGCAGCGCAGCGACGTGGCGCTCAGTACCGGCGCCGCCCGCTGCGCCGGTGGCCCATCAGCCAGCACAGCAGCACGGCACTGCCCGCCGCCCAGGCCAGCTTTCGCACCAGGCGCGGGCGGTCGTGCTTCCAGGCCGCGCCCAGGCCCATCTCGGCCAGCACGTTGGGCACATGGCCGCGGCGCAGGTCGTCGATGACGCCCTCGACCATGTCGGTGCGGTCGGCCAGCAGCAGGATCAGCCAGTGCCGCAGGTCGTTCTCGCTGAAGCGGAAGGCCGCGCGGCGCAGGCTGCCGCTGGCACCCTGCGGCGGCAGCGTGCTGCCGAAGATGGGCGTGAGCGTGCTGTCGCGCTCGGTCGAGCACAGCACCTCCACGGTCTGCGGCTGCTGGGCCGGCTGCGTCCAGTGCACGCCCTCCAGGCGCGGCGGCATGCGCTCCATGGGCACGGCGGGACGGCTGTTGCGGTCGCGGTCCACGCCCCAGCCGGGGATGTGGGCATGGCGCGCCGAGGCGTTGTCCGCGGCGCTGGCGTCGTTCGGGGGGGTGTCGGTGTCTGCCATGGGGGCCTTTCGTAGGGGGTCGATCAGGCGCGCGCCGAGGGCGGCAGCAGCACGACCTTGATGCACTCGTCCAGCTTGCTGCTGAACAGGTGGTAGCCCTCGGCCACCTCCTCCAGCGGCAGGCGGTGGGTGATGATGTCGCTGGGCCGGATGCGGCCGGCCTGCACGTGCTCGATGAGCTTGGGCAGGTGGCGCTTGACCGAGGCCTGGTTCATGCGCAGCGTCAGGCCCTTGTTGACCGCGTTGCCGATGGGCAGTGCGTTGAAGGTGGGGCCGTACACGCCCACGATCGACACATGCCCGCCCTTGCGCACCGAGTTGATGGCCCAGTGCAGCACGGTGGCCGCGCCGCCCTGCAGCTTGAGCTTCACGCCCGTCAGCGTCTGGGCGAAGCTGCCGGCGGCCTCGGCGCCCACGCAGTCGATGCACACGTCGGCACCCAGGCCGTCGGTCATCTTCTTGATGTGGATGGCCATGTCGCCCACCGACTTGAAGTCCACCGTCTCGCAGTGCGCGAACTCGCGGGCGAAGGCCAGGCGGTATTCGACGTGGTCCACCACGATCACCCGGCCCGCGCCCATGAACCAGGCCGAGCGGGCGGCGAACAGGCCCACCGGGCCGGCGCCGAAGACGACCACCGTGTCGCCCTCGCGGATGCTGCCCATCTCGGCCGCCTGGTAGCCGGTGGGAAAGACGTCGGTCAGCAGCACCGCGTCGTCTTCGTCCAGGCCCTCCGGCAGCACCGTGGGGCCGATGTCGGCCATGGGCACGCGCACGTACTCGGCCTGGCCGCCCGCGTAGCCGCCCGTGGTGTGCGAGTAGCCGAAGATGCCGCCCACCGCCGTGGCCTCGGGGTTGACGTTGTGGCAGTTGCTGAACAGCTCGCGGCTGCAGAAGAAGCAGGTGCCGCAGAAGATGTTGAAGGGCACCAGCACCCGGTCGCCGGGCTTGAGGCGCTGCACGTCGGGCCCCACGCGCTCGACCACGCCGGTGAACTCGTGGCCGAAGGTCGTGCCCACGCGCGTGTCGGGCACCAGCCCGTGGTAGAGGTGCAGGTCCGAGCCGCAGATGCAGCTGCGGGTGACGCGCACGATGGCGTCGCCCGGGTGCTCGATCTCGGGCTCGGCGCGTTCGTCGATGCGCACCCGGTACGGTCCGCGGTAGTTCATGGCAAGCATGGGGTCGGGGTCCTTCGCATGGGGGAAAGGTCGACACCCATGGTTGCGGGGCCCTGCGCGGGCCTTGTAGGAAGCCGGCGAGGCGCCGGTAGGCGGCCGCACTCGCCGCACGCCGGGCACGAAGCCGGGCCCGCGTGGCTGCTCAATCGGTGCCGCGCGCCGCGCGCCGTACCACCTGCGGTGACACGCCGAAGCCGCGCAGGAACACCTCGCGCAGATGGCGCGCGTCGCGAAAGCCCGTCTCGCGCGCCACCACCTCCAGCGGATGGCGGCTGCGTTCCACCATCAGCCGCGCCGACTCCAGCCGCAACTGCTCCACCGCCTTGGCGGGCGACTGCCCCGTCTCCGCCGCGAAGACGCGGCTGAACTGCCGCGGGCTGAGGTGCGCCACTTCGGCCAGCTGCTCGACGCCGAGCGGCGCGGCCAGGTGCGCACGGGCGTACTCCAGCGCCTGCTGGATGCGGTCGGACTTGGGGGCCAGGCGCAGCAGCTCCGAATGCTGCGACTGCCCGCCGGAGCGCCGCTGCGGCATCACCAGACCGCGGGCCACGCTGGCGGCGGCATCGCTGCCCAGGTCCTTCTCGACCAGGCCCAGCGCCAGATCCAGCTCGGCCGTCATGCCGGCCGAGGTCCAGAAGGCCCCGTCGGTGATGAAGATGCGGTCGGGCTCCACCTGGATCGAGGGATGGCGCTGCTGCAGCACGTCGGTCCAGGCCCAGTGGGTGGTGGCGCGGCGCTGGTCCAGCAGGCCGGCGTCGGCCAGCAGGAAGGCGCCGGTGCACAGGCCGGCCGTGCGGCGCGCGCGGCCGGCGGCGCGGCCGAGCGCCCGCACCAGTGCGGGCGCCGCACCCGCATCCGCCGGATCGCGCGTGCCGGCCACCAGCCAGGTGTCGACGGCGGTGCGAGAGGACAGCGACCGGCTCAGCACCCGCGTGCCGGCAGACGTCAGCACCTCGCCGCCGGCCAGCGAATAGTTCTCGACGCTGTAGACCCGCTCGCGGGCGGCCAGGTTGGCGAACTCGAACACGGCCTGGGTGGCCAGGGCCATGATCTGGAAGCCTTCGGGCAGCAGGTAGCCGATGCGCAGCATGGTGTCTTCTCGTCGATGTCTTGAATCATGTCTTTATACGTCATTTGAGACATTGGCTTCCGGTCGCATCATTCGTCCATGCCGCCACTTCCGGCGGCCTGCAAGGACTTCCACCATGACCTCCATCGCTTCCGGCACCGCCCTCGTCACGGGTGCCTCCTCGGGCATCGGCGCCCTGTATGCCGACCGCCTGGCCCGCCGCGGCCACGACCTGATCCTGGTCGCCCGCGACCGCGAGCGGCTCAATGCGCTGGCGCGCGACATCACCAGCCGCACCGGCCGCAACGTCGAGGTGCTGGCGGCCGACCTGACCGACGCAGCCTCGCTGGCCACCGTGGAAGCCAAGCTGCGCGAGGACGCCAGCATCCGCCTGCTGGTCAACAACGCCGGCATCGGCACCCACACGCCGCTGCTGTCCAGCGACGTGGAGGCCATGACGCGCATGGTGGCGCTGAACGTCACCGCGCCGATGCGCCTGGCCTATGCGGCGGTGCCCGGCTTCGTGGCCCGCGGCGGCGGCACCGTGGTCAACATCGCCTCCATCGTGGCGGTGGCGCCCGAGATCCTCAACGGCGTGTACGGCGGCACCAAGGCCTTCGTGCTGGCCTTCAGCCAGTCGCTGCAGCATGAGCTGGGTGCCAAGGGCCTGCGGGTGCAGGCAGTGCTGCCCGGCGCCACGGCCACCGACTTCTGGGCCACCGGCGGCCTGCCGGTCGAGAACCTGGACGCCCGCATCGTGATGCGCGCCGAGGACATGGTCGACGCGGCCCTCGTCGGCCTGGACCGTGGCGAAACCGTCACCCTGCCCTCGCTGCACGCCGCAGAAGCCTGGGACGCCTACGAAACCGCCCGCCGCGCGCTGGCCCCGCAGCTGTCGAGCAACACGCCAGCGCCGCGCTACCTCGCGCTGCACTGAAACCCGACCCGAGACAGGAGACCCACTATGCAGATGCAGCAACTCCCCTTCGGCCGTACCGGCCTGCGGCTCTCCCGGCTGGCGCTGGGCACCGCCAACTTCGGCCAGCGCTGGGGCCACGGCGCGGACGCCGAGCAGAGCGCCGCCCTGCTCGACGCCTATGCCGAGGCCGGCGGCAATGTCATCGACACGGCCGACGTCTACCAGTTCGGCCAGTCCGAGGAGATCCTGGGCGGCCTGCTGGCCGGGCGCCGCGACGAGTTCTTCCTGGCCACCAAATTCAGCAACGGCGCGTCGCCGAAGGCCGGCCCGCTGGTCACCGGCAACAGCCGGCGCGCCATGGTGGCGTCGGTGGAAGCCAGCCTGCGCCGGCTGAAGACCGACCGCATCGACCTGTACTGGGTGCACCACCCCGACGGTGTCACGCCTTCGGAAGAGATCGTGCGCGGTCTGGACGACCTGGCGCGCGCCGGCAAGATCGTCTACGCGGGCCTGTCCAACTTTCCCGCCTGGCGCGTGGGCCGCGCAGTCACGTTGGCCGAGCTGAGCGGCGCTGTGCCCATCGCCGCGCTGCAGTTCGAGTACAGCCTGGTGCACCGCGCGCCCGAGTCCGACCTGCTGCCCGCCGCGCAGGCGCTGGGCCTGGCCGCCGTCACCTGGTCGCCGCTGGGCGGCGGCATGCTCACCGGCAAGTACCGCCAGGGCGAACGGGGACGGGCCGAGGCGCTGGGCGGCAAGGTGTTCCAGGCCGAGAACTCCGCCGAGCGCACGGCCCTGCTCGATGCCGTGCTGGCCGTGGCCGCCGAGTCGGGGGCCACGCCCGACCAGGTCGCCATCGCCTGGCTGCTGACCCGGGACGTGCAGCCGCTGCTGGGGCCGCGCACGCTGGGCCAGCTGCAGTCCAACCTGGGCGCGCTGCAGGTCGTGCTTTCGGCCGAGCAGCGCAACCGGCTCGACGCCGCCAGCGCGCCGCGCACCGCCGCATCCGCCCCCGCGGCGGCAGCGGCCTTCACGCCTCCCGCCACGCCGGTGGCCTGAACGCCGGCACGCCCCGAAACCGACAAGCCAGGAGATCCCATGAAAGCCGTCATCGCCGCCTATGCGCGCTCGCCCTTCCACTTCGCCCGCAAGGGCCGCCTGGCCGAGGTACGGCCGGACACACTGGCCGCCACCGTAGTGCAGGGCTTGCTGCAACGCACCGGGCTGGACCCCGCGCTGCTCGAGGACGTGATCCTCGGCTGTGCCTATCCCGAGGCCGCGCAGGGCAACAACCTCGCGCGCATCGTCGGCCTGCTGGCCGGGCTGCCGCACGAGGTCGGCGGCATGACGGTCAACCGCTTCTGCGGCTCGTCGATGCAGGCGGTGCACATCGCCGCCGCGCAGATCGAGGCCGGCATCGGCGACGCCTACCTGTGCGTGGGCGTGGAGTCGATGACGATGGTGCCGCAGGGCGGCTTCAACTTCTCGCCCCATCCCGGCCTGCTGGCGGACACCGATGCCTACATCTCCATGGGCGAGACGGCCGAGAACGTGGCCGAGCGCTGGGCCGTGAGCCGCGTCGACCAGGAGGCGCTGGCCGTGCAGTCGCACCGCAAGGCCGCCGAGGCGCGCAATACCGGCCGGCTGACGCAGGAGATCGTGCCCATCGCACTGCCCGACGGCAGCACCGTCGACAGCGACGGCTGCATCCGCCCCGCCACCTCGGCCGAGGCACTGGCGGCGCTCAAGCCCGCCTTCCGGCCCGATGGCGTGGTGACGGCGGGCACCTCCTCGCCGCTCACCGACGGCGCCGCGGCGGTGCTGGTCACGCGCGACGACTTCGCCGAGCGCCACGGCCTGGCCGCGCTCGCGCGCATCCGCAGCTTCGCCACCGTGGGCGTGGACCCGGCCGTGATGGGCATCGGCCCGATCCCCGCCACGCGCAAGGCGCTGGCACGTGCGGGCCTGTCGGTGGCCGACCTGGACGTGGTGGAGATCAACGAGGCCTTCTCGTCCCAGGCCCTGGCCTGCATCCGCGACCTGGGGCTGGACATGACCACGGTCAACCTCGACGGCGGCGGCCTGGCCATCGGCCATCCGCTGGGCGCGACGGGCGCGCGCATCACCGGCAAGGCGGCATCGCTGCTGGCGCGCGAGGGTGGCCGCTATGCACTGGCCACGCAGTGCATCGGCGGCGGGCAGGGCATTGCGACCGTGCTGGAACGCGTCTGAAAAAAGGCTTCGCGCCTTCCGTGGGCGCCCGGCGACGCCCGGCGCCCAGATGGCGTAGCGGCGACGGCCGCGGCGCTCAGCCGCCCTGCTGCCGCGCCAGGTAGACCTGGTGCAGCGTGATCTTGCGCACCTCGGACTGGCTGGTCTCGATGTGCGCGCGCAGCATCATCGCGGCCTGGTCGCCGCGGTTGGCGCGCACCGCCTTGAGGATCTTGGCGTGCTCGTCGTAGGTGGCGTCGATGCGCGGCTGCTGGGTGAAGTCCAGCCGCCGGATGATGCGGATGCGGTCGGTCACCTCGCGGTGCACACGCGCCATCTCGGCATTGCCGGCGGCGGCCACCAGCTGGCAGTGGAAGTCCTCGTCCCAGCGCGCGACCTGCGCCGCATCGGCGCTGCGCTGCTCGGCCGGAACCAGCCAGATGGCGGCCAGCGCGTCGAGCTGGGCGCGGTCCACGGCGCGGCCCGATTCGCACAGGCGGTGCACGGCGGTGGTCTCCAGCACCATGCGCAGGTCATAGAGCTGTTCGAACTGCTGGAAGTCGAAGGGCAGCACGCGCCAGCCGGCGCGGAACAGCACCTCCACGTAGCCCTCCTGCTGCAGCCGGATCAGCGCCTGGCGCACCGGCGTGCGCGAGACGCCCAGTCGATCGCAGATCTCGTTCTCGGTGAAGCGGTCGCCGGGCACCAGGCGGAAGTCGGCGATGTCGCGCTTGAGCTGGTCGTAGACCTCGTCGGCGCGCGAGCGGAAGGGAAGCTCCGCCTCGGCGGGAGCGGCTTTCTTGGAACGGGCGGGAGCAGCGGCAGGCACCATCGGATCGTAGCGGGCGGCTCAGCCCTGCGGCGGCGCCGATGCCAGGGCCGCCATCAGCTGCGGTCCGGTCGCCGTCCAGCCGACGATGGCGCCCTGCGCACGGATCATCTCCACCGCGGCGGCCTTGAACTGCGGGAAGTAGCTTTCGGTGCAGTCCTCCAGCAGCAGGCAGTCGTAGCCGCGGTCGTTGGCCTCGCGCATGCTGGTCTGCACGCAGACCTCGGTGGTCACGCCGCCGAAGACCAGGTGCGTGATGCCGCGGGCCTGCAGCAGCTCGTGCAGGCCGGTGGCATGGAAGGCGCCCTTGCCGGGCTTGTCGATGACCCACTCGCCCTCGATGGGCGCGAGCGCGTCGATGATCTGGTTGCCCGGCTCGCCGGCCACCAGGATGCGGCCCATCGGGCCCTCGTCGCCAATGCGCAGCGACGGGGCGCCACGCAGGCGCTTGGCGGGCGGGCAGTCCGACAGGTCGGGCCGGTGCGCCTCGCGCGTGTGCACCACCAGGCCGCCGGCCTGTCGCCACGCGGCCAGCACGGCCTGCGTGGCCGGCACGATGGCCGCCAGCAGCGACACGTCGTTGCCCAGCGTCTCGCCGAAGCCGCCGGGCTCGATGAAGTCGCGCTGCATGTCGATCAGCACCAGGGCGGTGCTGGCCAGGTCGAAGTCGTAGGCGAAGGGGCGGGCGTCGATCCTCATCGGAATCCTTCCTGCCGCGGGCAAGCAGCGGCGAAACATGCGGAGCAGGCCGGGCGGGAACATCCGCGGAACCGGCTCCGCCGGGTCGCTGGATGTGCCCCCTTGCAGGGGGTAGTCGGAGCGGAACGAAGTCCGCGAAGACTGGGGGTGGGCATCAATGTCCACCGCCCATGTGGGCGCCGAGGACATGGCGGTCGGCGGATGCGGCCGGGGTTTCGTACACGATGCGGCCCTCGCTCATCACCACGATGCGGTCCGACAGGGCCAGCAGCTCGTCCAGGTCCTCGCTCACCAGCAGCACGGCGCCGCCGCGTTCGCGCACCTGCACGATGCGGGCATGGATCTCGGCCACGGCCGCGAAGTCCAGGCCGAAGACGGGGTTGGCCGCGATCAGCACCTGGATGTCGCCCGCCAGCTCGCGCGCCAGCACGGCCCGCTGCACGTTGCCGCCCGACAGGCTGCCGATGGGCGCACGCTCGCCGCGGGTCTTGATGCCGTACTCGGCGATCCACTGCCGCGCCCGCGCACGCCAGCGGCCGAAGCGCAGCACACCGCCGGCCGCCAGCGGCGGCTGGTCGAAGTCGCGCAGGGCCATGTTCTCGGCCACGCTCAGACCTGCGACGCAGGCATTGCGCAACGGCTCCTCGGGCAGGCTGCGCACGCGCAGGCGGCGGTTGTCGGCGCGGCTGGCGCGATAGGGCTGGCCGCCCACGCGCACCCGGCCGGCACTGCGCGGGCGCTGGCCGACCAGGGCCTCGACCAGCTCGCGCTGGCCATTGCCCGAGACGCCGGCCACGCCCAGGATCTCGCCCGGACGCACCTGCAGGCTGAGCGACTGCACGGCGGGCGTGCCGCGGTCGCCAGGGGCGGACAGCGACTCGACGTCCAGCGCGGGCGCCGCAGCGGCCACGACGGGGGTGCGCGGCGCGGCGGCGCTGGCGCCGTCCTCGGCTTCTTGCGGCGTGGCCCCGGCGCCCATCATGGCCTGGGCCAGCCGTGTGGGATCGGTGTCGCGCACCGCCGCATGGTGCACGGCGCGGCCGCGGCGCAGCACCGTGACGGCGTCGGCATAGGCCATCACCTCGCGGAACTTGTGCGTGATGATGAGCACGGTGCACTGCCCGCTTTGGGCAAAGGCACGCACGTGGCCCAGCACCTCGTCGGCCTCCTGCGGCGTGAGCACCGAGGTGGGCTCGTCCAGGATCAGCAGGCGCGGCTTGAGGTACAGCTGCTTGAGCAGCTCCAGCTTCTGCTTCTCGCCCGCGGCCAGCTGCGAGGGCCGCGCGTCCAGGTCGAGGCGAAAGGGCGTGGTCGCCAGGAAGGCCTGCAGCTCGGCGCGCCTGGCCTTCCAGTCGATCAGCGTGGGCACCTGGCCGCCGGCCAGGAGCAGGTTCTCGGCCACCGTCATGCCCGGCGCCAGCGTGAAGTGCTGGTAGACCATGCCGATGCCCAGCTGCCGCGCCACCACCGGGTTGGCGATGGTCTGCTCGCGGCCGTCGATGAGGATGCTGCCATCCTCCGGCCGCTGGAAGCCGGCCACGCACTTGACCAGCGTGCTCTTGCCGGCGCCGTTCTCGCCCAGCAGCGCATGCACGCTGCCGGGCGCGACCTGCATGCTCACGCGGTCCATGGCGGTGAAGTCGCCGAAGCGCTTGGTGAGCTCCAGCGTGTCCAGCGCCAGCGCGCCCTGCGCGCGCGGATGGGGGGTGACGGGCGCGATCATGGGGCCAGCGCCTCGATCAGCGCGGCCGACGGCGCATGCGCACCGAACACGCCGCCCTGCATGGTGATCATCTTCAGCGCCGCCGCATGGTTGCCAGGATCGGTGGCGGCTGTGCAGTCGGACAGCAGCAGGCATTCGAAGCCGCGGTCGTTGGCGTCGCGCATCGTCGTGTGCACGCACACGTCGGTGGTGATGCCGGCCAGCACCAGGTTGCGGATGCCGCGGGTGCGCAGGATCATCTCCAGGTCGGTGGCATAGAAGGAGCCTTTGCCGGGCTTGTCGATCACCACCTCGCCCGCGATGGGCGCAAGTTCAGGAATGATTTCCCAGCCAGGCTCGCCGCGGATCAGGATGCGGCCGCAGGGCCCGTCGTCGCCGATGCCCACGCCGCCTTCGCCGATCTGGCGCGAGCGCCAGCGCTTGTTGGCCGGCAGGTCCGACAGGTCGGGCCGGTGGCCTTCGCGGGTGTGGATGATGGTGTAGCCCAGCGGACGCATCACGGCCAGCAGGCGGCGGATGGGTTCGATCGGCGCCTGCGTGAGCGCGATGTCGTAGCCCATCACGTCCACATAGCCGCCCTTGCCGCAGAAGTCGGTCTGCATGTCGATGACGATGAGCGCCGTGTTGTCGGGGCGCAGGTCGCCGTCGTAGGGCCAGAGGTAGGGTTCGGCGGCCGCGAAGCGGCTCGTGGCGGTGGCGGGGAAGGTCGGGATGTCGGTCATGCGTTCTCCATGGCGATGGCAGTCAGCGCGGTCGGGCCTGGCTGCATCTCCCCGGCGAGAGAGCACAGCCGGATCGGCTCCCTCTCCCCTTGCGGGAGAGGGCTGGGGAGAGGGGGCAGGGCTCTTGCCACGGCGCAAGGCCGTGGCGACGGACGCGCCCCCTCTCCCCCAGCCCCTCTCCCGCGAGGGGAGAGGGGAGCGGGCAGCGCGCGGAGCGGGGCTTTCATCGGCTCAGTCCAGCGTCTTGAGCCGCTCTTTGTCGGGCACCGGCGGCGCGGGCGCGGGCACCAGCGGGTGGCTGCCCGCGCCGCCGTAGAAGCGCACCGGCGGCACGAAGCCGAAGCCGCTGCCGTCGGTCACCTGCACCTGGTCGCTCCAGGGCAGGCGGTAGCGGCCGGCCGCCATGTCGTGCATGTAGGTGTAGGGGCAGTCCTGCGCGCCGCCCTTCACTGCCACGTAGCCGCGGTGGTAGAGCTGGTAGATGTTGTTCTCCACGCCCCAGCCGGTGCGTGCCTCGCGCACCAGGTCGGGCCGCAGTTCGGCGGTGATGATCTCGTCGGGGCGGCCGCCGCCTTCCACCATCACGGTGCCGTCGAAGCTGCAGAACATGCCCTCGCCCATGGAGTCGAAGGTGCCGTCGCTGCCGCACATGCAGACGCTGGCGGTGTAGGCCAGGTTGCAGAAGGCGTTGGCCTGGTTGGTGATCTTCCAGGCGTGGCGGATCGGCGCGGTGTAGCCGGCCGTGCGCAGGATGATCTCGGCGCCCTTGTACGCGGCCTCGCGCGCCATCTCCGGGAACATGCCGTCGTGGCAGATGATGAGCGCCAGCTTGCTGCCGTTGGGACCGTCGCACACCGGCACGCCCAGGTTGCCGGGCTCCCACGGCTCCACCGGCACCCAGGGATGCAGCTTGCGGTAGTACAGGCGGATGGCGCCCTGATCGTCGATGATCAACCCGCTGTTGTACGGATTGCCGCCGGGGTTGGCCTCCATGATGGAGAAGCAGCCCCAGATGCGGTGCTCGATGCAGGCGGCGCGGAAGGCCGCCACCTCGGGACCGTCGAGGCTGCACATGATCTCGGGATTGGTGTCCATCGACAGGCCGTGCAGCGCATATTCCGGAAACACCACCAGGTCCATCGTCTGCTGGTTGCGGCGGGCCTTGCCCACCAGCTCGCAGATGCGCTGCGTCTGCGCCGCCAGCTGCTCGCGCGTGGCGACCACCGGCAGCTGCAGCTGCACCAGG
>NZ_LDSL01000088.1 GCF_001476815.1 Pseudacidovorax intermedius | reverse complement strand
CCCTCCCCCAGGGGGGGAGGGGGAGGAACGTCGACCGGCTGGCCGCCACTGCGCAGCCTGGCGCGCAGCGCCAGCAGTTCGTCCACCAGCGCCTTCTCCTGGCCCCACCGGCCTTCGAGGTCGCCCAGGCGGTCGCGCTCGGCGGCCAGTTCCGCATTCACCGTCTGCTCGCGCTCGGCCACGTCGATGCCGATGGCCTTCTCGCGGCCGATGATCTGCAGCTCGGTCTCCAGCGACTCGATGCGCTTGCGGCTGTCGTCCACCTCGGCCGGCGTCGCATGCAGGCTCACGGCCACGCGGGCGCAGGCGGTGTCCAGCAGGCTGACGCTCTTGTCGGGCAGCTGGCGCGCCGGGATGTAGCGGTGGCTCAGCTTGACGGCGGCTTCCAGCGCCTCGTCCAGGATCTGCACCTGGTGGTGCTTCTCCATGGTGCTGGCCACGCCGCGCATCATCAGGATGGCCTTGCGCTCGTCGGGCTCGTCCACCTGCACGTTCTGGAAGCGGCGGGTCAGCGCCGGGTCCTTCTCGATGTACTTCTTGTACTCGGCCCAGGTGGTGGCGCCCACGGTGCGCAGCGTGCCGCGCGCGAGGGCCGGCTTGAGCAGGTTGGCCGCATCGCCGGTGCCGGCCGCGCCGCCCGCGCCCACCAGCGTGTGGGTCTCGTCGACGAACAGGATGATGGGCTGCTCGCTGGACTGCACCTCTTCGATCACCGAACGCAGGCGCTGCTCGAACTCGCCCTTCATGCTGGCGCCGGCCTGCAGCAGGCCCACGTCCAGAGCCAGCAGCTTCACGTCCTTGAGGGCCGGCGGCACGTCGCCGCGGGCGATGCGCTGCGCAAAGCCCTCGACCACCGCCGTCTTGCCCACGCCGGCCTCGCCCACCAGGATGGGGTTGTTCTGGCGCCGGCGCATCAGGATGTCGACCACCTGGCGGATCTCGTCGTCGCGGCCGACGATGGGGTCCATCTTGCCGCCGCGGGCCTGCTCGGTGAGGTCGGTGGTGAACTTCCTGAGCGCATCGCCCTTGCCCATGGCGGCGGGCGCGATGGCGCCGCTGTCCTCGCCCGGCGTGCCGCTGCCCATGCCGGTGCCGTCCTGCGCGCGCATCGTCGACTCGGCCGAGGCATCGCAGATCTTCGCGAAGTTGGCGGCCAGGTCCTCGACCTTGATCTTCTCGAACTGCTTCGACAGTTGCAGCAGCGGGTTACGCAGGCTCTGCGTCTTGAGCATGCCGACCACGATGTAGCCGGTGCGCACCTGCGCCTCGCCGAACTGCAGCGTGGCATAGGTCCAGGCGCGCTCGATGGCGTTCTCGATGTGCGGCGAGAAGTCGCTGATGGCGGTGGCGCCGCGCGGCAGGCGGTCCAGCGCGGCCGTCACGTCCTTGGCCAGCAGCGAGATGTCCAGCCCGTAGTGCTGCACGATGCGGTGCAGGTCGCTCTCCTGGTTCTGCAGCAGCTGGGCGAACCAGTGCTCCAGCTCCACGTAGGGATTGCCGCGCATCTTGCAGAAGACCGTCGCGCCTTCGATGGCCTTGTAGGCCAGGGGATTCAGCTTGCCGAAGAGGGCGGTGCGGCTGATTTCACTCATGGGTTGCTCTCCAGGATGTGGACAGGACGAACGGGGCCGGCGCTTTCTTCAAACCGGCGCCAGGGCATCGCGGTGGGCGCCGACGAGCCAGCCCGACACGTCGGCGCCCGCTTCCTTGCGCAATGCCACGGCGGCCACCGCGGCATCGCTGCGGAAGCCGGCGCCCTGCAGCGCCTCGCGCACGTGCGCGGCCGTGTGGGCATAGCGCCCGCTCAGGTTGATGCGGTAGGGCTCGGTCGCCGCGTCCGGCAGCGACTCGACGGTGAACACGAGCAGGCCACCCCCGCGCAGCGCGCCGGCGGCGCGTCCGCCCTTCACCGCAGCGGCGCTCATCGGCCGCCTCCGGCCTGGAAGCGGACGTCCCCGCCGACGATGCGCAGCCCCTGCGCCGGCCGCGCATGGGGCCGCGCGCCCAGCCAGCTTTCCCAGCCCAGGCGCGGGCCGCTGCCGCGCCGCGTGCCCAGCCGGGTGGGCGGAACCTCGGCCGGGCAGAGCACGAGCTGCCCGTCCCAGGCCAGGGCATCGCCCAGCAGCTGCTGCATCCACCGGCCCAGCACCGGCCGCGCCGTGCCCACCGGCAGGAAGAGCCGGTACTGCGCCAGGGTGAGGGGCCCCAGGTGCAGCCGCACCTTGTGCTGGCGGTCCCACACGCGCACGCCCAGCACGGCACCGCCGCCCAGCAGGCGCGCGGGCGGCCGGGCGGGTGCGGCCCCCAGCCGCGTGCACTCGCCGTCCGGCAGCGGCATCCAGTGGCCGACCCAGCGCTCCAGCCGCAGCGGCACGCCAAAGTACGCGCCCAGCACCGACGCCACGCCCTCGGCGCAATGCACCTGCCGCGCCAGCCAGCCGGCGAAGTGCAGCCGGGCATCGTCGGCCACCTCGTCGCGCCCGCGCCGCGCGCTGCCGCCGATGCCCACCAGCGCGCCCACGCGGTGGCGGAAGGGGTCTTCGCCGGGCCGGTCCATTCCCGGCGCGGGCCGCGCCTGCGCCCAGGCCCGGTACAGGTGCAGCGAGAAGCGGTGCAGGAAGGTGTCGAGGAAGGCCAGCCAGGTGCGGTCGCCGTGGTTCAGTGCCCGTTCGCGGATGAAGTCCGACAGGTGCACCGGCAGCGGGCCGTTGGGCCCGATGTAGGCGAAGAAGTGCTGGCGGATCAGCGGCGGCCGCCCGTCGGCCGGCAGCTCGAAGCGCTGGATGCTCGCGGGCGCGAAGGCCAGCGACGGCTCCTGGCCCACGCGCACCGGCTCGGCTGCGGGCCGCAGCGCCCGGCCCCAGCGCGGCATGGCCGGCTCCAGCGCCTCCAGCCGGCGCATCAGCGCGAACCAGTCCCAGGCCCAGGCGCGTGGGGCCTCGGCCGCCAGCAGGGCCGCGGCATTCACAGGATGGGCCGCGTCCCGCACAAGGGCCTCCAGCGCATGACTTCGCCCTGGCCGGGCACCCGCAGCACCGTCTCGACGAAATGGTTGACCTCGGCATGGCGCGCCAGCCAGCGCGCCATCACCGCGCCGAAGAGGAACACGCTGTGGCCGTGGAAGGCGCCCGGGTCGACCTCCAGCGTCACTTCCATCCCGCGGCCGAAGGCGATGGGCCCGGGCAGGGGCAGGCGGCGCACCACGGGCCGCGTGCGCACCGCCGTCAGGCCGCGCACCTGGCCGCGCCGCGATTCGTCGGCATGGGCGGCATAGAGCGTGAGCATCTCCCGCAGCGCGGCGGCGCCCTGCGCCGGCTGGCTGTCGTGCAGGCTCAGGTAGTTGAGCGCGAGATGGTCCACCACCTTCCAGCCCAGTCCGTCCTGCACCACCGGCGAGACGGGCTGCGACGGGGCGCGCAGCAGGCGCACCCGCTGCACCGGGCCGGGCGCCAGGCATTCCAGGCCGCCGGTCTCGCCCAGGGGCAGCAGCAGGGGCAGGTCGCGGTTGGTGACCAGGGCGCTCACCGCGAGCTGCCGCAGGCCGGCCGAATACGGCGCCTGCTGCGGATCGACGATCTGCAGGTACAGCTCCGAGCCGATGTGGCTGCTGCGATGGCCCTCGCCGCGCTGGCGGACGGAGAGCCGCCGGGGCTCGCGCGTGGTCGTGTAGTAGGCGGGATGGGCATGCCGGCTGCCGTGGAAGGCGGCGTAGAAGGGCAGGAAGGGCTGCTCCTGCACGCCTTCGCCCTGCACCGTGCCGCTGAAGCCCAGCACCTCGGTCAGGCTGTGGATCTCGAAGTCCTGCGGACGGGTGCGGTCGGCCAGCAGGTGGAACTGACTCACGCCCTCGCTCACCTGGACGCGGTCCAGCCGCTTGGGAAACAGGTTGATGGCCGGTGCGCAGTGCAGCCGCACGTTGTCGGGGCCGACCAGCTTCTCCAGCGTCGCGTCGCCGCGGGAGAAAAGCAGCACCAGTTCCACCTCCGGCGCATCCATGGCCTGCAGCGCGCGCTGCAGGCCGGCGATGCGGGCGAAGCGGAAGCGCTCGGGGCAGGCGAAGTATTCCTGCACCAGCCGGAAGCCCGAGAAGCCCGTGAGCGTGGCCGGCAGCAGGGCCTCGTCGTCGGCGAAGCCCACCTCCTGCACGGCGCTGCCCGGCAGGCTGTTCAGCGCCCCACCCGGTGCCGTCGAACGCACCCACACCTCGACCGGCCGGTCGAGCACGCAGGCATGCAGCTGCCAGGCCACGTCGTCCGCCCCGCCGAAGTACAGCAGCAGCTCGTCGAGCGGGAACTGGCCGAAGCGCAGCCCCGCCGTGGCCGAGAGCGTGATGCGCAGGCCGCCGCGGATCTCGCGCGCCCGCGGATGGCGGGCGATCGGCAGGTCGGGGGCATAGCTGAAGTACTGGGCGGCCGTGAGCTGCACGGGCCACAGCCGCAGCGCCTGGCCGGTGCGGAACTCGCAGTGGGTGTTCTGCCCCACGGCCTGGCGCGCGCGCAGGGCGCTGCCGCGCGGCAGCACCGGGCCGGCCGCCAGCGCGGGGTTGTCCGCCTCCAGCTCGAAGGCGCACACCGTCATGGCCGGCGTGGGCGCGAGGAAGTGCGGATAGACGATGTCGAGCAGGTGGCCGGTGAAGCGCGGATAGTCGGCCTCCAGCTTGAGTTGCACCCGCGCGCCCAGGAAGGCCGTGGCCTCGATCAGCCGCTCGACATAGGGATCGGCCACCTCCTGGCCCGCCAGGCCGAGGCGGTGGGCGATCTTGGGATAGGCCTGCGCGAACTCCGCACTGCTCTCGCGGAAGTAGCGCAGTTCCTGCTCGTAGAGGTTCAGCAGCCTCGGGTCCATGGCAAGCGCGGCCTCGTCGTCCTCAGGCCGCCGCCTCGGTCTCGACGCGCCCCTCTTCCAGGTCGATGCGGCTGCGCATCAGGAACTCCAGCGGCACGGGCTGCGCCCACAGCATGCCGCGGATCTGCAGACCGACGCGGTTGTGGGAATCCAGGACGGAGCCTTCCATGATGAGTTCGACCTCGAGGGTGTGGGACAGGATGCGCGGCTCGAACTGCAGGATCGCGTTCTTGACCGCCTGTTCCATGCTGACACGCTGGATCGACGAGGTGAACTGGCCGGACAGCATAGGCAGTCCGTAGTTGAGGACCGAGCGCGCGGCCTGCGGATGGCGGCGCTCGTCCAGTGCTTCGCCCAGGCCTGTGGCGTTGAGCAGCCAGGCCAGGTCGCGCAGCACCGCCTGCCGCAGGGCCTGGCGCGTCAGCGTGCGCTGCTCGTCGCCTTCCTGCCGGCGGCCCGGCTCATGGTCGACCAGGCGGTCCAGCAGCGAGGGCTGCAGCCGCTCCTGCGCGGCGCGGATGTCCCGCGGCTCAGCCATCGACGGGGCCCGCCGCCGGCTCGGGCTGCGCCACGGGATCGAACACGATCTCGCGCACGTCCATCAGCGCATGCTCGCCCGCGTCGCTGCTCAGCGTCCGCTGGCCGAGGCCGAGCCAGACCTCCGGCGCGCGCTCGCGCCAGTCGGTGCGGCGCGCGAGCTGCAGCGCGCCGTCGCCGCAGCGTTCGGTGCCCTCGTAGCGCGTGGGGATGAGCGCGAGCGTCTCGCCGCCGTTGGCGAAGTCCAGGTGGGCCGGCATCCACACGCCGTCGCGCAGGTCCTCGGGCGCGTCGATCTTCACGGCGGCCAGCCGCGAGAACGGGACCCAGTAGTAGCGGCCGTTGACATAGGCCTCCAGCACGGGCCCCAGGCGCATGTCGGCATCGGCCAGCCAGTCGAAGGGCTGGCCGTCGATGCGGCCGCCGCCGGCGGGGGCGGCGTCGAAGGCGCGGGCGCGCAGCACCTCGCCGGCCGCCGCGTCGCCGGCGCCGATGCGCAGCAGCGACTCCACCAGCAGCGCCAGCCACGCGTCGGGCTGGCCGAAGATGAGCGGCGTGCGCCGCCCCGCGAAGACCTCGGCGCGCAGTCCTTCGCAGCGGATCGCATCGCCGTAGACCTGCTTCATGGGCACGGCCAGCGCATCCATCTCGGCGGCCACGGCCAGCTGGTTGAGCGCCCGCTCCCATTGGCCGAGCACGCACAGCAGCTGGGCCATGAAGACGCGCAGCTTCGCGTCGGCCGGCCGGGCGCGCACCTGGGCCGTGAGGGCCGCCAGCGCCGCGGCGGGATCGCCGGCCTTCAGGTGTTCCTCGGGCGTGGTCATGCGCGCACCTCCAGCGTGCAGGTGCGCACCGCGCCGCGGATGCCTTCCCGGGTCTGCGGGGCGGAGCGCAACTCCAGCTTCTGGTAGGCGACGCCGATCACCTCCCAGGGCTCCTTGGGATTGCCGCCCACCAGCAGCGCATGCGAGTAGATGCGCGCCTTCTCGATCGCGAACTCGAGCATGGGCTGCGCGTCGCCCGAGTTGTCGCCGCCGGCCTTGAACACCGACAGCGTGAGCTTGAGCGCCGGGTCCTGGCTCTGGTGCAGGCTGGCCAGGGAGGCCGTGGCCGCATCGCAGCGGCGCACGACGTGCACGCCCGACAGTTCCAGCTGGCCGCGCGCCGCACCGGCCGAACGCTCGGTGCGCATGAAGAAGGAATAGCCCGCGACGTCCATGCGCCGCCTGCCGTCGGCGAAGGGCCGCTGGCATTCGCCCTCCACCGCGGTGCCCCGGCTTTCGAGTGCCATCACGATGTCGTTGCCGTTGTCGGCGGTCATGGCCTCGATCAGGCGCAGCGCCTCATCGGGGTCCAGCACACCATCCAGGTTGAAGGCCATGTCGCATTTCTCCTCGTTGCGGGTTGATGGGGGTCAGGGCGGCGGCGCGGCCGGGCCCCAGCGCACGGCCACGGCCAGCACCTGCCGCTCGCGGTCGGGCCGGGCCTGGCCGCGCACGCGCAGGTCCGCCAGCGGAGCCGCGCCCGACAGGCCGAACAGGCGCGGCGCGCTCTGCGGCAGGGCCGGGCTGGCCACCACGAGCAGGCGGCCCGCGCCGCCGTCGGGCAGGTCGAAGCGCTTCATGGCGGGCGACTGCGGCTGGCCGCGCTCGAAGCGGTTGGCCTCGCCGGCCTCGCCGGGGTAGACGGACCACAGGTCGCCGCGCAGGTCCAGGGCCAGCGCGGCCAGGTCCAGCGAATGGCCGCTGGCGTTGCGCACCAGGAGGCGCAGCCGCTGGCCCGGCGCGGGCGCGGCCACGCTGTCGGCGGGCAGGGGACGGCTGGCGACCAGGCGCTCGCCTTCCCAGGTTTCCACGGCCAGGTCCAGCCCGTCCACGCGGCGGCCTTCGGCCAGCTGCTGCAGGCGCTCGAACCATTTCAGCTGCGCCATCAGGGCCAGCTGGCGGCGCACGGCGGCGTCGCTGGTGAGCGGCGGCGGCGCGGGCACGGCGCCGCGCCAGCGGGCCGCGTCGGCCGACAGCGGCAACAGGCGCTGGCCCGCGCGGCCGGCCGGTGCCCACAGCAGGTCGGCCTCGCCGTCGACCGGCTCGATGGCGGCGGGATAGTCCAGGCTGATGCCGGCAGGCAGGGCCCGGTCGGTGCGCACGCGCAGCACCAGCGAGGCCGGCGGCGCCACCGGCGCCACGCGCCACAGCGCGCCGCCGGCGGCGCCCTGCAGCGTCGCGGGCACGCCCAGGCGCGATTGCGAGAGCAGGGCCTCCTGCAGCCGGGCCGGCGCGCTGCGGGCGCCGCCGTCGGGCAGCACGGCGCTCACCGTCACCGCCTGCTGCGCCTCCAGGCCGTCGAGCAGGCCGGCATCCACGGTCAGGCTGGCGCCGGCGCGCTGCGCGGGCCACGCCGGCTGCGTGCTGCGCGGCAGGGCGCTGTTGTCGAACAGGGGCAGGTCCAGGCTGCCCTCGGCCACCGGCGAGGGCAGCTCGCGCTGCGGAAAGCGCTGCTCCAGCTCGTCGATGACCGGCGGATAGGCCGCCAGCGCGTCGTCGAAGAGTTCGCGCCAGGTGGCGGGACGGCGCTGCAGGCCCTGGGCCAGGGCCCAGGTGAGCAGTCCGTGCGGACGGGCCTGCCGGTCGCCGCGCGGCAGGCGCAGCTCGGGCGTGACCTGGTTGCTCTCCGACGCGAAGAAGGCCACGTAGCGGGCACGCGGCGTGGCGGCGGTGGCCGGCGCGGCCGGCAGCGGCGGGACTGCGGCGCCGTCGCCGCCGGCCAGCTGTTCGGGGCGCAGGCCGCGCCAGCGCACCTCGTCGTCCGGCGGGCCGGGGTCGGGGGTGTCGGCCGCGCGGGTGCTGCGGGTCATGGAGGCGGCCGAGCAGGTGTCGAAGACCGCCCACACGAAGACGCCGCGCGCGAGGAAGGCCTGGATCCAGCCGTCCACGTCCACGTCGCGCACGCCGCCGCTGAGCGCGCTGCCGCCGCCGATCGGGCCGCGCACGTCGCGCGCCAGGAAGTTCTCGGCCAGGCCGTCGGGCTCCTGGTAGCGCTTGGTGGCGTCGCGCAGCCGCGTGCCGTGGCCCGAGAAGTACAGCAGCACGAAGTCGCCCTGGCCCGAGCGGGCCAGCAACTGCGCCAGCGCCAGCCCGATGGCCCGGCTGTCGGGCGGCTGCGCGCCGGGCACGCCATCGGCGAGCGTCGCGATGTCGGCCGGCGCGAAGCCCTGCTGCTGCAGCACCTCGCGCATCAGCAGCACGTCGTTGCGCGGCGCCTGCAGCCACAGGTTCTGCGGCTGGAAGGGCAGCTCCGACACGCCCACCAGCAGCGCGCGCTGCACCGCCGCGGCCGGCAGCGCGGCCAGCGCGAGGAGGAACAGGAGCAGCAGCAGGAGGCGGCGCATGTGCGGGCTCCCGGTCAGGGCGTCTCGACCGACTGCACGAGGGGCGAGGAGCGCAGCACCGCCAGCCCGTCGCGCGGCTGCAGCAGGCGCAGCGACCAGCGGCCCTGCCCGTCCGGCCCGGCGACGGCCTGGGCGCCGGCCGTCTGCAGCAGGCGCGTGGCCTCGGCCATGTCGGTGCCGGCCTTCCAGCGCACCAACGCGTCGGCCTGCGGCGCGGCAGGCGCGGTGGGCGGCGCATCGCGCAGGCGCATGGCGTCGCCGCCCTCGCTGCCTTGCGGCGAGGGCAACAGGCCGGCGTTCTGCCCCACGAGCACCAGCGCCAGCACGGCCAGGGCCGGGCCCCAGCTGCCGCGGAGGCCGCCGCCGCCCAGCCGGCGAAGCAAGCGCCTGAGCGGGCCGGCATCGTCCGTGTCGCTGCCTCCGTGGCCGCGCCGGCGGGTGGTCGACACCGCGCCCCGCGCGGGGCTGCGCCCGACCCGCGCCAGCGGCGCCGCCGGCTGCGCCAGCCGCCGCGCGGCCTGCTGGTAGAGGCCCTGGTAGTCGGCGCGCGGATCGCCTTCGGCCGCCAGTGGCGTGCCGGTCAGCACCGTGAAGCAGCCGGCAACGGCGCGCAGGGCGATGCACCCGGGCGCGGGCGGCGTCGCCGGCACGGCGCCGGCCGGCGCGCCCACGCGCTGCGCGGCCCATTCGTCGGCCACGGCGCGGACGGCCGCCAGGCGCGTGGCCGACAGCTCGCCCAGCACGCGCGCGCACAGCGGCGGCGCGGGCAGCAGCGTGACCGGGTTCCAGGCCTGGACCATGCCGAACAGCGGCTCGAAGGGCTCGTCCTGCGGCTCCAGCAGCACGTCCCAGGCGCCGGCCCAGTCGGCCTCGCCGGCGGCCAGCCAGCCCTGCCAGCGGCCGTCGGGCAGCAGGCGGTCGAGCAGCACGCCCAGCAGGCGGCCCTCGCACAGCACCGACAGCAGCCGCCCGGGCGCCCAGCGCGCGCCGAAGTTGCGGGCGGCCAGGGCCTCGCGGCGGCGGGCCAGCTCGGTCAGCGGCAGCAGCAGGTCGGCGGGGCACGCCGCGGCCGCCGCGGGCGCACCCTCGGGCACCGGGCCGGCAGCGGGCCGGCGCACCGGCGGCCCTTCCAGCGTGCTGCGGATGTGGGCCAGCGGGGGCCAGAGGTCGAGGGGGCGCATGGCATCCGTCCTGATGGTCTATGTCGTCAGGAGGAGGACGCCTCAGCACCCAGGATTTCGAAAACGGCGCCGATGGCGTCCATGTTGTCGGCCTCGATGGCGATGCCCAGCGTCTGCGCGATCCAGCCGCCCAGCAGCGTGCGGCCGTAGTCGGCCGGCAGCGATTCGCGCCGGTGCACCAGGCCCAGCCGGCCGGCGCGGTAGTGGTAGGAGGCGATGGCATGGCGCGCGGCCACGCCCGACAGCGGCGCCTCGCGGCCGAAGCCTTCGCACAGCAGCAGCCGCTCGGGCTCGCCCAGGCCGGCGATGAAGCGGCGCGCCGCCTCGGCCACACCGGCCATGCTCAGGCCGTGCTCGGCCAGGCAGCCGGCGGCATCGCCCGCGGCGCCACGATGGCCGCGCAGGTGCGCGTCGAGCTGCTCGTCGCTCACCTCCTCGCCCAGCGAGAGCCTGCGGCGGAAGCTGGTGGCCCGCGTGCAGTCGATCAGGTAGCGGCGGAAGTAGGCGCACAGGGCGAAGGCGGTCGAGGGCGCGCTGTGCGCGGCACGGTCGGTGGCGCCGCCGCCCTCCTCGTCGCCCTCCTCCGGGTCGGCGTCCAGCCGCAGCACCTTGAGGTAGATGAACTGCGCCACCAGCTCCTGCCGGCCTTCGCCCAGGGCCTTGAGCTCGGGCGGATGGCAGTCGCCCAGGGCGCTGCCGACGATGCCGTACATGCGCCCCATCTCCTGCGGCGCCAGCGTCTGCCGGCGGCGCCACAGGCGCACCAGCTCCGCGCTGTCCTCGGACGAAAGGGTGTTCTGCATCAAGGCCTCGCCGATGCGCGGCCGAGGGCCGCCACTGTCTTGCTCCCTCTCCCCTCGCGGGAGAGGGCTGGGGAGAGGG
>NZ_LDSL01000087.1 GCF_001476815.1 Pseudacidovorax intermedius | reverse complement strand
CGTGTCGTCGGCGCCCAGACGGCGGGCTCGCTGGGCGCCGACGACACGACGGCCAGCATGGTTCCCCCCATGAGCGCCAGCAGCGGACGGCCGACCGTGCCGAGCGGTGCCGCGACGGCGAGCGCGCCGATGCAAAGCCACGTGACCAGCAGTTGCCAGACGGCGACCGAGGGGCCGGAAACGAGTGGGAACAGGAAAGGCAGCGCAAGGGCCATGCTGCAAATGAGATGCGCGCTGCGCAATTCGGCAAAGCGCCGATGGCCCCCATGGAGGGGCAAAGAGGCGGACATCGCGCGCATTGTCCTTGGCTTGCAGTGCCTCTTGTTAGGTTGGCGTTGCTCGTCCGGCCTGCCTCCTTGGTGGAATAGCCGGTTCGTGCTTCTGTTTGGCACTCATTGGATGGTAATTCTGGTGAAGCTTAAACCTGCGGCGAAAAACTCATATTCCCAGTGAATATCGAATTCAATTCGATCATGTAAAAAGCCGCATGCCAGTAATCTGGCATGCGGCTTTTTTTATTGTTTCCAGCTGAAATTAGCGGCAGTTCGAAGGAGCGTACTTTGCGTTCAGCGTACCTGCTGTTGCAGGTGCTGCGGCACCTGCGGCACCGCAGGCCCAAGCGATGCTGCCATCAGGGGGAGCGTACCCGGCAGTCGTAGAGTCGGGGAGCGCGGTGGGGCTTGCTGCAGTACCAGTGTAGGGGCGGAGGACCAAAGTCTTATCGGCTTCAACTGGTGCGTCGAAGGTAATGGTAATTGCCCCAGTGGTCTTGGAAATCGCAACGCTCTTGACATTCGGAGTTGCAGACGGAGCGACCCAGCCGGCATCGTAAGGGCGCGAGCTCGCAGCGTTTTCTGCAACTGTGGTCTTGGCAGAAGAGGCCAGGGAAAGGCCTTCGGTCACCTTGGCCCGCTTCGCATAGTCTTGATACGCCGGCAGCGCCACCGCCGCCAGGATGCCGATGATCGCCACGACGATCATCAGTTCGATAAGGGTGAAGCCCTGTTGGGCGGCTCGGGCGATGCGGCGACGGTTCATGGTCTGACTCCGGTTGAAGTGGCCGGGGGAACATCCCCCGTTGCTGCTTCTTTGCAGACGGCATGCCATGCCCCTGCGCGGCCAAAACTTAACCATTAGTTCACGTTATCGCCGATTCGCTTGACACTTCTGTTTGTAAACAAGTGTGTCTGTGTGACAAAAAGGTCAGATCCCGGCGCGCTGACAGCTTTGGTCGTGCGTGGGGAGCAGGACGTCGTCGCCGGACGAGACAGACCGCACTTGGAAGGCCGCCTACCGCGGGCGGCACCTAGCGGCAAGGGTGTGCATCGGTCGTGGCCCGATGGGGTCCGGCCTCAACCGTTGCCGCTGCTGTTGCGGTCGCCACCCCCACGGCCCGGCGGCGCGGCAGGCAAGGAGGCCCCGCCCTCCTTCCCCGCCGGCACCGTCAGCATCTGCCCGGCGGCCAGCCAGTGCAGCCGCAGCGCAGGCCAGCGCAGTTGGGCGCGCACCAGGGCCTCCACCTCTGCGCGGATCTCGGCCACGGCGGCCGGCTTGGTGTGGGTGATGTAGACCGGGTAGCGGGCGGTGGGCGCCATGTGCGCCAGTTCCTCCAGCAGGGCGGGGGGCGACAGGTGCAGGCTGCGCTCGGCCAGCTGGCGCTCGCTGGTGCTGAACGCCGTCTCGATGACCAGGACGCCCACGTCCAGCTGGTTCAGCCGGCGCCAGAACGGCTTGTTGCGCTCGGTGTCGCCGCTGAAGACCCAGTGGCTGCGGCCGTCGGCGCGGCGCACGGCGAAGCCGCAGGCGGGCACGGTGTGGACGGCCGGCAGCACTTCCACCAGCTTGGGCACGCGCCGGCCGAGCGTGAGGGTCTGGCCGACGTCGAATTCCACGAAGTGGATGAGCGGCGCCTCGCTGCTGGGCAGCGCGCTGAAGTCCGGCCACACCAGGTTGTTGAAGATGTGGGCGCGCAGCACCTGCAGGGTGGCGCGCAGGCCGTGCACCCGCAGCGGCCGGCGGCGCAGGCCGGCGACGGCGTCCACCATCAGCGGCAGCGCCGCCACGTGGTCCAGGTGCGAATGGGTGAGCACCACGTCGTCGATGCGGGCCATTTCCTCCAGCGTGAGGTCGCCCACGCCGGTGCCCGCGTCGACCAGCAGGTCGTCATCGACCAGGAAGGCGGTGGTGCGCTCGCCCCGGGCGATGGCGCCAGAGCAGCCGAGCACGCGGATCTGAAGGGCGCGGGCCGGGCCGGCCTCGGGGTCGCCCATGGGGGCGCCTTGCTGCGGTGCGGACGGGCCGGCGCTCATGCCGCCCGCCCAGAGGCGCGATGGTGCGGCGCCTGTGCCGTGCTCCGGCGGCGCGGACCGGACTCGCTCGAACAAAAACTTCCCCAGGTCATTGGGGCGCCGAGTATGCCCGTTCGGCGCGCTCTCTCCAGCATGGGTTGTCATTTGTTTGCAAATTCGAGGCAAACGGGGCCGGCCAGCGACTGCAGCCCGTGAGTCGAAGACCGTTCATGGACCGACGCCAGGACGCGCGCGTCCCCTGGCCCTTCGACAAGCGTCAGGATGAACGGTTCGACGGCAGTCCAGCGCTCGCGCCGGCGCTCGGCGCCGGCGCGGAATCGGCCGCGCCCGCCCGTTCGCCCGGCTCGCACAGGGTGAAGATGCGCACGCCCTGCTCGCGGCCGCGCACCTGCACCTGGGCCAGCGGGCGCCAGGGGGCCTCCGGAGCCAGCGCGGCGGTCGCCTCGCCGGCCACCAGGGGCACGCCGTAGGTCGCACACAGGCCCTCCAGCCGCGCGGCCAGGTTCACCGCATCGCCGATGGCGGTGTAGCTGCGGCGCAGGGCCGAACCCATGTTGCCCACCACCACCGGCCCCGAATTCAGGCCGATGCCAATGTCCACCGCCGGCAGGCCCAGCCGCCGGTGCCGGGCGTTGATGGCGGGCAGTTCGGCCACGATGGCCTGGGCGGCGCGCACGGCGCGCACGGCATGGTCGGGCTGCGCCACCGGCGCGCCCCAGAAGGCCATCAGGCAGTCGCCCATGTACTTGTCCACCGTGCCACCGTGCTGGATGACCAGGTCGGTGAGCTGGGTGAACATCTCGTGCAGCAGCGCCTGCAGGTCCTGCGGCGCCATGTGTTCGGCCAGGCGGGTGAAGCCGCGCATGTCGCAGAACATGACCGTCAGCACGCGGCCCTCGGCGCGCATGCTGTAGCGGTGGGGCTCGCGCGCCATCTCGTCCACCAGCTGCGGCGGCACGTAGGCGCCGAACAGCCGCATCAGGCCGCGGCGGCGGCGGCTCTCGACGAAATAGCCCCAGACCAGGTTGAGCAGCAGCGCCGCCAGGCCCGAGAGCAACGCGGTGGCCTGCGGCAGCACCAGGCCATCGTGGCGGAACAGCAGGTCGTTGAGCAGCAGCAGGCCGCCGCCGCCCGCCAGGCCCGCGGCTAGGGCGGCCGGGGCCGACCACCAGGCGGCGCCGACGGCCATCAGCAGGCCCATGGCCAGCAGGCTCGCCACTTCGTAGCCCGGGGCATAGTCCGGCACGTGCAGCAGTCGGCGGTCCAGCAGGCCCGAGATGACGTGAGCATGGACTTCCACGCCGGGCATGGTGGCCACGAAGGGTGTGGCGCGCAGGTCCTGCAGGCCGGCCGCGCTGGCGCCGACGAGCACGATCCGGCCCTGGAGCGCACCGGCCGGCAGCTTGCCTTCGAGCACGTCCCGGGCCGAGAGGTAGGCGAAGGCCGGCGCGTCGCCGGGCGCGGGCCGGCGGTAGGGCACGACGATGCCGCTGTCGGGCCCGACCGGCACCCGCAGTTCGCCGCCCGGCCCGTCGAAGGCCAGCGCCGTCAGGCTCAGGCCCCCGCCGGGCGTTTCGGCCAGCGACGGCAGCGGCGTGCTGCTGCCGGTGGCGGCGCGCCAAGTGGCCAGGGCGAGCGACGGGTAGTAGCCGCCGCTCGCGCCCGGCCCCTCCAGCCGGGCGAGCAGCGGAACGCTGCGGATCACGCCGTCCTGGCCGGCCTCGAACACCACGTTGATGAAGCCGTCGGCCGCGCCGGCCGGGCGGCCGGGCAGGCTGGCGGTGAAGCCGTGCCAGGCGGGAACGGCGGCGGCGCCGGCCGGCAGGGCGCTGGGCGGCAAGACGGGGGCCGGCGCGGCGGCGCTGCTGGATGGCGTGGGCGCCGCGCCCGCGTTCGTGGGGCCCGCGCCGGTCACGGCGCCGCCGGCGTCGAAATGGAAGCCCAGCACCACCCGGCCCGGCGCCTGAGCCAGGGCACGGGCGAATTCGGCATCCGGGTCGATGGTGGCGGCGCGCCGCGCCAGTTCGGCATCGAAGGCCGGATCGGCCGGCCAGCGGCCCGGCCCCAGCGCCTGCAGCAGCGCGGCGCCGCCGGTGCGGTCGGCCTCGGCGAACACCATGTCGAAGGCGACGACGCTGGCCTGCTGGCGCTGGGTGAGTTCCTGCGTCAGCTGCGCCAGCCGGTCGCGGCGCCAGGGCCACTGGCCCACCGCGCGCAGGCTGGCCTCGTCCACGTCCACGATGACGATGCGCGGGTCGATGCCGCCCGGCGCATGCAGGCGCAGGCGCGCGTCCTGGATCTGGACGTCGAGCCGGCCAATGCCGGGCCAGCGCATCAGCCCGGCCGTGTGGGCCAGGCCGGCCAGGATGGGCAGCAGGGTGATGGCGATGCGCCAGCCGTGGCCGCGCAGGGTGTCGAGCAGGCGCTGGCGTCGCACCGAGGGGCGGGGCCGTTCAGGCGGCTTCGGGAGGCACCGGCGAGCGGAAGGAGGGGCCGCGGGCCTCAGCCCAGCACGAACTGCATGCGCGTGCCGCCCAGCTCCAGGATGTCGCCGTCGTGCAGCGCCACGGCGCGGGGCTGCAGCACTTCGCCGTTGAGGGTGGCGCTGCCGTCCACGGGCGCCACCACGTAGCCCTGCAGCCGGCGCGTGACGGCGGCCACCGCCATGCCGGGTTTGCCGATGGTGGTGACCACCTTGCGCAGCACGATCTCGTGCCCGGCCGCCGAGCCGGTCAGGATGCGGATGCAGGCCGTGCTGCTGCCGCCTTCCAGTGCCGCCGGCACGGTCTCGCCCACGGACAGCGGCATCGGCCGCGACTCCAGCGGGGCGGTGATGGAGCTCAGCCGCATCATGCCGCTGTCGTCCACGTCGCTCGTCTGCAGGTAGCGGATCTTGTACTTGCCGACCTCGATCACGTCGTTGTGCTCTAGCACCTGCTTGCGGATGGCCCGCGCGTTGACGTACGTGCCGTTGGTGCTGTCCAGGTCCTCGAGGTAGACGCTGTTGCCGATCTTGTGCAGCACCGCGTGCTCGCCGCTGATGGCCAGGTTGTCGATCACGATGTCGTTGTAGGGGCGCCGGCCCAGCGTGGTGCGCTCCTTGACCAGGGCCACTTCCTTGAGCACGACGCCATCGATGGCAACCACCAGTTTCGGCATGGCCGACTCCTCACTCAGTCCTTGGCGCCCGCGGGGCGCCAGCTGCGAAATCCGGCCGGTCGGGCCGGCCCTCTCTCGGATCCATCGGTCATTGTGCGCCGGTCGGGCGCGCCAGGATGACCGACACGTTGTCCTTGCCGCCGTTGTCGTTGGCCACCGTGATCAGCAGCGCCACCTTGTCGGCCAGCGGAATGTCGTGCCGCAGCAGCGACTCGAGCTGTTCGTCGGTGATCATGTCCGTCAGGCCGTCCGAGCACAGCAGGTACAGGTCGCCCTGCTGCACGGCCTCGTGCGCCAGGTCGACCTCGACCTCGGCGCCGATGCCCAGGGCGCGCGTCACCAGGTTGCGGTGCGGCGAGCCCAGGGCCTCCTCGGGCGTCATCAGGCCCGCATCGATCTGGGCCTGCAAGAAGGAATGGTCGCGCGTCAGGGCCTGCAGCCGGCCCTCGCGCAGGCGATAGCAGCGCGAATCGCCGATGTGGCCGATGACCACGCCGTGCGGCCCGAACACCGCGCTGACCAGCGTGGTGCCCATGCCGCGCAGCGCCGGGTTGACGTTGCTGGCGCTGAAGACGGCGCGGTTGGCCTGGACGATGCCCTGCTGCAGCGCCTTCATCACCGCGCGTGCACCCGTCGCAGCACCGGCCTGCGCCAGCCAGCGGCCCAGGGTCGCCTGCACCAGGGCCACGGCCATCTCGCTGGCCACCTCGCCGCCGGCATAGCCGCCCATGCCGTCGGCCAGCACCGCCAGGCCCAGGCGCGGGTCGAAGGCGATGGAGTCCTCGTTGTTGCGGCGCAGCCGGCCCGTGTCGGTCTGCGCGGCGAACTCCCAGGGCAGCCCGGCAGGGTCGGTCGAGAACGAGGCCGGGGCGGTTGCCATGGGAGGGGGGTGCAATGACTAGGCGGTCTGGCGCGCGTTGCGGCTGGCCAGGAACTTGCCGATGCCCACCACCGCCACGGCGCCCAGCGCAGCGGCGATGTAGTGCAGCGACGGATTGGCGAGCACGGTGTCGTGCAGCGACACGTCGCTGGCCATGGTCTCGCCGCCCACCCAGCCGATCAGGGCGGCGCCCAGCACGATGATGACGGGGAAGCGGTTCATCAGCTTGATCATCAGCGAACTGCCGAAGATCACCAAGGGAATGCTGATGGCCAGGCCCAGCACCAGCAGCAGCATGCTGCCGTTGGCGGCCGCGGCGACGGCGATCACGTTGTCCAGGCTCATCACCAGGTCGGCGATCAGGATGGTGCGCACGGCGCTGGCGAGCGTCAGGTGCGGCTTCTCGCCGCCTTCCTCGTTCTCGTCCTCGCCGCTGAGCAGCTGCACGCCGATCCACAGCAGCAGCAGCCCGCCGATGATCTGCAGGTAGGGCAGGGCCAGCAGTTTCACGGCCACGATGGTCAGCACGATGCGCAGCACCACGGCCGCGGCGGAGCCGATGAGCACGGCCCGCTTCTGCTGCTCGGGCGGCAGCGCACGGGCCGCCAGCGCGATCACGACGGCGTTATCGCCCGAAAGAATGATGTTGATCCAGACGATCTTGAGCAGACCGAGCCACAGATCAGGATGACTGAGAGCTTCCACGATTGAGTCTCCACGGTGTAATGAATTGAGGAAGGGCGCCCCGGTCTCCGACAACCATGGGCGCCCTCCGGCTTTTTTTATGTGGTGACGCTGACAGAAGGGCGCGGCGCCACGGCGCCGCCCCCGCTCAGATCAGCGACTTGAGGATGCGGCCCATCTCCGACGGGTTGCGCGTGACCTTGAAGCCGCACTCTTCCATGATGGCGAGCTTGGCATCGGCCGTGTCGGCGCCGCCCGAGATCAGCGCGCCGGCATGGCCCATGCGCTTGCCGGGAGGGGCGGTGACGCCGGCGATGAAGCCGACCACCGGCTTCTTCATGTTGGCCTTGCACCACTGGGCCGCTTCGGCCTCGTCCGGGCCGCCGATCTCGCCGATCATGATGACGGCGTCGGTGTCCGGATCGTCGTTGAAGGCCTGCATCACGTCGATGTGCTTCAGGCCGTTGATCGGGTCGCCGCCGATGCCCACGGCCGAGGACTGGCCGATGCCCAGCTCGGACAGCTGCGCCACGGCTTCATAGGTCAGCGTGCCGGAGCGCGAGACCACGCCGATGCGGCCCTTCTTGTGGATGTGGCCGGGCATGATGCCGATCTTGATCTCGTCGGGCGTGATCAGGCCCGGGCAGTTGGGGCCCAGCAGCAGCGTCTTCTTGCCGCCCTTGGCTTCCTTGGCCTTCATCTTGTTGCGCACTTCCAGCATGTCCTTGACCGGAATGCCTTCGGTGATGCAGATGGCCAGGTCCAGGTCGGCCTCGACGGCTTCCCAGATGGCGGCGGCCGCGCCCGCCGGCGGCACGTAGATCACCGACACGGTGGCGCCGGTCTGCGTGGCGGCTTCCTTGACCGAAGCGTAGATCGGGATGTTGAAGATCGACTCGCCGGCCTTCTTCGGGTTCACGCCGGCCACGAAGGCGTTCTTGCCGTTCGCGTATTCCTGGCACTTCTCGGTGTGGAACTGACCGGTCTTGCCCGTGATGCCCTGGGTGATGACCTTGGTGTCCTTGTTGATGTAGATCGACATGGCTGGTGATTCCTTACTTGACGGCCGCCACGACCTTCTGGGCCGCTTCTGCCATGGTGTCTGCGCTGATGATCGGCAGGCCGGACTCGGCCAGCATCTTCTTGCCCAGCTCTTCGTTCGTGCCCTTCATGCGCACGACCAGCGGCACGGACAGGTTCACGGCCTTGCAGGCGGTGATCACGCCGGTGGCGATGGTGTCGCACTTCATGATGCCGCCGAAGATGTTGACCAGGATGGCCTTCACGTTCTTGTTCTTCAGCATGATCTTGAAGGCCTCGGTGACCTTCTCGGGGGTGGCGCCGCCGCCCACGTCCAGGAAGTTGGCCGGCTCGCCGCCGAACAGCTTGATGGTGTCCATGGTGGCCATGGCCAGGCCGGCACCGTTGACCAGGCAGCCGATGTTGCCGTCCAGGCTGATGTAGGCGAGGTCGAACTTGGAAGCCTCGATTTCCGCGGGATCTTCCTCGTCGAGGTCGCGCAGGGCGACGATCTCGGGATGGCGGAACAGCGCGTTGGCGTCGAAGTTGAACTTGGCGTCCAGGGCGATGATGTTGCCCTTGCTGTCACGGTTGAGCGGGTTGATCTCGACCAGCGAGGCGTCCGTCTCCATGTAGCAGGTGTAGAGCTTCTTGCAGACGTCGATGAACTGCGCTTCGGAGTCGGCGGGCAGCTGGATGCCCTTGGCCAGTTCCTTGGCCAGCGCGTCGGTCATGCCGGTGAGCGGATCGACGAAGACCTTGACGATCTTCTCGGGCGTGCTGTGCGCCACTTCCTCGATGTCCATGCCGCCTTCGCTGGAGGCGATGAAGGCCACCTTCTGCGTGCCGCGGTCGGTCACGGCGGAGAGGTAGTACTCCTTCTGGATGTCGGCGCCGTCTTCGATGTACAGGCGGCGGACCTTCTGGCCTTCGGCGCCGGTCTGGTGCGTGACCAGCTGCATGCCCAGGATGTCGGTGGCACGGGCCTTCACGTCCTCGATCGACTTGGCCACCTTCACGCCGCCGCCCTTGCCGCGGCCACCGGCGTGGATCTGGGCCTTGACCACCCACACGGGGCCGCCCAGCTTCTGTGCGGCTTCGACCGCTTCTTGCACGGTGAACGCCGGAATGCCGCGCGGCACAGGCACGCCGAACTTGGCAAGGAGTTCCTTGCCTTGGTACTCGTGAATCTTCATGGAAAGAGTCTCTCGGAACGGAGGATGGGAGGTGCTGTTGTCCGCAGGCCACGCCAGCCGGCCGGCCGGGAGCGGCGGAGCAGCCCGCGAATGTATCATGGTGCGCCGCGTCATGGCGGCCTCGCGCCGTTGTGGCGATCACGTACTCTTCCCACTGCCCATGGGGAGAACACCCCATCGAGGATCCCGCCATGACCACAGTTTTCATCGACGGCGAGGCCGGCACCACCGGCCTTCAGATCCGCGAACGGCTCGCCGGCATGCCCGGCGTCGAGCTCGTGAGCATCGCCCCCGAACTGCGCAAGGACGCCGCCGCCAAGCGCGACCTGATGGCCGGCGTGGACCTGGTCATCCTGTGCCTGCACGACGATGCCGCGCGCGAATCGGTCGCGCTGATCGACGGGCTGAGTGGCCGCAAGCCGCGCATCATCGACGCCTCCACGGCGCACCGCGTGGCGCCGGGCTGGGTCTACGGTTTTCCCGAACTCGCCGAAGGGCATGCCGCCGCCGTCAAGGCGGCCGATCGTGTGGCCAACCCGGGCTGCTACGCCACCGGCGCCATCGCCATCGTGCGTCCGCTGGTCGATGCCGGCCTGCTGCCCAGGGACCATCCCATCGCGCTGCCCTCGGTCAGCGGCTACTCGGGCGGTGGCCGCACCATGATCGAGGCCTACGAGGCGGGCACCGCGCCGGCCTTCGAGACCTATGCGCTGGGCCTCAAGCACAAGCACATTCCCGAGATCATGGCCTGCACCGGCCTCACGGCGCGGCCGGTGTTCATTCCCTCGGTCGGCAACTTCCGCCAGGGCATGCTCGTGAACCTGCCGCTGCATCTGGATGCGCTGCCGGGCAAGCCCACGGCGGCCGACCTGCACGACGCGCTGGCGGCGCACTATGCGAAGAGCAACACGCCCGAGCAGTACGTGAAGGTGCTGCCGCCGACCGAGGACGGCAAGCTGGAGCCGCAGGCGCTCAACGACACCAACGACCTCGAGATCCGCGTCTTCCCCAACGAAGACCATCGGCACGCCGTCGTCATCGCCCGCCTCGACAACCTGGGCAAGGGTGCGAGCGGGGCGGCGGTGCAGAACATGCGGTTGATGCTGGGGGTCTGAGCCCGCGGCGCTCAGCGCTGCACGGCCAGGCCCAGCTGCCGGATGATGCCGCCCCAGGCGTCGTAGGTGGAGCGCGTGAGCGCCGCCAGCTCGCGCGGGCTGGAGGCCTCGGCCTCATACGCGCCCTGGCGGAAGAAGGCGCGCGTCTCCGGCTGCGACAGCACCTTGGCCAGCGCGGCGCTCAAGGTGTCGACCACCGCAGGCGGCATGCCGGCCGGCCCGTAGAAGCCGAGCCAGCTCGGCATGTCGACGCCGGTGATGCCCTGCTCGCCCATGGTCGGCACATCGGGCAGCAGCGGACTGCGCTTGGGCGCGGCGACCGCCAGCATGCGCACCTTGCCGGTGGCGCTGTTCTGGATCGCGTTGGGCGCGGCGTCGAAATAGAACTGCACCCGGCCCGCGAGCACGTCGCGCGCCGCATCGGCACCGCCCTTGTAGGGCACATGCACGGCGTCCAGCCCGGCCTGGCGGCAGAAGGCCTCGCCATAGATGTGAGACGAGGTGCCGGCGCCGAAGGAGGCATAGCTCACCGTGCCCGGATGGGCCCGCACATAGGCCACCAGTTCCTGCACGGTGTGCGCCGGCAGGCTGCTGTGGGCCGTCAGCACCAGCGGGCCGCGGGCGCCCAGCGAGATGGGTGTCAGGTCCTTGAAGGGGTCGTAGCGCACCTGCGCCAGCGTCTGCGGGTTCTGCGCCACCACGGACGAGGGCGCGTACATCAGCGTGTAGCCGTCGGGCGCCGCGCGGATCACCTCCTCGGTCGCGAGGATGAAGCTGGCACCGGGCCGGTTCTCGACGATCACCGGGATGCCCAGAACAGCGGGCAGCCGGTTGGCGACGAAGCGGGCCTGCGCGTCCGATGCGCCGCCGGCGGCGAGGCCCAGCACGATGCGCAGGGTGCGCCCGGGCTGGGGAAAGGACGCCGTTGCGGCCCGCACCACCGTCCAGGGCGGGAGCACCAGCGCGGTGGCCAGGCCTGTCAGGGCGCGGCGGCGGGACAAGGAAAGGCTGGGGGTCGTGCTCACGGAAGGTCCTCTTGGATTGCGTCGGATGGGCAAGGGCATGCGTGCGCTCACTGGGCCGCCTGCAGGCCGACCTGTCGCACCATCGCGCCCCATTGCTCGTAGGTGCGGCGGGTCAGTTGCGCAAAGGCCTCGGGGCTGTTGGCGCCCGCCTCGTAGCCACCGTCGCGGTAGAACTTGCGCACTTCGGGCAGCGCCAGCACTTGCGCCAGTGCCGCGTTGAGTCGCTGCACCGTGGGCGCCGCCATGCCCGCCGGGCCGTAGAAGCCCAGCCAGCTCGGCAGGTCCAGGCCGGTGAAGCCCTGCTCCGACAGCGTGGGCACGTCCGGCAGGGCCGGGATGCGCTGCTCCGCCGCCACGGCCAGGATGCGCACCTTGCCGCTGCTGGCCGCGATGACGGCCGACGAGGCCGAATCGAACATGAAGGGCACGCGGCCGGCCATTAGGTCCTTGGCGGCGTCGGAGCCGCCCTTGTAGGGCACATGGACGGAGTCGATGCCCGCCTTGCGCACGAAGGCCTCGCCGTAGATGTGCGAGGAGGTACCCGCGCCGAAGGAGGCGTAGCTCGTCTGGCCCGGCCGCGCCTTCACATAGGCGACCAGCTCGGCCACGTTGGCCACCGGCACGCCGCTGCTGATCGACAGCACCAGCGGACCGCGACCGCCCAGCGAGATGGGCGTGAAGTCCTTGAACGGGTCGTAGGGCACCTTGGCGAAGGTGTGGGGGTTCTGCGCCATGGTGGAGGAGGGCGCGTACAGCAGCGTGTGCCCGTCGGGCAGGGCGCGCGCCACCTCGCTGGCGGCCAGCATGGTGCTGGCGCCGGGGCGGTTGTCCACCAGCACCGGCGTGCCGAGCACCTCGCCCAGGTGCTTGGCCACGATGCGCGCCTGCGCATCGGTGCCGCCGCCCGCCGTGAAGCCGACCACGATGCGGATGGGTTTGCCGTCGACCGGGAAGGCGGCGCCGGCCGCCCACGCGGTGGGTGCCAGGCAGGCCAGGGCGGGCGCGGTAGCCGCGAGGGCCAACAGGCGGGCCAGCGTGCGGCGGCGCACGGCACGAGGAAGGAAGAGGCGAGGTGGCATGAAGTCTCCGGATTCCGTTTTGCACAGACTATCTTTCCGATAACCGGCATTTCATGACCGTGTTAACCCTTGATTTGGCGTCATTTGATTGACTTTATGGACATCATGTCCAAAAAATGAATCCACTTTGACCGACGCCGCCATGAAAACCATCGTCCGCTCCGACGAGCGCATCCTCAGCTCCGACATCTTCGACCGCGATGCCCGCGTAGTCCGGCCCGACCATGGCGTCTGGGACGAGCCCGGCCGCCGGGTGCCCATCTACCACCGCTGCGGCGTGCTGGTGGTGGGTGGGGGACCGTCGGGCACGGCCGCTGCAGCGGCGGCGGCGCGCGCGGGCGCCGACGTGGCCCTGCTGGAGCGCTACAACCACCTGGGCGGCCTGTCGACCGGCGGGCTGGTCATCTGGATCGACCGCATGACCGACTGGGAAGGCCAGCCGGTGATCCGCGGCTTTGCCGAGGAGTTGTTCGACCGGCTGCCGGCCGATGCCGTGGCCGGTCCGGCCCGCGAGGACTGGGGCTCCCAGGACCCGGCCAAGGCGGCCCACTGGTCGCAGCGCACCGCGGCCTACCACGGCGTCGTGACCTGGTCGCCGACGGTGGACCCGGAGCGGCTCAAGCTGCTGAGCCAGGAGATCGTGCTCGAACGCCAGGTCAAGCTCATCTACCACTCCTGGGCAGCCGTGCCCATCGTGCAGGACGGCCGGGTGCGGGGCGTGGTGTTCGAGAGCAAGGAAGGCCGCATGGCCATCATGGCCGACGTGGTGGTGGACGCCACCGGCGACGGCGACCTCTTCGCACGCGCCGGTGCCGCCTTCGTCAACGACATCGAAGAGGCCGACGTGCACCATTGCATGAACACCTCCTGGCTCTTCGGCGGCGTGGACATGAAGCGCTGGATCGACTTCAAGGCGGGCCAGCCCGAGGCCTTCTCGCAGTTCATGGCGCAGGGGCGCGAGGCCATCGGCCTGTTCGAGCGGCCCTTCGTCTCCTGGCGCGACGACATCGCGCTCTTCATGGGCCCGCGGCAGACCGGCTACTCGGCACTGGACGTGGACGACCTCACCGCGGTGGAAGTGCGCTCGCACCGCGCCATGGCCGCGCACCTGGACTTCTTCCGCGCCCATGCACCGGGCTTCGAGAATGCCTTCCTGATGCTGAGCGCGCCGCAGATCGGCGTGCGCCATGCGCGCCGGCTGGTGGGCACCGGCGCCGTGCTGCGCAGCCAGTGGCCGGACGGCGTGCCGCTGGCGGACGAGATCGGCGTGTCGCCCGCGGTCTCGCCCAAGTTCCCCAACATCTCCATCCCCTACGGCGCACTGGTGCCGCAATCGCTGGACGGGCTGCTGGCCTGCGGGCGCCACATCTCCTGCGACCGCAACTCGCACGGCTTCATGCGCGAGATCCCACAGTGCTGGATCACCGGCCAGGCCGCGGGCGTGGCGGCGGCGCTGGCCTCGCGCGGCGGCATCGCGCCGCGCGACGTGGACATCGGCGCCCTGCAGTCGGCACTGATCGCGCAGGGCGTCTACCTGCGGCCCGGCGCGTCCGGCCGCGCGGCGACCCCGGACGGCGAGACCGCCACCACGGCCTGACCACCGGCGTGGCGCGCGCATGACGATCTACAGTGGCCGGTCCTACTCAGCCGCATCCGCATCCCTGCCCATGACGCCCTCCGACAAGGCCGCCGTGCCCGATTCCTCCGACCTGCGCGCCGAGCGCGGCGACACCGTCAGCGCGCTGGAACGCGGTCTCTCGCTGCTGCGCTGCTTCAGCGAAGACCGGCCCATGCTCGGCCATGCCGAGATGGCGCGCATCACCGGCATCCCACGGCCGACCGTCAACCGGCTGGTGGCCACGCTGCTGGCCAACGGCATGCTCAAGCCGGCTGCCGTGGCCGACCGCTTCATGCTGGGCCCGGGCGTGGTGTCGCTGGCGCGCGTCTTCCTCGGCAGCCTGGACGTGCGCGCCGTGGCCCGGCCGCACATGCAGGCGCTGGCGGAAGAGGGCGGGGCCTCGGTCTACCTGGCCGTGCGCGATGGCATGGAGATGGTGCTGATCGAGGCCTGCCGGCCGCGCTCGTCCATGCTCTCGCCGCGGCTGGACGTGGGCTCGCGTGCGCCGCTGCCCAACTCGGCCCTGGGCCGCGCCTACCTGGCCGCGCTGGCACCGGCGGCGCGCGAACAGCTGATCGACTCGATGCGGCTGCTGCGCGGCCCCGAGTGGGATGCCATCGCCCAGCCGCTGCAGCGTGCGCTGGCGCAGGCTTCGCGCACCGGCTGGACGCTGTCGCTGGGTGAGTTCCACCGCGAGATCAATTCCGTCTCGGTGCCGCTCATCGGGCCGGGCGAGGAGGTGATGGCGCTCAACGCCGGCGGCGCCGCCTTCGTCTTCACGGAGGAGCGTCTGCGCGAAGAGGTCGGCCCGCGCCTGCGCGAGCTGGCCCGTCAGATCGCCGGCGAGATCGGCGGACGGCTGCCGCTGGAGGCGGACGCTGCGTCGCCGCCCTGACGGCCTGCACGCCCCACGACTTCACAACGACAGAAGAACAGAGACAAGGACCCGCCCCATGCACCTGAGCGACGAAGAGAAGGCCATGTACGACGGCCGCGACGGCCCGGCCGTGCAGAAGGCCATGGACCTGCTGGTGCGCTACGGCGAGGCGCTGGGCGCCGAGCGCCTGGTGGAGACGCGCAACGTCTGCGCCACCATCACCTCCACCACGCCCTTCCAGCGCGATTTCGCGCAGACCCGCGGCGGCATGGACGCGGTGTTCTCCGAATTCAGCCTGGACAGCCAGGAGGTGGTGCCGATCCCGAAGTTCAAGGTCTTCACCAGCCACCTGCAGCTGGGCTTCGACCCCGGCCAGCCCGAGCGCATGGGCATCGACACGCAGACCCTGCAGTTCTACGAACGCAGCGAGCGCCATGCCGCTGGCCTGGGCGCGCAGATCATGAACACCTGCACGCCCTACCAGGTGGGCAATGTGCCCACCCGCGGCGAGCACTGCGCATGGATGGAATCGTCGGCGGTCGTCTACTGCAACTCGGTGCTGGGCGGGCGCACCAACACCGAAGGCCGCGAGAGCTGCGGCGCGGCCATGCTCACCGCGCGCATCCCCGACTGGGGCTACCACCGCGACGAGAACCGCCATGCCACCCACCTCGTCGAGCTGGAGGTGGAGGTCGAATCGGTGCAGGACTGGGGCCTGCTCGGCTACTTCATCGGCGAGCAGGTGCAAAGCGGCGTGCCCGTGGTGCACCGGCACGAGGGCTTCGGCCGTGCGCCCAACCTGCCTCGGCTCAAGCACTTCGGCGCGGCGGCGGCTTCTTCCGGCGGCGTGGAGCTGTTCCACCTGGTGGGCATCACGCCCGAGGCGCCGACGCTGGAACATGCGCTGGGCGGCAGGAAGCCCATGGAGGTCCTGCGCTATGGCCCGGCCGAACGCCGGGCTGCCTACGAGCGGCTCAACACCACGGCCCGCGAGGCCGAGATCCAGTACGTGATGCTGGGCTGCCCGCACTACACCATCGAGCAGATCTGGGAAGCGGCGCAGCTGCTGGATGGCCGGCGCCTGCATCCCGATGTGCAGCTGTGGATCTTCACGCCGCGCGCCATCAAGGCGCTGGCCGACCGCAGCGGCCACACCCGCATCATCGAAGCGGCGGGCGGCGTGCTGATGACCGACAGCTGCTCGGCCATGAGCCGCGCCGTGCCGCCCGGCACGCGGGCCGTGGCGCTGGATTCGGCCAAGCAGGCGCACTACCTGCCGGCCATCCTGGGCGTGCAGGCCTGGTTCGGCAGTACAGCGGAATGCATCGAAGCGGCGTGCACCGGCCGCTGGCAAGGCGGTCTGCAATGAGCGCCCGTCCTGATCTGTCCTACGCTCCGGCCCACGGCGCCACGGCCGACCCGGCGCCCGACCTCGTGCTGCACGGCCGCAAGGTGGTCGGGGGCGTGGTCGAGGCCGAGGCACTGGTCACGCACGATCGCATCTCCGGCTGGGGCGGCATCGATCCGCGCACCGGCACCGTCATCGAGATCGGCCATGCGCTGCGCGGCCAGAGCTTCGCCGGCAAGGTGCTGGTGTTCCCGGGCGCCAAGGGCTCCTCGGGCTGGTCCGCCATGTTCCACACGGCGCGGCTGCTGAAGGCGGCGCCCGCGGCCTTCCTGTTCAACGAGATGACCACCAAGATGGCGCTGGGCGCGGTGGTCACCCACGCGCCCACGCTCACCGACTTCGACCGCGATCCGCTGGCCTGCATCGAGACCGGCGACCGCGTCCGCGTCGATGCCGACCGCGGCACGGTGGAAGTGTTCAAGCGGCCACGCGCCGCGCACGATGGAGACAAACCGGCATGACCGAACGACGACGCCCGCTGCGCAGCAACTTCCCGCGCGGCTCCTACCTCTGGTCGGTGCGCAACGCGCACTGGCGCGCCCTGGGCATTCCCGAGGCCGACTGCGAGAAGCCCAAGATCGCGGTGGTCAACAGCTCCTCCGAGCTGGCCGCCTGCTTCAGCCACCTGGACCGCGTGGCCCAGGTGCTGAAGGACGCGATCCGCGCCGCTGGCGGCGTGCCCTTCGAGATCCGCACCGCCGCGCCCAGCGACTTCATCACCGGCGCCGGTGCCCGCGGCGCCTACATGCTGGCCGCACGCGACCTGGTGACCAACGACATCGAGGTGGCGGTGGAGGGCGCGCAGCTCGACGGCATGGTCTGCCTGACCTCCTGCGACAAGACGGTGCCCGGCCAGCTGATGGCGGCTGCGCGGCTGAACATCCCGACGCTGATGGTGCCCTGCGGCTACCAGCCCAGCGGCGAATGGCAGGGCCGGCATGTCGACATTGAGGACGTGTTCATCGGTGCCATGCATGCCGTGACCGGCAAGCTGCCTGTCGACGACCTGGTCGGCATGAGCCGTGAGGCCATCCGCGGTCCCGGCGTGTGCTCGGGCATGGGCACGGCCAATTCCATGCACATCGTCTGCGAGGCGCTGGGCATGGCGCTGCCGGGCAGCGCGCCGGTGGCGGCGCTGGGCGACAAGATGATGGCCGACGTGCGCGCCGCCGGCACCCGCATCGTCCACATGGTGTGGGACGACCTCAAGCCCCGCGACATCCTGGTGCCGGGCGCCTTTGCCAACGCGGTGCGCGCCGTGCTGGCGGTCGGTGGCTCGCTCAACTGCGCCAAGCATCTGCAGGCGGTCGCGACCGAAGGCGACTGCGGCGTGGACGTGTACGGCCTGTTCGACCAGCTCGGCCCGACGACGCCGGTGCTGGCCGGCGTGCGCCCGGTGGGCGAGCAGACCATCGAGGCCTTCGAGGCCGCGGGTGGCTGCCGGGCGCTGATGAAGCAGCTGGCCCCGCTGCTGGACCTGGGCGCGCCCACCGTCACCGGTGCCACCGTGGCCGACAACCTGCGCCATGCCGAGGTGGCCGACGCCGAGGTGATCCGGCCCATCGGCCGGCCCGTCTCGACCCATCCGGCCATCGTGCTGCTGCGCGGCAACCTGGCGCCGGAATCGGGCCTCATCAAGGCCGGCATCGGCGAGCGCAAGGTGCGGCGCTTCACCGGCCCGGCGCTGTGCTTCTGGAGCAGCGACGAAGCCATTGCCGCGCTGCGCGATGGCCGCATCCAGCCGGGCCAGGTGGTGGTGATGCGTGGCGCCGGCGTGCGCGGCGGGCCGGCCATGGGCGGCGGCGCCTCGCGCGTGGTCTTCGCCATCGACGGCGCCGGCCTGGGCGACCAGGTGGCGCTGCTGACCGACGGGCACCTCTCGGGCTTGGTGTGCAAGGGCCTGGTCGTGGCCGAGGTGGCACCCGAGGCGGCGCTCGGGGGGCCCCTGGGCCTGGTGCGCGACGGCGATCTCGTCACCATCGACCTGGACGAGCGGCTGCTGGCGGTGGACCTGAGCGACGCCGAACTCCAGCAGCGGCGAGACAGCTGGCAGGCACCGCCGCCGCAGTACGACCGCGGCTGGCTGCAGCAGTACCGCCGCATGGTGGGCCCGCTGCCGAAGGGCGCGGTGATGGTGCGCAGCGAGGCGCCCGTCGAGCCCGGCGGCTGAGGCCCGGCGGCCTTCCTTCTTCTCTGTTTCCCTGTTTCAGGCTGCCGGTCGAAGGCAGCCGGGGCGCCTGTGCGCGCCTTTTGACGACGAAAGGAATCGACGATGCGACGCAGAACCTTGCTGGGCGCAGGCAGCGCGCTGGCCGCGCTGTCCCTGGGCACCACCGCCACCCATGCCGCCACCGACGGCTACCCCAACCGCCCGGTGCGGCTGCTGGTCGGCTTCTCGCCGGGCGGCGGGGCCGATTCGCTCACCCGCGTGATCGCGGAGGGTCTGGGCCGCGAACTGGGCCAGCAGGTGGTGGTGGACAACCGCCCCGGTGCCGATGGCGTGATCGCCGCGCAGGCCGTCTCGGCCGCGGCGCCCGATGGCTACACGCTGCTCATGGGCACCAACACTTCGATGGTGGCCGCGCCCACCGTGCGGCCCAAGCCGCCCTACGACCCCTTCAAGGCCTTCACGCCCATCAGCTCGGCCGGGCAGTTCTCGATGTTCCTGGTGGTGCCCGCGCGCCTGCCGGTGCGCAGCGTGGACGAGCTGCTGGCCTGGATCGACAGCGGCAAGGGCGCGCCCTACAACTCCGCCTCCAGCAACAGCGCCTCGGAGCTGGCCATGCTGCAGCTGCTGGGCAAGCGGCCGGTGGTCAATGCCCGCTACAAGGGCGACTCGCAGGCCATGACCGACCTGCTGGGCGGTCAGGTGCAGATGATGTTCACCACCGGCACGCTGGCGCCCGGCTTCGTCAAGGACGGCCGCATCCGCGCGCTCGTCACACTGCTGCCCAAGCGCAGCGAGCTGCTGCCCCAGGTGCCCACGGCCACCGAGTTGGGCCTGGGCAAGCTCACCATCACACCCTGGGCCGGCTTCTTCGGGCCGCCGGGGCTGCCGCCCGCGCTCACGCAGCGCCTGTCCGAGGCGCTGCAGCGCACGCTGGCCCAGTCCGGCGTGCGCGCCCAGTTGGCGGAACAGGCCTTCGATGGGCACGGCATGTCGCCTGAGGAGTTCGCCCGCTTCTTCCGCGTGCAGTACGACGCTTTCGGCGAGACGCTGCGCACCAGCGGAATCCGCTTCGAGTGACCGGCTACCGCGACCCCTCGCTGCCCCTGTGCAGGATGGCGCCGGGCCTCAGCGCAGCATCATCGCCATCGCCGAGCAGCAGTTGAGCATGCGCACCGCCGCCTCCATGGTCGGGGCGTCGAAGCGCAGCACCGTGCCTTCCACCCGCTCGAAGCTCGGCCACTGGCAGAACAGGTCGGCGTGGGCGGGCGTCTGGGTGTGCAGCTCCACCTGCAGCGGGCCGGAAATGCGCAGCGGCGCGGGGCGACGGTCGGCCGCCTGCGCCACCGCGTGTGCCACCCCTTCGCGGATGGCCGCGCAGGCGGCCTCGGGCGAGAGCGAGACGCCGCTGTGCATGCCGGTCGCCTCCTTGGTCTGCACGAAGACCGTGCCCGGCAGCCGCGGGGCCGTTTCGGCGATGAAGGCATCGTCGCCGCTGGCCATCAGCACCGGCACGCCGTATTCGCCGGCCAGCGCGCCGTAGAGCGTCGCCTCGCTCTGCCATTCGTCGCCGATGCGGATGCCGGCGAAGGCGCCGCTGTTGATGGTGTGCGCGAGGATGCCGGGCGCATGCGCGCGGGCGTGGTAGCCCACCATGCACACGCCCACCATGCCGGGCCGCTCCACACCGGCCACCATGCTCAGGTAGCGCGGCTTGCCCTGCACGATGCGGGCGCGGGCGTCCAGCTTCGCCGCAGGCATGTTGCGGAAGCTGCCGTGCGAGTCGTTGACCACGACCTCGCGTGCGCCGCCGTCGAAGGCGCCGGCGATGGCGGCATTGGCCTCCTCGGTCATCCACAGCCGGGCGCGTTCGTATTCGCCGTTGCCGGGACGCGTCTGCTCGGGATGAAAGACGCCGGCGACGCCTTCGATGTCGACGGAGATGAGGATGGTGTGGGTCATGGATTCGGGGCCGTCGCGTGACGGGTGGGCCAGGCGATGAAGCAGTGTCTGGACGAGGAAAGCGCGGATGACTGCGTCATGCCATCACCGGCAGCAGCGCGCGCGTGAACGCATCCGCCGGCCATTCGGCGAGCAGTTCGCACAGGCCGTGGCGCACGTGGCCCGCGCGGCCACGCAGCGTGGGCGCATGCCACAGCGCGGACAGGATCGCCTGCTCCACGCTGTCGGCCGCGGCCTGGAAGAAGGGGTCGAGCCGCGCATCGTGCAGCAGCGCCACGGCCGGCATCGGCTCGGTGGCGAGTTGCGGCAGCGTGTAGGCGGTCGAGAAGGCCAGCGCGATGTCGCCGCTGCCATGGCCGAAGACCGAGCCGGTGCGGGCCAGCCCGGCACCGGCGCGAAGCGCCAGGCGGCGCAGCTGGCGCGCGTCAAGCGGGGCATCGGTGGCCAGCAGCATGATGATCGAGCCGCGCTCGGGCGCCGTCGCCGCCGCGGTGCGGCCGGCCTGATGCAGCCAGGCGCCGACGGGCCGGCCGGCCACCTGCAGCTGCTCGGGCCGGCCCTGGTTGGTCAGCACCAGGGCGCCGACGGTCCAGGCGGGCTCAGCGCCGCCGTCGACCGCGATGCGTCGCGAGGCGGTGCCGATGCCGCCCTTGAGGCCGTGACAGGACATGCCCCGCCCCGCGCCGACCGCGCCCAGCGCGAAGCCGGCATCGGCCGCCTGCCAGGCGGCCAGGTAGTCCGCCTCGCGCACCGCAAAGCGCTGCTGGTCGCTCAGAAAGCCGTCGTTGCACTCCAGCACCAGCGGGTTGACCGTGGGCCAGCCACGGCCGCATTCCGGATGCGCGGCGACGCACTGGCGCATCTGCGCCTCGGCCACGGCGGGCACGGCGAAGGTGGAGGTCAGCGCGATGGGGGACTCCAGCACGCCCAGCTCTTCCACCTGCATCAGGCCCAGGCTCTTGCCGAAGCCGTTGAGCACCGCCACGCCGGCGGGCACGCGCTGCAGGTAGGGACTGCCGGCATGCGGGCGCACGACGGTGACGCCGGTGTGCACGTCCTCCTCCGGGCGGTCCAGCGTGGCATGGCCGACGGTGACGCCCGCGACGTCGGTGATGGCGTTGCGCGGCCCCGCGGGCAGATGGCCGATGTGCGGCAAGGTCGGGCCGCGTGCCAGGGGGCCTGCGGCGCCGACGCATCCGTCAGCGCCTGCATCCTCGGTCACGGCCGGACGGTCGCTCACAGCCGGTCGATCTTCGGATCCAGCGCGTCGCGCAGGCCGTCGCCCAGCATGTTGAAGGCCAGCACCGTGAAGAAGATGGCCAGCGACGGGAACAGCGCGACGTGCGGCGCATTGACCATGTCGGCCCGTGCCTCGTTGAGCATCGCGCCCCACTCCGGCGTGGGCGGCTGCGCGCCCATGCCCAGGAAGGACAGGCTGGCGGCCGTGATGATCGAGGTGCCCATGCGCATGGTGAAGTACACGACGATGGCCGACAGCGTGCCCGGCAGGATGTGGCGCAGCAGGATGGTGAGGTCGCCCGCGCCGATGCTGCGCGTGGCCTCGATGTAGGTCAGGTTCTTCAGCGCCAGCGTGTTGCCGCGCACCAGGCGCGCGAAGGCCGGCACGCTGAACACCGACACCGCCACGACGACGTTGGTCATGCTGCTGCCCAGGATGGCGACCACCGCGATGGCCAGCAGGATGCCCGGGAAGGCGAACAGCACGTCGCACATGCGCATGATGAGCCGGTCCCACCAGCCGCCGTAGAAGCCCGCCACCAGGCCCAGCGCTGTGCCCACCACGGCGCCCAGCACCACGGAGACGAAGCCGGTGGCCAGCGAGATGCGCGCGCCCATCAGGATGCGGCTGAAGATGTCGCGGCCCAGCGGGTCGACGCCGAACCAGTGCGCGGCCGAGGGCGGCGTGTTGAGCCGGTCGTAATCGAAGAAGTTCTCGGCGTCGTAGGGCGTGATCCACGGCGCCAGCACGGCCACCAGCACCAGCAGCACGATGAAGGCCAGGGCGGCCAGCGCCATGGGCTGGCGCCTGAACTTGCGCCAGAACTCGGACCAGGGCGAGCGCACCGCGAGCGGCGCGCCCGTGCCGGCAGCCGCAGCGGCGGCGGAATCGGAAGCGGGAAGGGAAGAGGAAGTCGGCATGGAAATCGGAGCCTGCAGTGCCGCGGCCTTACTTGCCGAAGCGGATGGCCGGGTTGATGAGGCCGTAGAGCACGTCCACCACCAGGTTGATGAGGATGAACTCCAGCGAGAACAGCAGCACCAGCGCCTGGATCACCGGGTAGTCGCGCATGTCCACCGCGTCCACCAGGAGCCGGCCGAGGCCGGGCCAGTTGAAGACGGCCTCCACCACGATGGAGCCGCCCAACAGGAAGCCGAACTGCAGGCCCATCATGGTGACGACCGGGATCAGCGCATTGCGCAGGCAGTGCTTGAACAGGATCCACGACTCCGGCACGCCCTTGGCGCGCGCGGTGCGCACGAAGTCCTCGCCGATCACCTCGATGAAGGAGGCGCGGGTGAAGCGGGCCATCACGGCCGCCACGGCCGCGCCCAGCGTCAGCGAGGGCAGGATGTAGTGGCGCCACGACTCGGCGCCCACCGTGGGCAGCCAGCCCAGCTGCACCGAGAACACCTGCATCAGCAGCATGCCCAGCGCGAAGGCCGGAAAGGAGATGCCCGAGACGGCCAGCGCCATGCCCAGCCTGTCGGGCCACTGGTTGCGCCACACGGCCGAGGCGATGCCGATGGCCATGCCGAAAAGCGTGGCCCAGACCATGCTCGTGACCGTGAGCCAGAAGGTGGGCATGAAGCGCGCGCCGATCTCTTCCGACACCGGCCGCTTGGTGCGCAGCGAGGTGCCCAGGTCGCCGTGCAGCAGGCGGTTGAAGAAGGCCAGGAACTGCTGCGGCAGGGGCTTGTCCAGGCCCAGGTCCTGGCGCACCAGCTCCACCGTTTCCGGGCTGGCATCGACGCCCGCGGCCATCCGTGCCGGATCGCCGGGCAGCAGGTGCACGAACAGGAAGACCAGCACGGCCACGATCAGCAGCGTGGGAACGAGGCCGAACAGGCGGCGGACGACGTAATGGAGCATGGGGAAACAGGTGGCTCGGGCGGGGAGCGCGGTGCAGGCTCAGACATGGGTGGAGCGGGCCGCGTCGGCTTGCATGACGGCGTACGCGGTTCAAGCCGCTTCGCTCCCTCTCCCCTCGTGGGAGAGGGCCGGGGAGAGGGGGCAGCGGCGGTGGCGGGACAAGCAGCCGTGGTGCGGTGCACGCCCCCTCTCCCCAACCCCTCTCCCGCGAGGGGAGAGGGGCTCGGAGCCGGATGGCGTGAGGCTTACTTGAGTTCGACCTCGTCGAAGTTGAAGCTGCCGTCCGGGATCATGTAGAAGCCCGCCAGGTTGCGCGCGCGCACCGACACCAGCTGCTCCGTCACCAGGAAGGCCCAGGGCGCGTCCTTCCAGATGCGCTGCTGCGCGTCGGCATAGAGCTTGGTCTTCTCGGCACTGTCGGTGGTGACCAGCGCCTTCTGGATGTCGCCGTCCACCTGCTCGTTCTTGTAGTAGGCCGTGTTGAACAGCTTGGGCGGGAAGGACTCCGACGCCAGCAGCGGACGCAGCGCCCAGTCGGCCTCGCCGGTCGACGAGGACCAGCCCACGTAGTACATGCGCACCGGCGCGGTGGCCGGGTCCTGCGCGCTCTCGACGCGTTCCACGCGCTGGCCGGCCTCGAGCGCCTGCACCTGCACCTTGATGCCCACCTGCGCCAGCTGCTGCTGCACGAACTGGATCACCTTCTGCGCCGTGCTGTAGTTGTAGGCGCTCCACAGCGTGCTCTCGAAGCCGTTGGGATAGCCGGCCTCCTTCAGCAGCTCACGGGCCTTCTTCGGGTCGTAGGGCCAGGGGCCCAGCTTGGTGTTGTACTGCACGCCCTTGGGCAGCACGCCCTCGGCCGGGATCGCATAGCCCGAGAAGGCCACCTTGACGAGGGCTTCCTTGTTGATCGCGTAGTTGATCGCCTCGCGCACCTTCGGGTTGTCGAAGGGCTTCTGCGTCGTGTTCATCGAGATGTAGCGCTGGATGATCGACGGCGCGATCGTCACTTCCAGGCTGGGCTTGGCCTGCAGCGCGGCCACGGCCTCGGGCGGCATCGGGAAGGCGAAGTGCGCCTCGTTGGTCTGCATCATGGCCGCGCGGGTGTTGTTGTCGATCACCGGGCGCCAGGTGATCGAGTCCACCTTCGGATAGCCCTTGCGCCAGTAGCCGTCGAACTTGGTCACCTTCAGGTAGTCGGCCGGGCGCCATTCCACGAACTTGAAGGGGCCGGTGCCCACCGGGTTCTGCGCGATGCCCTTGTTGCCGTACTTGGCCAGCGCGGCCGGCGAGATGATCACGGCGGAGGGGTGGGCCAGCGAATTGATGAAGGGCGAGAAGGCTTCCTTCAGGGTGAAGCGCACCGTCGTCGGGTCCACCGCCTCGGTCTTGGCGATGTTCTTGTACAGGTTGTAGCGCTTGAGCTTGTTGTCCGGGTTGGTCACGCGGTCGAAGGTGGCCTTCACCGCCTCGGCATTGAAGTCGGTGCCGTCGTGGAACTTGATGCCGCTCTTGAGCTTGACCGTGTAGACCAGGCCGTCCTTGCTGACGGTGTAGCCGGTGGCCAGCACCGGCTGCATCTTCATGTCCTTGTCGAAGCCGAACAGGCCCTGGTAGAAGGACTTGGCCACGGCCTGCGACAGCGTGTCGTTGGCGTCGTAGGGATCGGTGGTGGTGAAGCCGGACTGCACCGCGACGACGATGTCGCCGGCGGCATGGGCAGACGACGCGGCCAGGCCGGCCAGCGAGGCCAGGGCCAGGGCGGCGGCGATGCGGTGGGGTCGCTGTTGTTGCATGCGAAGCTCCTTGAAGAAAGAAAGACGAAAGGGAAAAGGAAACGGACGATAGGGCCTTCAGCCCTGCGGCGCCACGAAATGGTCCGGTCCGACCTGCACCAGGGGCGGCACGTCGGGCTCGTGGCCCGCCGGGAAGATCGGGCTCGGGATCTCGCCCTGCAGCAGCGCGCGCGGCTGGTGGCGGCGCGACGGGTCGGCCACCGGCACCGCGCTCATCAGCTTGCGGGTGTAGGGATGCTGCGGGTTCTCGAAGATGGCGCGGCGCGGACCGATCTCGACGATGCGGCCCAGGTACATCACGGCCACGCGGTGGGCGATGCGCTCCACCACCGCCATGTCGTGCGAGATGAACAGGTAGGCCATGCCCATCTCGCGCTGCAGCTCGAGCATGAGGTTGACGATCTGCGCCTGGATCGACACGTCCAGCGCCGACACCGCCTCGTCCGCCACCACCACCTTGGGCCGCAGTGCGAGCGCGCGCGCGATGGCGATGCGCTGGCGCTGGCCGCCGGAGAACTCGTGCGGATAGCGCTGCGCATGCTCGGGCGCCAGGCCCACGCGGGTGAGCAGCGCCCCTACGCGCGCCTGCGCCTCGGCCCTGGTGGCCAGGCCGTGCACCAGCAGCGGCTCCATGATCGAGAAGCCCACCGTCAGCCGCGGATCGAGCGAGGCATACGGGTCCTGGAAGATGAACTGGATGTCGCGCCGCAGCGCCTGCACCTCGGCCGTGTCGAGCGCCAGCACGTTGCGGCCGTCGAAGCGGATGCTGCCGCGCTGGCTCTCGACCAGGCGCAGCAGCGAGCGGCCGGTGGTGCTCTTGCCGCAGCCCGATTCGCCCACCAGCGCCAGCGTCTCGCCGGCGCGCAGGTCGAAGCTGACCTTCTCGACGGCATGCACCTCGCGCGTCACGCGCTGCAGCCAGCCGCCGCGCAGCGGGAAGCGCGTGACCAGGTCGCGCACCTGCAGGATGGGCTCGGCGTCGTGGCGCACGGTGTCGTGCTCGGGCCGGGGCGAGACGGCCTCGTCCGCCGCATCCACGCGCAGCAGCTCGAAGGGCGCGGGCCGCTCGGTGCCGCGCATGGCGCCCAGGCGCGGCACGGCCGACAGCAGGGCGCGGGTGTAGGGATGGGCCGGCGCCGCGAAGAGCTGCGCCGCCGGACCTTCTTCCACCTTGTCGCCGCGGTACATCACCAGCACGCGGTCGGCCACCTCGGCCACGACGCCCATGTCGTGGGTGATGAAGACCACGCCCATCTGCATCTCGCGCTGCAGTTCGGCGATGAGCGCCAGGATCTGCGCCTGGATGGTCACGTCCAGCGCGGTGGTCGGCTCGTCGGCGATCAGCAGCTGCGGCTTGCACGACAGCGCCATGGCGATCATCACGCGCTGGCGCATGCCGCCCGACAGCTGGTGCGGGTAGCGGCGCAGCACCTCGCGCGCCTCGGGGATGCGCACCAGCTCCAGCATGCGCAGCGCCTCGGCGCGGGCGGCCGCCTGGCTCTTGCCCTGGTGGATGGCGATGGCCTCGGCAATCTGGTCTCCAGCCGTGAAGACGGGGTTGAGCGAGGTCATCGGCTCCTGGAAGATCATGGCCACGTCCGCGCCGCGGATGCCGCGCATCGTCGCCTGCGAGGCCTGCGCCAGGTCCAGCACCTCGCCGTTGCGCCGGCGCAGGGCCATGCGGCCGTTCAGGATGCGGCCGCCGCCGTAGTCCACCAGCCGCATCAGGGCCAGCGAAGTGACGGATTTGCCCGAGCCCGACTCGCCCACGATGGCCAGCGTCTCGCCCCGGTCCACGTGGAAGCCCAGGTGCTTGACCGCGTCGACGGTGCGCTCGCGCGTGGCGAAGCGCACGCTCAGGTCCTCGACCTGCAGCACGCGGCCTTCGGGAAGGGAGGCGCCCGCGCGGGTCGCGGCCGGGGCCTCGGCAATGGCAGTGCTCATGGGGAACTCAGCGGTGGATGGCGGTGACGGGCGCTTCGGCGCCGCGCACGTGGGCACGGTACATGCCCTCGGTGTTGAAGGGCAGGGCGAGGTTTCCATGACGGTCCACCGCGATCAGCCCGCCGGTGCCGCCGATGGCGGGCAGGCTCTGGTGGACCACGGCGTCGGTCGCCTCGGCGAGCGACTGGCCGGCATAGCGCATGCGCGCGCAGACGTCGTAGGCGGCCGCGGCGCGGATGAACATCTCGCCGCTGCCGGTGCAGGAGATGGCGGCCCAGCGGTCGTCGGCATAGGTGCCGGCGCCGATCAGCGGCGAATCGCCGATGCGGCCGACGCGCTTGTTGGTCATGCCGCCGGTGGAGGTGGCGGCGGCCAGGTGGCCGTGGCGGTCGACGGCGACGGCGCCGACGGTGCCCATCTTGCGGTCCTCGTCCAGCGGCGTGCGGGCGGCATCGGCGGCCACGGCCGCGGCGCCGTCGTGGTCCAGCACCACGCGGCCGGCGGCGCGCACGCGTTCCAGCTGCTCGCGGCGCATGGGCGTGGAGAAGTACGTCGGGTCGACGAAGGCCAGGCCGCGCTCCTGCGCGAAGGCCTCGGCCCCGGCGCCGGCCAGCAGCACGTGGGCGCCATCGTCCATCACCGCGCGGGCGGCGTGCACCGGGTTGCGCAGGCGGCTCACGCCGGCGATGGCGCCGGCGCGCAGGTCGCGGCCGTCCATCACGGCGGCGTCCAGCTCGTGCGTGCCGGCGTGGGTGAACACGGCACCGTGGCCGGCGTTGAAGAGCGGGCAGTCCTCCAGCATCTGCACGGCCAGGCAGACGGCGTCGAGCGCGCTGCCACCTTCCAGCAGCAGGGCCTGGGCGGCGGCGGCGATGTCGTGCAGCGCCTGGTGGTAGCGGCGGGCATCGTCGGCACTCAGGCTGGCGGCCGTGATGGTGCCGGCGCCGCCGTGGAGGGCGAGGGCGGGAAGCAGGGTCGTCATGCGGAAAAAAGGTCCTGGGGGTCGACGCCGCGGCGGCCGGTTCGGGTGTTCCAGACCCACGGGGCGATCACCTCGGTGGTGCCGCGCACGGCCTGCAGCGCCTGGTGGGTCTGCAGCGACAGGGCGCCGACCAGGGCCTCGATCAGCGCCAGCACGCTGCTTTCGCAGTTGGGGCTGAAGCGGCTGCGGGCCTGGGCGAACAGTGCCACGTCGGCCAGCGGCGCGAGCGGCGAGGCGCCGTGGTCGGTGATCGCGAGCACCGGCACGCGGCGGGCGCGCGCCTGTTCGGCCAGGGCGAGGGTGTCGGCCAGGTAGCGCGGAAAACTGATGGCCACCACCACGTCCTGCGGCCCGCTGCGGGCCAGAGCCCGGGCGCCGTGGGTGGCGCCGGCCGTGCTGGCGAGCAGGCGCGCGTCGGCGCCGTAGGTTTCCAGCCCGTGCTGCAGCAGCCCGCCCAGCCAGGCGCTGGCGCCGTAGCCGGCGATGTAGACGGTGCGGGCCTCGCGCAGCAGGCGCACGGCGGCCTCGCAGGCTCCGGCCGACAGCGACTGCCGCGTGGCCTCGATGTTGTGGCGGCATTCCTCCAGCGCGCTGGCGAACACGTCCGCCGCGCTGGCCGGGCCGGACTCGACCTGGCTGCGCAACTGCTCCACCGGCGCCAGCAGGGCCTCGAAGCCGCGCACCAGCTCTCCCCGGAAGGCCGGGTAGCCGTCGAAGCCCAGCGCCCGGGCGAAGCGGTTGGCCGTGGCGATCGACACGCCGGCGCGCGCCGCCAGCTCGTCGATGGACAGCGTGGCCACCTGCAGCGGCTGGGCCAGCACCACGTCCGCCACCTGCCGGTGCAGGCGCGACAGCTGCGGCCGCGCCTGCGCGATGCGCTGGGCGACGGAGTGACTGCCGATTTCGGGTGGCGGTGATGACGGGCGGGTGACGGACTGCACGGTTTTGGCGCGGGAGTGAAAGCGAATTTACACGGTTGGTGCGCGATGAGAAAATTTTTGATCGTTTTCGGCCTCTGAAGCAAACGCCGGGCCAGGCCTCAGGCGTCGCGGGCCCGCCCGTCGTCGTCCGTGCGATATCCGGCCGCCAGCCGGCCCAACAAGGCCGGCCCGGTCAGCAGCACGCGCACGAAGTCGGCCTGACGCCGCACGCCCACCTTGGCCGCGGCGGCCTTGAACTGCGCGCGCACGGTGTGCAGGGACAGCCGTGCGGCGTCGGCGTATTCCTGCGGCGACAGGCCGTTGACCAGCGCCTGGGCCAACTGGGCCTCGGCCGGGGTCAGGCCATACAGCGCCCGCAGCACCGGCGCCAGCGCGGCGAGTTCCGCCGAGGGTGCGCTCACGAACACTGCCGCCGCGGTCCGCTCGCCGAAGGGCGAACGCCAGCCGGGCAGGGGCGCCACGAGCAGGTGCAACTGCAGGCCGGCCAGTCCCTCCAGCCGCAGGCCGGTGCCTGCACCGCCGCTGCGCCCGCTGCCCGTGGCCACGGCTGCCCGCATGGCGCGTTGCAGCCGCGCGTGGGCGGCCGGCGGGCTGGCGGCCAGCCCATCCCCGGCACCGAACTGCAGCAGGCCGCTGTCAGCCGCCAGCCGGCGGGCGCGTTCCGTGGCGTGCAGCACCGCGGCCCGCTCGTCCAGCAGCACGACGCCGATCGGGAGGCCCTCGAGCACCTGGAGCGAGGCATCGGCCAGTGCCTGCGCGCGCGACAGGCGCCGGTGCAGCGCCAGCGCCGTTTCCAGGTGAGGCAACAGGCGCTGCAGCAGCGCGAG
>NZ_LDSL01000086.1 GCF_001476815.1 Pseudacidovorax intermedius | reverse complement strand
CCCCCCTCAAGGGGGCGCACTCCGCGGCCTGGCAAAGCCAGTTCCGCGAGTGCCACCGGCATGGCCTGCTCCGCGGCCTTCTGACGTTTGGCCTGCTGGGCAGTCATCTGCGCCCAAGGTTTTGTTTGCTGTTCTAACGAGGATTTCTGCGATGACCGTCACCAAGAGAAGCGCCCTCGGCGCGATCGCCATGGCCTGCCTGGGCCTGATGGGCGCTGCCGCGCAGGCGGCGGAGCCGCTGCGCATCGGGCTGATCGCCACCTATTCCGGCCCCTATGCCGACTACGGCCGGCAGTTCGATGCCGGGGTGGCGCTGTACCTCAAGGAGCACGGCGGCAAGATCGCCGGGCGCACGGTGGAGATCGTCAAGAAGGACACCGCCGGCCCCGCGCCCGATGCCGCCAAGCGCATCGCGCAGGAGCTGATCGTGCGCGACAAGGTGAGCGTGCTCACCGGCCTCGACTTCAGCCCCAACGCCTATGCCGTCGGCGCCGTGGCGGCGCAGGCCAAGGTGCCGGTGGTGGTGATGAACGCCGCCTCGTCGGGCATCACCACCAGCTCGCCGTACGTGGCGCGCGTCTCCTTCACCGTGCAGCAGATGGCCGACCCGATGGCCCGCTGGATGCTGCGCAACGGCGTCAAGGAGGCCTACACCGTGGTCGCCGACTATGCCTCGGGCACCGACGCCGAGACGGCCTTCAAGAAGGCCTTCACCGAAGGCGGCGGCAAGGTGGTGGGCGAGGTGCGCACGCCCATGAACAACCCCGACTTCTCGGCCTACGTGCAGCGCATCAAGGACGCCAAGCCGCAGGCCGTGTTCTTCTTCTTCCCCTCGGGCGTGATGCCGCCAGCCTTCCTCAAGGTCTGGAAGGAGCGCGGCATGGAAGAAGCGGGCATCAAGCTCTACGCCACCGGTGAAGCCACCGACGACAGCTACCTGCAGGCCACCGGCGACGTGGCGCTGGGCCTGGTGACGGCGCACCACTATTCCTATGCCCACAAGTCGGCCAAGAACGAGAAGTTCGTGAAGGACTTCGTGGCCGAGTTCGGCACCCAGATGCGCCCCAGCTACTTCGCCATCACCGCCTACGACGCCATGACCGCCATCGACCTGGCCTACAAGAAGGCCGGCGCCGATGCGTCCGGCGAGAAGGTGATGGAAGCGCTCAAGGGCCTGGCCTTCGAAAGCCCGCGCGGCCCCATCGAGATCGACCCGGCCACGCGCGACATCGTGCAGACGGTCTACATCCGCAAGGTCGAGAAGACCAAGGATGGGCAGCTGGTCAACGTGGAGTTCGACAAGTTCGACCGCGTGAAGGACCCGGCCAAGGAAGGCAAGTAAGGCGCCCGCGCGCGACAGGGAACAGCGGCAGATGGCGGTCGTGCTTTTCGACGGGGTGGCCTACGGCATGCTCCTCTTCCTGATGGCGGTGGGGCTGTCGGTGACCATGGGGCTGATGAACTTCGTCAACCTGGCCCACGGCAGCTTCGCCATGGCGGGCGGTTACGCGGCGGCGGTGCTGATGAATGCGCACGGCGTGGGCTTCGGCCTGGCGCTGCTGGCGGCCTTCGTCGCCTCGGCACTGCTGGGCGCGGTGCTGGAATGGCTGCTGTACCGGCGGCTCTACCGCGCACATCCGCTGGACCAGGTGCTGCTGTCCATCGGCCTGGTGTTCGTCTCCATCGCCGCGTTCACGTGGTTCTTCGGGCCCACGCTGCAGCCCTTCACGCTGCCCGGCTGGCTGCAGGGCCAGGTGGCGATCGCCGGCGTCGGCGTGGGGCGCTACCGGCTGTTCCTGATCGGCTGCGGCCTTGCCGTGCTGGCCGCGCTGCTGCTGGCGCTGGGCCGCACGCGCTACGGTGCCATGGTGCGCGCCGCAGTGGACAACCAGCGTGTGGCCGCCGGCACGGGCATCCATGTGCAGCGGCTCTTCCTGCTGACCTTCTCGCTGGGCTGCGGCCTGGCGGGCCTGGGCGGCGCGCTGAGCCTGGGCGTGCTGGGGCTGGAGCCCGGCTTTGCGCTCAAGTACCTCGTGTACTTCCTGCTGGTGGTGTGCGTGGGCGGGGCAGGCACCATCACCGGGCCCTTCGCAGCCGCATTGCTGGTGGGCATCGTCGACGTCGCCGGCAAGTACTACCTGCCGCAGACCGGCGCCTTCCTGATCTACGGCGTGATGATCGTGATGCTGTTGCTTCGCCCCCATGGGCTGGTGGTGCGCAAGGGGGTGACGGCATGAGCACGTCACGACCTCAGCTTGCCGCCGAAGTCGCCTTCTGGGCGGCCCTGGCCAGCAGCTTCTTCCTGATGCCCGAGCAGCTCACGCTGATGAGCCAGGTGCTGATCTTCGGCCTGTTCGCCGTGTCGCTGGACATGGCGCTGGGTTATGCGGGCATCCTCACCGTCGGCCATGCGGCCTTCTTCGGCGCCGGCGCCTATGCGGCCGGGCTGCTCGCCAAACATGGCTGGGGCGAGCCCGTCAGCGGCCTGGCCGTGGCGCTGGCGGTGGGCCTGGCCCTGGGCTGGCTGCTGAGCTGGCTGGTGGTGCGCGGCACCGACCTGGCGCGGCTGATGATCACCATCGCCGTGTGCGTGCTGCTGTACGAGCTGGCCAACCGGCTGTCGGCCATCACCGGCGGCACCGACGGCCTGCAGGGCATGGCGGTGTCGCCGCTGCTGGGCCGCTTCGAGTTCGACTTCTTCGGCCGCACCGCCTTCGTCTACAGCTTCGTGGTGGTGCTGGCCGTCTTCCTGGTGGTGCGGCGGGTGCTGCGCTCGCCCTTCGGCATGGCGCTGCGCGGCATCCACGACAACCGCAGGCGCATGCTGGCGCTGGGCGCGCCGGTGGACGCGCGCCTGCGCATGGCCTATGCCTTCTCGGCCGGCGTGGCGGCCATCGCCGGCGCGCTGCTGGCGCAGACCACGCAGTTCGTCGGCATCGAGTCCATCGGCTTCAACCGTTCGGCCGAGGTGCTGATCATCCTGGTGCTGGGCGGCACCGGGCGGCTCTATGGCGGCATGCTGGGCGCGGTGGTCTACATGCTGGTGCACGACCGCTTCGCCGACATGAATCCACAGTACTGGATGTTCTGGCTGGGGCTGTTCCTGATCGGCGCGGTGCTGGTGGGGCGCGGGGGGCTGATGGGCTTGCTGGCGCGGCTGACCGAGCGCTCGCGCCGCGACGCGGGAGGTGCCGCATGACGGCCCCGCCGCTGCTCCAGACCGACGACCTCGGCGTGCGCTTCGGCGCCTTCCAGGCCGTGTCCGGCGTGAACCTGTCGCTGGCCGCCGGCGACCGGCATGCGCTGATCGGCCCCAACGGCGCGGGCAAGACCACGCTGATCAACCTGCTGACCGGCGTGCTCAAGCCCTCGCAGGGCCGCGTCCAACTGGACGGGCAGGACGTGACCGCCTGGTCGCCCGATGCCCGCGTGCGCCGCGGGCTGGCGCGCACCTTCCAGATCAACGCCCTCTTCCCGCGGCTGACGCCGCTGCAGTCGGTGCTGCTGGCCCTGGCCGAGCGCGAGCGCATCGGCGCCGTGTGGTGGAAGCCCGTCGCCCGCTACCGCCCGCTGCACGAGGAGGCCGAACGCCTGCTGGCCTTGCTCCGGCTGGGCGACCTGGCCCAGGTGCCCGTCGCCGAACTGGCCTACGGCAAGCAGCGCCTGCTGGAGATCGCCCTGGCCATGGCCACCCGCCCGCGCGTGCTGCTGCTGGACGAGCCCGCCGCCGGCGTGCCCAAGGACGAGAGCGGCGAGATCTTCGACGCCGTCGCCTCGCTGCCGGCCGACGTGGCGGTGCTGTTCATCGAGCACGACATGCAGCTCGTCTTCCGCTTCGCCAGGCGCATCACGGTGCTGGTGGCCGGCCAGCTGCTGACCGAGGGCACGCCCGCCGAGATCGCCGCCGACCCGCGGGTGCGCGAGGTGTACCTGGGCCGCGCCCACGCGCACCTGCCCGTCGCCCGTACGCAGGAGCCCGCGCATGGCTGAGACCGCGCAGCTCGCCTTCGACGGCGTGGTCGCCGGGTACGGCCAGGCGGTGGTGCTCGACCGGCTGAGCTTCTCGCTCGCGCCCGGCCGCAGCCTCGCGCTGCTGGGCCGCAACGGCGTGGGCAAGACCACGCTGCTGGAGACGCTGATGGGCCACACCCGCGTGACGCGCGGCGCCATCCGCTGGCAGGGCCAGGACATCACCGGCTGGGCGCCGCACCGCCGCGCCCGCGCCGGCCTCGGCTGGGTGCCGCAGGCGCGCGAGGTCTTCCCCTCGCTCACGGTCGAGGAAAACCTGCGCGTGATCGCGCGGCCGGGTACCTGGACGCTGGCACGCGTGTACGGCCTCTTCCCGCGCCTGCGCGAGCGGCGCGCCAATCAGGGCCACCAGCTGTCCGGCGGCGAGCAGCAGATGCTGGCCATCGGCCGCGCGCTGATGACCAACCCGTCGCTGCTGTTGCTGGACGAGCCGATGGAAGGCCTCGCGCCCATCGTGGTGGAAGAACTGGCCGCGGCCATCCGCCAGCTGTGCGAAGGCGAAGGCCTGGCTTCGGTGGTGGTGGAGCAGCATCCGGTGCTGGCCCTGGAGATGACGCACGACGCGCTGGTGCTGGAGCGCGGCACCGTCGTCCACGCCGGGCCGAGCGCGGCGCTGGCTCAGGATGCGGCACTGCTGGAAGGGCTTCTGGGCGTGGGCATCGCCGCAGAAGGCGCCTGAGGCAGCCTCAGAGTCGCGCGCCCGTCGCCGCCATCAGCTGGTCGCGAAAGGCCGCCACCGCCGGCGACGGCGAATGGGCCGGTGCGCGCAGCAGCGTCAGCATGCGCGCCACCTGCGGCCGGCCCACGGTGCGCACCTGCAGGCCGTGCCAGGCCGCCAGCGGCCGCAGCGCCATCGTCACCACCGCCACGCCCAGGCCTTCGCGGGCCAGGCCCATCATGGTCCACGGCAGCGCGATCTCGAAGGCATAGTCCAGCGCGATGCCGCGCGCGGCCAGCTTCTCCTCCAGCAGCGTGCGCACGGGGTTGCCGGGCAGATAGCCGATCACCGGCGCACGCGCCAGCTGCGACCATTCCAGCGACCGGCGCGCCGCCAGCGGATGGTCGGGCGCCATCACCGCGACGAACTCGTCCGACTGCAGCGGCGAAGCCACCAGGTCGGTGCGCGCATCGGTCTGCGTGGCAATGCCCAGGTCGGCCGCGCCGCTGCGCACCAGCGCATGCACCTCGTGCTCCGGCACGTCGTGCAGCACCACCCGCACGCCGGGATGCGATTCGCCGAAGGCGCGGATCACCGGCGGCAGCAGCAGCGCGCACTGGGCATTGGGCGCCGCCACCGCCACGCGCCCCCGGGCGAAGCGGCCGAAGTCCTGCGCATCGGCCACCAGGTGGTCCCAGTCCGCCACCAGCCGGCGCGCGGCCGGCAGCAGCGCCGCGCCGGCATCGGTCATGCGGCAGGCGCGGGTGTGGCGGTCGAACAGGCGCGCGCCCAGCTCGCGCTCCAGCTTGCCCAGCGCGGCGCTGAGCGAGGACTGCGACATGCCCAGACGCTCCGCCGCCCGCGTGAAATGGCCGCTTTCGGCCACAGCCAGGAAAACCCTGAGCTCCGGCAAGGAAGACCTGATTGCCAAGGGAAACCGCCCTTTCTGCGTCCATTGATCGGCAGACGCGATTGAATTATCGGATTGAGCGTCTTTGCCGATTTTTGGCTTTCTCTATGCTTCGCGCCAGCCCCACGATGAGGGCGAGGAGTTCGTCCCCATGAGTTCGTCTGCTTCGTTGTCCGTCCACCCCGTCGACCAGAAGCTGCCCGGCGGCAAGCTGGCCGCGCTGGGCCTGCAGCATGTGCTGGTGATGTATGCCGGCGCCGTCGCGGTGCCGCTGATCGTGGGCCGCGCGCTCAAGCTCAGCCCCGACGAGGTGGCGCTGCTGATCTCGGCCGACCTGTTCTGCTGCGGCCTGGTCACGCTGATCCAGGCGCTGGGCGCCACGCAGTGGTTCGGCATCCGGCTGCCGGTGATGATGGGCGTGACCTTCGCCTCGGTGGCGCCGATGGTGGCGATCGCCAACGGCAACCCGGGTCAGGCTGGGGCGCAGCTGCTCTTCGGCTCGATCATCGGCGCGGGCATCGTGGCGATCCTGATCGCGCCGCTGGTCAGCCGCATGCTGCGCTTCTTTCCGCCGGTGGTGACCGGCACCATCATCGCGGTCATCGGCATCACGCTGATGCGCGTGGGCATCAACTGGATCTTCGGCAACCCGGTGGGCCCGACGGCCCCGGCGGTGGTCGACCCGGCCTACGCCAAGTGGCTGGCCGACGTCACCTCGCCCGGCTCCTCGCTGCCGCCGGCGCCCAAGGGCCTGGCGCTGATGCCCACGGTGCCCAATCCCAAGTACGCGGACCTCACGGGCGTGGGCATCTCGGCGCTGGTGCTGGTGTCCATCCTGCTGATCGTGAAGTTCGCCAAGGGCTTCCTGGCCAACATCTCGGTGCTGCTGGGCATCGTCATCGGCGCCATCGCGGCGGCGGCCATGGGCCTGATGACCTTCGACAAGGTGGCCAAGGCCGCCTGGGTGGACGTGGTGCTGCCCTTCCACTTCGGCATGCCGATCTTCGACCCGGTGCTGATCTTCACCATGACCCTGGTGATGATCGTGGTGATGATCGAGTCGACCGGCATGTTCCTGGCGCTGGGCGAGATGACCGATCGCCCGGTGGGCCAGCAGGATCTGGCGCGCGGCCTGCGCACCGACGGCCTGGGCACGCTGATCGGCGGCATCTTCAACACCTTCCCCTACACCAGCTTCTCGCAGAACGTGGGCCTCGTGGCGGTGACGGGCGTGAAGAGCCGCTTCGTGTGCGTGGCGGGCGGCGTGATCCTGATCGTGCTGGGCCTGCTGCCCAAGATGGCGGCGCTGGTGGAATCGCTGCCCACGGTGGTGCTGGGCGGCGCCGGCCTGGTGATGTTCGGCATGGTGCTGGCCACCGGCATCCGCATCCTGAGCGGCGTGGACTTCAAGACCAACCGCCACAACGCCATGATCGTGGCCGTCTCCATCGGCATCGGCATGATTCCGCTGCTGGCGCCCAACTTCAAGCAGTGGATGCCGCACGGCATCCATCCGCTGATCGAGTCGGGCATCCTGCTGACCTCGATCACGGCGGTGGTGCTGAACCTGTTCCTCAACGGCGCGCGGCACGACGCGGCGGCGAGCATCGCGGCGGCTCGGCAGGCGGAGGCGCACTGAGCATTGGACGGTCTCGCGCAGACTCGCGTGTGATTGAGCCGCCCGGGATTCCGGGCGGCTTTTTTCGCTGGGCCGCTGCTTGCTGCTTGTAGTTTTGGTTTGCGGTTTGCGGTTTGTGGCTTGTGGCTTGTGGCTTGTGGCTTGTGAGTGGAAGCGCTGTCGTTCTCGCTGTGCCAGCCCCCGGGACGCTAACCGGCAGAGGACGCCGGCATGCGCTCTCCGGCACCGCGTCGCGCTCACCGACTTGCTGCACGACACGGGTGCTCGCTCTCCACCGACGCGCTTTCGGCACTGCACGGCGCCGCGAATGGGGCGCCTCCGATCGCACGCCGGCATCCTCCGCCTTGGCCTCGCGGTGAACCGCCCGGCTTCGGCACCGTTGGCTGGCGGGGTCCTGCTTGCCACGACGCCGGCGCGAGACCGTCGAGGCGGGAACGGGCTTCGACAAGCTCAGCCTGAACGGTTGGGGGCGTGCTGGACAGCCTGAGTCAGGTCATTCATGAAGCGCGGCCAGCGAGCAGCCGCGCACCCGATCCCCGCCATTCGGGCTCGGCGGCTTGATCAGGTCCCGGCATTCAGCCTGGGCCGATTGATCAGTCCGCGGCATTCAAGCTTGGCCAATTGATCAGTCCCTGCCGTTCACGCGAACCCATCCGATCAAGTTCCCACCGTCCAGGCTGAGCTTGTCGAAGCCGCGCCCTGCGCCGCCGTGCCGCCGTGCCGCCCCCGCCCCAACTGCCCCGAGGCCCGAATCACCCAATCCGCGCGGTTCGGGCGCACCGTCGAGGCGGAGGGTGCCGGCGTGCGGGCGGAGGCGCCCCATTCGCGGCGCCGTGCAGTGCCGTAAGCGCGTCGGTGGAGAGCGAGCACCCGTGTCGTGCAGCAAGTCGGTGAGCGCGACGCGGTGCCGGAGAACGCATGCCGGCGCCCTCTGCCGGGTCAAGAGGCGCAACTCTCGTTCAACCGACCCGAGACCCGAGACCCGAGACCAAAGACCAAAGACCAAAGATGAAGGACCACCCAGCAGCACGCCAGGAGCGCCGAGCACGGGGCCGCGAGGAACAACCCCCACCCCCCTCTTCCGTCAGAAGCTGTACGTGCCGCCCAGCCCCACCGTCCACGTCCGCCCCGGCGCAGGCTCGAAGTAGCGCGCATTGCCCTCGTTGACGATCACGGAGCCCGCATAGCGCCGGTCGAACAGGTTGTCGATGCGGGCGAAGGCGTTCAGGTCCCAGCGGCCGAGCTTGAGGACATAGCCGGCGTGGACCGCCGCCACCGCATAGCCCGGCGCACGGGCTGTGTTCAGGTCGTTGGCCCAGACCTTGGCCACGGCGCGCAGTTCGGCGCCGGCGCGCCAACCCTCAGGGGGCATCCAGCCGTATGCGGCGTACAGCGACTGGCTGGCCACACCCGGCAGGCGGCGGCCGGCCGGCACCAGGTTGGCGGCGGTGCAGGGCATGGGCGTGCAGAATGCGTCCTGGTAGCGCGCGTCCAGCCAGGTGTAGGCCAGCTGCGTGCGCCAGTGGTTCTCGGTCTCGTGCTGCCAGCCCAGCTCCACGCCCTGGCGTTGGGTGCGGCCGGCATTGCGGAAGGTGGAGCGGCCGCCGACGTTGGTGTCGGTGACGATCTCGTCCTTCGTCCGCGTCTGGAACAACGCGGCCGTGAGCAGGCCGCCGGCCAGGCGCGCCTTGGCACCCAACTCCACGTTGTCGCTCACCGATGGCTGCAGGCCGAAGTTGAGGCCGCCCACGCCATCGGAACGGTAGGAGAGCTCGTTGAGCGTCGGCGTCTCGAAGCCGCGGCCGGCGGACACGTACAGCGCCAGGTCGCGCATCGGCGTCCAGCGCAGCGAGGCCACCGGCAAGGTGCGGCTGTAGGTGGCGGTGCCGCTGTCGTCGCCGTTGGCGGCGGTGACGTAGCGGTCCTGCGAATCGAAGTGCACCCGGCTGCGGCGCACGCCGACTTCGGCCGACCAGTCGGGCGCGAAACGCCAGGTGGCCTGGGCATAGGGATCGACGTTGAAGACCTCGTTGCGCTCGTTGCGACGCAGCCGGCCCTGCACGCCCAGCAGCGGCTGCGCCGGGCTGCCGAGGTAGTTCTCGTAGCCGCGGCGCCATTCGCGCAGGCTGTCGTAGCCCAGGCCGGCCACCAGCTCGAAGGGCCGGCCCGCCAGGTCGAACTTGCCCATCCAGCGCAGGTCGGCGCCGGCGTAGTGGCGGTCCAGGTCGATCACGCCGCCGGCATGGCGCGGGTTCTGCTGGGCCGAAGGCGGGATGGCCTGGTACTGCGTGGTGCCACGCTCGCCGCCATAGAGCATCACGCGCACCGACTGCTGCGCGCCCAGCGGCTGCTCGAACACCACACCGGCCTGGCTCTGGGTGACGGTCTTGCGGGTGTTGTACTGCGTCGCCACGTCGGCGCTGCGCGGCGAGGTGGCGAACTGCTGCGCGGTCAGGCCCAGCGGGTCCTGCGCATCGACCGTGACGCGGTTGAACACCAGCGTCAGCGTGCCGCCCTGGTCCAGGTCGATGCCGACGCGGCCGTTGGCCAGGTCGCGCTGGGCGGCCGAGTGCGCGCGCCAGCCGTCGGTGGAAAAGCGGCTGGCGCTGAGCCGCCAGTCGACGGCGCCCTGCCGGCCGCTGCCGACGATGCCGGTGCGCCAGGTGCCGTCGCTGCCACCGGCCAGGCTGTACGACAGGCGGGTCGGCGCCTCACCCGGTGCAGTGAAGGCCTGGACCACGCCGCCGGAGGAATTGCCGTACAGCGCCGAGAACGGTCCGCGCAGCACGTCGATGCGCTCCAGCGAGGCGATGTCGATGTTGGAGGTCTGGCCCTGGCCGTCGGGCAGCGTGGCGGGGATGCCGTCCACGTACAGCCGCACGCCGCGCACGCCGAAGGTGGAGCGGGCGCCGAAGCCGCGGATGGAGAGCTGCAGGTCCTGCGCGAAGTTCTGCCGGTCCCGGATCTGCAGGCCGGGCACGGCGCCCAGGCCTTCGCTCAGCTGCACGCCCAGGCGGTTGTCGCGCAGGTCGGCGCCTTCCACCCGGTCCACCGAGCCCGGTACGGCGAACACCGGCTGCGGGCCACCCGGGGTGCTGACGGTCACTTCGGGCAACTGCCCGGCCGCCGTCACCTGGGCCGCCACGGCACCCGCCTGTGCCGCTGCCACCACCACACCCACCGTCTTCGCCATGCGCCATGTCGTCATGGGCGCGCATTCTGCGGGAGCCCACGGGCCGCGGGCGTCGGTGCAGGCGCCGATTGCCGTGGTCAGCGGCGCATCCAGCCCCACCAGAGGCAGGCCGCGACGGGCGCACCCAGGGTCAGCCAGCCCAGCCAGTCGCCGAAGCCGCCGTCGCTGAACAGCGAGGAGATGAGGCCGATGGCGGTCGACACGCTGAAGACGAGGGGCCAGCCCCACATGCCGCCCCAGGCCGGACGCGCGGTGTCGCTGCTGGCCGGGGCGGTCCCGGGGTCCGCGTGCACGTCCGGCACTTTGGCTCGACGGGCACTCATTGCGGCGACTCCAGCGTACGCGCCGTCGCCGGCTGCGATGGCGACGGCATGGCGTGCGACGGGGCCGCGGGCACCGCCGTGCTGCCAGCGCGCCCCTTGTGCACATGCGCCGGATCGCCCTTGCGCAACCACAGGTAGAGGCCGCTGCCCAGCACGATGATGGTCGCGATGTCCAGCAACGCCCACAGGATCTGCATCGGCATGCCCCCGTAGTCGCCGAAGTGCAGCGGCTGCGACACCAGCAGCGCCGTCAGGTACCAGGGCAGCCTGGGCGCGGCCGTCACCTCGGCCGTGCGCGCATCCACCAGCACCGGCTGCAGCAGCTTCGACGTCAGCGGCTCCTGCCCGCGCAGGAAGAAGGTGGTGTGGTGCGGGCTGGAGAAGGCCGTGCCCGGGAAGGCGATGAAAGAGAGGCGCTTGTCCGGCGCCGCGGCCTGCGCCGCCTCGAGCGAGCGCTGCAGCGGCGCGCGCTCGGCCACCGGCACCAGCGGCTGGCCCTGGTAGGGCGCGAGCAGCGCGCTCAACTGGTCGTGCTGCCAGTACTTGATGACGAGGTCGGCCCAGGTGTTGATCATGCCGGTGGCGCCCACCACGAAGGCCCAGGTCAGCGTGACGATGCCCAGCAGGTTGTGCAGGTCCAGCCACTTGGCGCGCGGGCGGCGATCACGCCGCACGGTGCCGAATTCGAGCTTGCGCATGAAGGGCGCGTACAGCACCGTGCCGCTGACCAGCGCCACGAGCAGCAGAAAGCCCATCAACCCCAGGAAGAGTTTGCCCGGCAGGCCCGCGAACAGGTCCACGTGCAGCTTGAACATGATCCACATGAAGCCCTGGTCGAAGCGCGGCTGGGCCAGCACCTGGCCGGTGCGCGCATCGACGGCGACCGAACGGAAGTCGTCGGTGGGTGCCGGCGTGGGCGTGAGGGTGACGAACCAGATGTCCTCGCTGTCCTCGTCGTGCGAGGCGAACTGCACCACGCGGTCCGGATGCTGGGCGCGGGCGACTTCGAGCGCGCGGTCCAGGCTCACGCGCGGTGTGTCGGCGGGCATCTTCGGCGCCTCGACCTCGGTGCCGAGCAGATGGCCGATCTCGTGGTGGAAGATCAGCGGCAGGCCCGTGAGGCACAGCAGCAGCATGAACACCGTACAGACGATGCTGCTCCATTTGTGCACCCAGGCCCAGGTCTTGATGGTCTTGCTGTCCATGCGCATGTCGTGGGGTTCCGGCGGAGTCGATCAGAAGCGGTAGGTGGCGCTGGCCACGATGTTGCGCCGCGCGCCCCACCAGCAGTCGCCGCGCGACAGGCAGGTGCTGAAGTACACCTTGTCCGTGGCGTTGTTGACGTTGAGGGCGTAGCGCCATTGGTCGGTCTCGTAGGCGAACACCAGGTCCAGCAGCGCCACGGCGGGGATCTGCGGCCCGCTGGCGCCGCCCGAGGTGTCGCGGAAGCTGCCCATGTAGCGCACGCCCGCACCGGCCGAGAAGCCGGGCGTGCCGGCGATGGCGAAGCGGTACTTGGCCCAGACGCTCGCCTGGTGGCGCGGCAGGCCTTCGAGCTGCGGATCGAGGTCGGTGTAGTTGTAATGGGCGACGAGGTCCAGGTCGCGCGTGAGCGAGCCCTTGGCCTCCAGCTCGACGCCGCGCGTGCGGGTGGCGCCCAACTGGTCGAACACGCTGGGCAGCGTCTGCACGATCTGGTTCTTCTCCTTCAGGTCGTAGACGGCGGCGCTGAAGGCCAGCGCACGGCCCTGCGGCTCGTAGCGCACGCCGGCTTCCCACTGCTCGCCGCGCAGAGGCTGGAAGGTCTGGCCCAGCCGCGGCGACTGGGGCGTGAAGGACTCGGCATAACTCAGGTACGGCGCCCAGCCGGAATCGAAGCCGTAGAGCAGGCCGAAGCGCTTGGTGTTGGCCGAGTCGCTCGCCTTCTGGCTGCCGTCGGACTGGCTGCTGGTGCTGTCGTGGCGCAGGCCGGCGACCAAGGTCCAGCGGCCGAGCTTCATCTGGTCCTGCACGTAGACGCCCGACTGCCGCTGCTCGGTGCGCGGCCGCGGCGCCCGCAGGGGCGACTGCACGTTGCCGTACACCGGCGCATAGGCGTCGATGGTGCTGTAGCTCGTACCCAGCCACACGCGCTCGTGCTGGCGCGAGAAGTCGGCGCCGACCAGCAGCGTGTGCTGCAGCGCGCCGGTGGCGAAGCGGCCTTCGACGTGGTTGTCGAGGTTGGCGATCTGGTTGCGGGTGAGGCTGCTGTCGGTGTAGCGGCCCAGGCGTCGCTGGCCGACCGGGTCCGCGCCCCAACCGCCAGGGATGGTGAAGAAGTCGCCGTAGGTGTAGTGCGCGTCGTTCGCGTTGCGGGCCGCGCGGAAGTTCTGCCGCACGGCCCACTGGTCGTTGAAGCGGTGCTCGAACTGCCAGCCGAAGGTGCGGCGCGTGCTGTCGTAGTGGTCGCCCGGCTCGCCGATGAAGCGGTCGGTGCGCAGGCGGCCATTGGGGTTGGGCAGGATCGTGCCCTGCCATGGGAAGAACTGCGACGAGCTGCCGCTCTTGTCCTGCTGCCACAGGCCCTGCAACGTGAGCGAAGTCATCGCCGTGGGCCGCAAGGTGAGCGAGGGCGCGAGCAGTTGGCGGTCGTCCGGCACGTGGTCGACCTGGGTGTCGGACTTGCGCGCGACGGCGACCAGGCGGTAGGCCAGCGTGCCTTCGGCATTCAGCGGCCCGGTGAGGTCGGCCTGCAGCTGGCGGCGGTTCCAGCTGCCCAGTTGCACGCCCACCTCGCGCTGGGTCTCGAACAGCGGCCGCTTGCTGACCATGTTGACCACGCCCGCGGCCGTGCCCGCGCCGAAGAGCATGCCCGAGGGGCCGCGCAGCACCTCCAGCCGCTCCAGCGTGTAGGGGTCGGTGCGGGTGGTGCTGGTGTAGTAGCCGTAGGCCTGCTTGAGGCCGTCGAGGTAGACGTCCGGATAGGCACCGCGCACGCGCACCGAGTCGGTCCGCGAATCCAGGCCGTAGGCGTCCGAGCGCACGCCGGCCGCGTAGCCCAGCGCGTCCTGCAGGCTGGCGGCGCCCTGATCGACGATCTGGTCGCGGGTGACGATGGTCACCGACTGGGGCGTCTCGGCCAGCGGCGTGTCCGTCTTGGTCGCCGTGGCGCCGCGCTTGGCCCGGTACCCGATCACCGGGGAGGTCGCGCTTTCCTCGACCGCCTCGGCATCCACTCGCACGGTGGGCAGCGTGCTGCCGGCCGGTCCGCCGGCGCCGTTCGCCGTGGAGGTGGCCGGCTGCGCGTTGACGGGCAGCGCGGCCGCGCCCAGCAACAGGCTCAGCGCCAGCGGCGTCAGCCGCGGCGGCGCGGACCGGATGGATGAAGCGGATACGGCAGGCAAAGGCATGGGCAGCGGACGTCCGGACCGGGAATGTTATTGCGAATCGTTTTTATTCTATGGCCTTCGGTCAGCTTCCGTTCATTTTTGCCCCCGTCCGTGTGGCGCTTTCGCACGCGCCCGCCCATGAAAAAGGCGCCCGAAGGCGCCTGTGATGCGCGCCGGCGCGGTCGCCGGCGATGGGCTTTGCGCCTTCTTATTCGGCGCCCTGGGTGCTGCTGTGGCCGATGGCCCACGTCGTGCCGCCGACGACGGTGCTGGGGGCGATGCCGGCAAAGAAGCGCTGGTCGCCGCGCGAGCCGACCTTCACGTTCTGATCGGGCGCATGGGCGGCGGCCACTGCTTCCGCCTGGACCGAAGCCCGCAGGCGCGGCGCGTTCATCACCGGCGTGGTGTGGGCCATGGCACCTTCGGCGTACAGGTCCGGGCCATGGGCAGCGGCGACGCCCTGGGCCTGCACTTCGGTGCGGCTCAGGTTGGAGTTGAACTGAAGGACGCCTTCGTATTCCTCGGCATGCACGGTGCCGGCCACGGCGAAGAGGGCCAGGGCGGCGGCGGCGAGGGTCTTGGAGGTCTTGGTCATGATGCTGTCCTTTTCGAAAGAGAAGATGCGCAACCCGTAAGAGGCCTGCCCTGGGGCCAGAGGGCCACCGGGGCGGTGCCGGCGCTGGGGTTCGAGCGGCGCCGTGGGTTGAATGATGCGGCCGGAATCGCCCACCACTGCCTGCCGTGGCGCAAGCATGGCGTTTCCATATCGCAAACAATCGATCCTCTCTATCGCCTCGATTGTTCGCACCCATGACGGCAGCCCGAACGCCAGCGGGACACGCCGCGGTCTTGCGTCAGCCGGCGCCCTGTTGAAACGCCGCCAAAAGTCCTTATGATTAGCACTCGCTGGCGGTGAGTGCTAACAGCACCCGCTGCCAAGTGGATGGCAGGCCCTGGCGCCCGCCGCGCAACCTCATTCCGTTCCTTCCAGGAGATTCCCAATGAAACTTCGTCCCCTGCACGATCGCGTGATCGTCAAGCGCGTTGAAAGCGAAACCAAGACCGCCTCGGGCATCGTGATCCCCGACAACGCCGCCGAGAAGCCGGACCAGGGTGAAGTCCTGGCCGTCGGCCCCGGCAAGCGCAACGACAAGGGCGACTTCGTCGTCCTGAACATCAAGGTCGGCGACCGCGTGCTGTTCGGCAAGTACTCCGGCCAGACCGTCAAGGTCGATGGCGAAGAACTGCTGGTCATGAAGGAAGACGACCTGTTCGCGGTCGTCGAGAAGTAATCAATCCCCCGGATCTAGGAGAAACACAAAATGGCAGCAAAAGACGTGGTCTTCGGCGGCGACGCCCGCGCACGCATGGTCGAAGGCGTGAACATCCTCGCCAACGCCGTCAAGGTGACCCTGGGCCCCAAGGGCCGCAACGTGGTGCTCGAGCGCTCCTTCGGCGCCCCCACCGTGACCAAGGACGGTGTGTCCGTGGCCAAGGAAATCGAGCTGAAGGACAAGCTGCAGAACATGGGCGCCCAGCTCGTGAAGGAAGTGGCCTCCAAGACCAGCGACAACGCCGGTGACGGCACCACCACCGCCACCGTGCTGGCCCAGGCCATTGTGCGCGAAGGCTCCAAGTACGTGGCCGCCGGCCTGAACCCGATGGACCTCAAGCGCGGCATCGACAAGGCGGTCGCCGCCCTGGTCGAAGAGCTGAAGAAGTCCAGCAAGGCCACCACGACCTCCAAGGAAATCGCCCAGGTCGGCTCCATCTCGGCCAACAGCGACAGCGACGTCGGCCAGATCATCGCGGACGCGATGGACAAGGTCGGCAAGGAAGGCGTCATCACCGTCGAAGACGGCAAGAGCCTGAACAACGAGCTGGACGTCGTCGAAGGCATGCAGTTCGACCGCGGCTACCTGTCGCCCTACTTCATCAACAACCCTGAGAAGCAGGCCGCACTGCTGGACAACCCGTTTGTCCTGCTGTTCGACAAGAAGATCAGCAACATCCGTGACCTGCTGCCCACGCTGGAAGCCGTGGCCAAGGCCGGCCGTCCGCTGCTGATCATTGCCGAAGAAGTCGACGGCGAAGCGCTGGCGACCCTGGTGGTCAACACCATCCGCGGCATCCTGAAGGTCGTGGCCGTCAAGGCACCTGGCTTCGGCGACCGCCGCAAGGCCATGCTGGAAGACATCGCCATCCTGACCGGCGGCAAGGTCATCGCCGAAGAGGTGGGCCTGTCGCTCGAGAAGGTGACGCTGGCCGACCTGGGCCAGGCCAAGCGCATCGAAGTGGGCAAGGAAAACACCACCATCATCGATGGCGCCGGTGCCGCTGCCGACATCGAAGCCCGCGTCAAGCAGATCCGCATCCAGATCGAGGAAGCCACCAGCGACTACGACCGCGAGAAGCTGCAAGAGCGCGTGGCCAAGCTGGCCGGCGGCGTGGCCGTGATCAAGGTCGGCGCTGCCACCGAAGTCGAAATGAAGGAAAAGAAGGCCCGCGTCGAAGACGCCCTGCACGCCACGCGTGCCGCGGTGGAAGAAGGCGTGGTGGCCGGCGGTGGCGTGGCGCTGCTGCGCGCCAAGCAGGCCGTGGGCACCATCAAGGGCGACAACGCCGACCAGGACGCCGGCATCAAGCTGATCCTGAAGGCCATCGAAGCGCCCCTGCGCGAGATCGTCGCCAACGCCGGTGGCGAGCCGAGCGTGGTCGTCAACGCCGTGCTGCAAGGCAAGGGCAACTACGGCTTCAACGCCGCCAACGACACCTACGGCGACATGATCGAAATGGGCATCCTGGACCCGACCAAGGTGACCCGCACCGCCCTGCAGAACGCCGCCTCCGTGGCTTCGCTGCTGCTGACGACCGAGTGCATGGTCGCCGAAGCGCCGAAGGACGAGTCCGCTGCGCCCGCCATGCCCGGTGGCATGGGCGGCATGGGTGGCATGGACATGTAATTCAAATCAAGCGCGCTGCTGCGCGCTTGATTTGGTTCTGTTCAAGTCAGATCAAAAAGCCGGGCGAAGCCCGGCTTTTTTCATGGGCGCCCCGCCTGCGCGCTGCTTCGGCGGGGCGGGTGCGCGCTTCGCGCGGCACCCTGCCGGCGGGCGGCTTCGCCGGCCCTCGTGGTTGGGCGAGAGATCTGTCGTATGCGGGCACGGACCGATTTCCGTCCGGGCATGAAAAAAGCCGTCGCATGCGACGGCTTTCTCGTTGATGGGCCAGGGCTGCACTGCAGCCCTCCACCCGATCAGGCAGCGACGCTGGCCAGGTCCTCGTTGAAGGTCTTGCTGGGGCGCATCACGGCCTCGGTCTTGGCCGGGTCGGTCTTGTAGTAGCCGCCGATGTCGGCCGGCTTGCCCTGCACCTCGGCCAGTTCGGCGACGATCTTCTGCTCGTCGGCGGCCAGCTTCTGGGCCAGGGGCTTGAACCGGGCGGCCAGTTCGGCGTCCTCGGTCTGCTCGGCCAGGGCCTGGGCCCAGTACAGCGCGATGTAGAAGTGGCTGCCGCGGTTGTCCAGCTGGCCGGTCTTGGGGCTCGGGCCCTTGTTGTTGTCCAGCAGCTTGCCGGTGGCGGTGTCCAGCGCCTTGGCCAGCACCTTGGCCTTGGCATTGCCGTTCTTGATGCCCAGCTCTTCCAGGCTCACGGCCAGGGCCAGGAACTCGCCGAGCGAATCCCAGCGCAGGTGGTTCTCTTCCACCAGCTGCTGCACGTGCTTCGGGGCCGAGCCGCCGGCGCCCGTCTCGTACATGCCACCGCCGGCCATCAGCGGCACGATCGACAGCATCTTGGCCGAGGTGCCCAGTTCCATGATGGGGAACAGGTCCGTCAGGTAGTCGCGCAGGATGTTGCCGGTGGCGCTGATGGTGTCCAGGCCGCGGATCACGCGCTCCAGCGTGTAGCGCATGGCGCGCACCTGGCTCATGATCTGGATGTCCAGGCCGGTGGTGTCGTGCTCATGCAGGTACATCTTGACCTTGGTGATGAGCTCCTTCTCGTGCGGGCGGTAGGCGTCCAGCCAGAAGACCACCGGCATGCCGGAGTTGCGGGCGCGGGTGACGGCCAGCTTGACCCAGTCGCGGATGGCGGCGTCCTTCACCTGGCACATGCGCCAGATGTCGCCCTGCTCCACGTTCTGGCTCATCAGCACTTCGCCGGTGGCCAGGTCGGTGATGTTGGCCACGCCGTCCTCGGGGATCTCGAAGGTCTTGTCGTGCGAGCCGTACTCTTCGGCCTGCTGGGCCATCAGGCCCACGTTGGGCACCGTGCCCATGGTCTTGGGATCGAAGGCGCCGTGCCACTTGCAGAAGTTGATGATCTCCTGGTAGATGCGGGCGAAGGTCGACTCGGGCATCACGGCCTTCACGTCCTTCAGGCGGCCGTTGGCGTCCCACATCTTGCCGCCGTTGCGGATCATGGCCGGCATGGAGGCGTCCACGATGATATCGTTGGGCGAGTGGAAGTTGGTGATGCCCTTGGCCGAGTCCACCATGGCCAGCTCGGGCCGGTTCTCGTGGCAGGCATGCAGGTCGCGCTTGATCTCGTCCTGCTTGGCCGTCGGCAGCGTGGCGATCTTGTTGTAGAGGTCGACCATGCCGTTGTTGACGTTCACGCCCAGCTCCTCGAAGAGCTTGCCGTGCTTCTCGAAGGCATCCTTGTAGAAGATCTTCACGCAGTGGCCGAACACGATGGGGTGCGAGACCTTCATCATCGTGGCCTTGACGTGCAGCGAGAACATCACGCCGGTCTCGCGGGCGTCCTCGATCTCCTTCTCGTAGAAGGCCAGCAGGGCCTTCTTGCTCATGAACATCGAGTCGATCACTTCGCGGTCGAGCAGCGACACCTTGGGCTTGAGCACGATGGTCTTGCCGCTCTTGGTGAGCAGCTCCATCTTGACGTCGCGGGCGCGGTCCAGCGTCATGGACTTTTCGCCGTGGTAGAAGTCGCCGGCGTGCATGTGCGACACGTGCGAGCGCGAGGCCTGGCTCCAGGGCGCCATGCTGTGCGGGTTCTTGCGGGCGTATTCCTTGACGGCCTTGGGCGCGCGGCGGTCGGAATTGCCTTCGCGCAGCACCGGGTTGACGGCCGAGCCGGTGCACTTGTTGTAGCGCGCGCGGATGTCCTTCTCTTCGTCGGTCTGCGGGTTCTCGGGGAAGTCGGGAATCTTGTAGCCCTTGTCCTGCAGTTCCTTGATGGCGGCCTTGAGCTGGGCCACCGAGGCGCTGATATTGGGCAGCTTGATGATGTTGGCTTCGGGCTTGAGCGTGAGCTTGCCCAGCTCGCTCAGGTTGTCCGGCACGCGCTGCTCTTCGGTCAGGCATTCCGGGAACTGGCCCAGGATGCGGCCGGCCACCGAGATGTCGCTGGTCTGCACGTTGACGCCCGCGGCCTGCGCGAAGGTGCGCACGATGGGCAGGAAGGAAGCGGTGGCGAGCGCGGGCGCTTCGTCGGTCAGGGTGTAGATGATGGTCGGAGACGTCGTGCTCATGGCGCTGGGATGTCCTTGGAGAAGATGGTCGGAATCGGGTCCGCCGGGCATTTTCGCTCTGATCGAGGAAGGCGTCGCCAGACGGACGTCGGCCCGGACGCCAGGACCAGGCCGAGGAAGGGAAAGCGGCGGGATCAGCCCTGTTTCAGCCGGCCCAGCAACTGGGCCGTGGAGGCGTCCAGCCCCTGCACGTCGCCGCTGGCGAGCCGCGGCTCCAGGTCCTTGGCCAGCACCTTGCCCAGCTCCACGCCCCACTGGTCGAAGCTGTTGATGCCCCAGACCGCGCCGCTGACGAACACCCGGTGCTCGTACATGGCGATGAAGGCGCCCAGCGACTCGGGCGTGAGCTCGTCCAGCACGAAGAAGCTGCTCGGCCGGTTGCCCAGAAAGTTGCGGTGCCCGCCCGCGTCGGCCTTGCCCACCATCAGCGCCTGCGCCTGCGCGATGGCGTTGGCCAGCAGCTTCGCATGGTGGCCCTCGAGCGAATGCGCCGGCTGGCGCACGGCCACGAATTCCAGCGGCACGACGTCCGTGCCCTGGTGCAGCATCTGGAAGTAGGCATGCTGGCCGTTGGTGCCGGGCTCGCCCCACAGCACGGGCGAGGTGCCGACGGCGAGCGGCCGGCCATCCAGGTCCACCTGCTTGCCGTTGCTCTCCATCTCCAGCTGCTGCAGGTAGGCCGGCACGCGGCGCAGCGCGCTGTGGTACGGCGCGATGCAGCGGCTGGTGAAGCCCAGGAAATTGCGGTACCAGACGTCCAGCAGGCCCAGGCGCACCGGCAGGTTGTGGGCCAGCGGCGCGGTGCGGAAATGCTCGTCCATGGCATGGGCGCCCGCCAGCAGGCGGCGGAAGCCCTCGGCGCCCACGGCCAGCGCGACGGGCAGGCCGATGGCCGACCACATCGAATAGCGGCCACCCACCCAGTCCCAGAAGCCGAAGGTGGTCTCGATGCCGAAGGCGCGCGCCGCCTCGACGTTGGTAGTGAGCGCCGCGAAATGGCCGGCGATGTCGGTGCCGCCCGAGCGCTCGTACCAGCGCTTCGCCGACTCGGCATTGGCCATGGTCTCGGCCGTGGTGAAGGTCTTGGAGGCGATGAGGAACAGCGTGTGCTCCGGCGCCAGGCCCTTGAGCACGCCAGCCAGCTCATGCCCGTCCACGTTGGAGACGAAATGGAAATGCTTGCCCGGCGCCACCTGCTCGGCCAGCGCCAGCACCGCCATCTGCGGGCCCAGGTCAGAGCCGCCGATGCCGATGTTGACCACGTCGGTGATGGTGTGGTCAGCACGCACTTTCTCGGCGTAGGCCAGCATGGCGTCCAGCGTCTCGTGCACCGCAGGCAACTCGGCCGCAGCGGCCGGCGCGAGGCCAGCGGCATCGGCGGGCGTGCGCAGCAGCCAGTGCATGACGGCACGGCCCTCGGTGCTGTTGATCGGCTCGCCGGCGAAGAGCGCGGCACGCTTCGCTTCCAGGCCGCAGTCGGCGGCCAGTTGCAGCAGGGCCTGCTCGACCTCGGCATCGATCAGGTTCTTGGACAGGTCGGCGAAGAGGTACGGCGCCTCCTGGCTCAGCGCGGCGGCGCGGCCGGCATCGCCGGCGAAGGCCTGGCGCAGGTCGAAGCCACGGCGTTCGTCTTTCAGCGCCTCGAGCCGGGCCCAGGCAGGGGTCTTCTCGCAACGCACGGGCATCAGGCGGCTCCCATGAGCTTGTCGAGCTTGATCGCGTCGGCCGTGAAGCCGCGGATTCCTTCGGCCAGCTTCTCGGTGGCCATGGCGTCCTCGTTGAGGGCGAAGCGGAAGGCCGGCTCGTCGAGCGTGACCTTGGGAATGTCGTCACGGTCGCGCGCCGCAGCGGCATCCAGGGCCAGCGCGAGCGGGGCCTCGCTGGCGGCCAGTTCGGCCAGCAGCTCGGGGCTGATGGTCAGCAGGTCGCAGCCGGCCAGCGCGCCGATCTGGCCCACGTTGCGGAAGCTCGCGCCCATCACCTCGGTGGCGATGCCGTGGCGCTTGTAGTAGTCGAAGATGCGGCGCACCGACTTCACGCCGGGGTCGTTGGCACCCCTGCTGGCTGCCTCGTCCCAGCTGCTGCCGGCGCTCTTCTTGTACCAGTCGTAGATGCGGCCCACGAAGGGCGAAATGAGCTTGACGCCCGCCGCGCCGCAGGCCACGGCCTGGGCGAAGGAGAACAGCAGCGTCAGGTTGGTGTGGATGCCACGGGCCTCCAGCTCGCGCGCGGCCTCGATGCCCTCCCACGTGGCGGCGATCTTGATCAGCAGCCGCTTCTCGATGTCGATGCCCTCGGCCTTGTACAGCTCGACCAGCCGCAGCGCGCGGGCCACGGTGGCGGTGGTGTCGAAGGACAGCCGCGCATCCACCTCGGTCGACACGCGGCCCGGCACCAGCGCCAGGATCTCGCAGCCGAAGCGCACCAGCAGCCGGTCGACGATCTCGTCCAGCGGCCGGCCGGCGTGGCGCGACAGGGCGTCGTCCAGCAACGGCCGGTACTCGGGCTTCTGCACCGCCTTGAGGATCAGCGACGGGTTGGTGGTCGCGTCCTGCGGCTTGAACTGGGCGAGCTGGCGGAAGTCACCGGTATCGGCGACCACGGTGGTCCATTGGCGAAGGGCGTCGAGTTGGTTCATGCAATCGATTATGTCGCGCAGAGATGGCGCAATCCCACCGCGCACGGGCGTTTTGGCTGGCGGCTGACAGGCCTGGAGGGCCCCTGACGCTAATGTCGAAGGCTGTTTTCCAATTCCGACGGGAGCCCCCATGAGCCGCTTCGGCCGCGACCTGAACGACACCCCCGACCTGAACGACACCCCCGACCTGCACGACGAGCACGACACCGGCCACCGCATCGCCCTGCTGGCGGCGGCCTTCTGCGTCGGCGGCATCGCCGCCATGGCCGGCCTCAAGTGGGCCCGCCGCCACCGCCAGCCGGCCGGCCCGGCGGACGGCGCGCCGCTGATGCGCGCCCCGCTGCAGGTGGTGGCGCCGGTGGACCTCAAGCGTTATGCCGGCATCTGGTACGAGCAGGCCCGCCTGCCGAACCGCTTCGAAAAGGCCTGCGGCGGCACCGTGTCGGCCGAATACACCCCGCTGCCGGACGGCACGGTGGAGGTGCGCAACCGCTGCGTGCGCCAGGACGGGCAGGTCGACGAATCGGTGGGCATCGCCCATGCGGTGCGCGTGGCCGGCCTGCCGGGCGCGGGCCGGCTGGCCGTCAGCTTCGCACCCGCCTGGATGCGCTGGCTGCCCATCGCCTGGGGGGATTACTGGATCCTCAAGCTGGACCGCGACTACCAGGTGGCGCTGGTCGGCACGCCCAAGCGCGACTACCTCTGGGTGCTCTCGCGCGTGCAGCACCTGGACGAAGCTTCACTGGCGGCCGAGCTGGACTACGCCCGCACCCTGGGGTTCGACATCGACCAGGTGGTGCGCAGCGGCGCGCAGGATTCGCCGGCCTGAGCCACCGCGCTGGACGCGCTCAGCCGAGCGCCCTGGCGACCATCTGCGGCAATTGCACCGCCAGCGCCGCCGGCGAAGCGCAGTGCAGCGCCTGCCAGCCCAATGCCCGTGCCGTTTCCACGTTGGGTACCGTGTCGTCGATGAAGAGCGTCTGCGCCGGCACCAGTCCGTGGCGCCAGGCAAGCAGCTCGTAGATCTCAGTGTGCGGCTTGATGCGCTTGACGTCGCCCGAGAACACGCCACCGTCGAAGCATCCGAACAGCGCAGGCAGCCGGCGCTCCAGCGCCCGCGCGTAGGGCACCGGCATGTTAGACAGGTAATAGAGCCGCAGCGCGGCACCCGCGTCGCGCTGGCCGGCCAGGCGGTTCAGCATGTCGACAGTGACGGACAGCGGCTGCAGGTGTTCACCGAGCGGCAGCACGAAGTCGCGCACTGCCTCCTGCGGCAGCCGGAGCCGCTCCGCCGTGCGAGCCGCGACCTCTTCGGCCGTGCGCAGGCCGCCGTCGAAGCCCTGCCAGTCCTCATGATGGAAGAAGGCCCGCATCAGCGCATGGGCGGCCGTCTCGTCCGGCGCCTGCTGCGGAAAGTGTGCCCGCATGAGATCGGCGGGGCGCCAGTCGATGAGCACCCCGCCGAGATCGAAAACCACGTTCATCGGGCGATTGTCCCTCTCCCGCCCGCCGCGCTGCGGCGAGCCTGGGGAAGGCCCGCCATCACTGCCCGGGCTGCTGCTGCGAGAAGTCCAGCGCCGCGGTCAGGTCGCCCATCGGCCGGAAGCCATTGGCCGTCAGGGCCTGGTCGCGCTGCTTGAGGCCGTCGAGCCTGGGAAGGCCGAAGCGGCGGGTCACCAGGCGCAGCACCGAGGCGGTGTCGTACTGCGTCTTGTCGACGACGCCGTGCCGGGCCCAGTCGGAGATGACGATGGCCGGGATACGCGTGCCGGGACCCCAACGGTCGCCCTTCGGAACGGCCGCGTGGTCGTAGAAGCCGCCGTTCTCGTCGTAGGTGACCACCACGACCATGTTCTTCCACTGCGGGCTCTTCTTGAGTTGCGCGATCACGTCGGCGATGTGGGCATCGCCCGAGGCCACGTCCGCATAGCCCGGGTGCTGGTTCAGGTTGCCCTGCGGCTTGTAGAAGGCGACGGCGGGCAGCTTGCCGGCGGCGGCATCGGCCAGGAACTGGCTGTCGAAGTCCTTCAGGTGCGCGTTGCGGTAGGCCGCGGCATTGACCGGGTCGAATTTGGCGAAGTAGTTGAAGGGCTGGTGGTGCGCCTGGAAGTTGGGCGTCTTGCCGTTGTAGATGTTGCTGCGGTTCTGCGAGGCGCTGGCCCAGGCGCCCGAGTACCAGGCCCAGCTCACGCCCTTGGCGTCCAGCAGGTCGGCGATGGTGGTGGCCGTCTGCGCCGGCAGCGTGGTGGCCTTGGACGGATCGGCGTACTGGCCGGTGGTGTCGCCGCTGGCCGGGGCGTTGCCGCTGGGCTGGAAGGGCGGCTGCATGGTGTTGACGGCGTAGAACTTGCCGTTGGCGTCCTTGGGCGTGATGTTGCCGTCGGACTTGTAGGCCGGCGGGCCGTTGAGGGCGCTGGCCGGCATGTTGTCGGCGGGTGTCAGGCGCACGAAGTTGCCGCTCGCGTCGGTGTCGATGGCCGAGATGCTGGGCTTGGCGGCGGCGGTGTCGGCGTTCGGGTACTCGGGCGCGCAGGCGCACACCAGGTACTGGTGGGTCAGGAAGGAGCCGCCGAAGGCGCCCATGAAGAAGTTGTCGGCCAGCACGTTCTGCTGCGCGAGCTTCCACATGGCCATGGCGCTGCCGTCGTAGTAGCCCATGGTCAGGCCGCCGGCATCCGAGTAGGCGGCGAACAGGTCGTTCTTGCCGCCGTTGATCTGCATCTGGTCGTTGAAGAAGCGGTGCACCAGGTCGCGCGTGATGACCGACTGGCTGACGGCGACGCCGGTGTTCTGCAAGGTGGCGGCATCGATCTGGAAGGGCTTGTTGGCCCAGCCGATGGTCTGGGCCTGCGTCACCGAGACCGCCTGGCCGCCGGCCGTGAGGCCACCCCAGGTCGGCGGCAGGGCCGACAGCACCGAGCCGTCGCGGTCCTTCTGCGGCTCGGCGCCGGTGGAGCTGGGGTTGACACCGGGCACGCCGTTGGCGCCGGGGAACAGGCCGTAGAGGTTGTCGAAGCCGCGGTTTTCGGCATAGATCACCACCACGTTCTGGATCTTGTTCGCCAGATCCAGGTCCACCGCCAGGCGCGACGAGAGCGCGGCCACGCGGTCGCCGCTGCCGGCGGCCTGCACGGCGTCGGCGATGCGCTGGGTCATCTGGTCGCCTTCCAGCTGCAGCGCGCCACGGGCACTGGTGTCGGCGATCTTGTTGGGGTCGGCACGCAACTGGTCGGTCGAGACACCGAGGCGGCCCGCCAGCATGGCGCTGGCCGCGGCATAGCCCTGGCCGCGGTCCATCAGCGCGACCACTTCGGTGGAGACGGCGCTCAGCACGCCGTTGGCGTCGGCCGGGGCACGGAACACCAGCGGCGCGGCCACCGGCGTGGCCGTGCCCGTGGCCGGGTCGAAGCGCACGGCGTCGGTGCCGATCTCGGCCACCAGGGCGCCGTTGGCGGCCCCGTTCAGCGTGAAGGCACCGTTGGCGTCGGTGCGGGTGCTGGGCTCCCCGCTGTCGCAGCGGCCGTTGTTGTTGCTGTCCAGGCAGACCTTGGCGTTGCGGTAATAGCTGCCGGCCACGATGCCGCTGATGCTGGCCGTGCCGTTGCTGCCGCTGCTGCTGCTACCGCCGCCGGTGCCGCTGCTGTTGCTGTTGCCGTTGCTGGAGGCCGGCAAGAAGGCCACGCGGCCGCCACTGCCACCGCAGGCGGCGAGCACGATGGCGAGTGCCGCCACGGGCAGGAGGCGGTAGCCGTGCTTCGCCGCGGAAAGAGAAAGCATGGGGGAGAACATGGCGCTGACGATGTGGGAGAAAAAGCGGAGGAATTCGGGTCGGCACGAATGGTCTGCCACACGCATGACACATGCATGGCGGAAAGCTGAGGCCCAACTGACCAGCCCATCCGTTCACGAAAGCGTCATGCAGCAGGGCCAGAGTGCTGCACCTTTCGCTCCGTCCCGCGCCGCCGTGTCCCGCCCGATCCTTCCGACCTTCCTTCGGCCGCACAGGCTGGTGCCCCTTCTGTGCCTGGGCCTGGCCCTGACCGGTTGCGGGCGCTCCGAAGCCCCGGCACGGCCGACCGCTTCCGCGTCCACGCCGGCACCGGCCGCCAGCGCGCCGGCCGGCGCCAACGCCATGTATGCCCCCCTGCCCGGCCGCCAGCCGACGGCCGCCGAGATGAGCGCACTGGGCCGCGCGATGTTCTTCGACCCCGGCCTGTCGGCCTCCGGCAAGATGGCCTGCGCCAACTGCCACAGCCCCGACCATGCCTACGGTCCGCCCAACGGCCTGTCGGTGCAGCTTGGCGGGCCCGCCGGCCACGACAGCGGCCTGCGCGCCGTGCCCTCGCTGCGCTACCTGCAAACGGCCGGCAGCTTCTCGGAGCACCACCACGACAACGACGGCAACGACAGCGAGGACGCCGGCCCCACCGGCGGCCGCACCTGGGACGGCCGCGCCGACTCCGCGCATGCCCAGGCCGCCGCGCCCCTGCTGTCGCCCTTCGAAATGGCCAATGCCAGCGAGGCCGACGTGGCGGCCCGCCTGCGCCGCGCGCCCTATGCGGACCGGTTCCGCGCCGCCTTCGGCCCGGCCGCGCTGGACGACGACAGGCAGGCCTTCCGCCTCGCCGGCCTGGCGCTGGAGGTGTTCCAGGAAGAACCCAAGGAATTCGCGCCCTACGACAGCAAGTACGACGCGGTGCTTCGCGGCCACACCCGACTGAGTGTGCAGGAGGCCCGCGGCCTGGCCACCTTCGAGGACCCGAACAAGGGCAACTGCGCCTCCTGCCACATCAGCCGCATCACCGAGGACGGCGCCTTCCCGCTCTTCACCGACTTCGGCCACATCGCGCTGGGGGTGCCGCGCAACGCCGCCCTGCCCGCCAATGCCGACCCGGCCTTCTTCGACCTCGGCCTGTGCGGTCCGCTGCGCACCGACCTGAAGGACCATGCGGACTACTGCGGACGCTTCCGCACGCCGTCGCTGCGCAACGTCGCCACGCGGCAGGTGTTCTTCCACAACGGCGTGTTCCACACCCTGGAGGACGCGCTGCGCTTCTACGGCCTGCGCGACACGCAGCCCGAACGCCTCTACCCCAAGGACGCCCAGGGCCGGGTGCAGAAGTTCGACGACCTGCCCGAGGCCGACCGCGGCAACGTCAACACCGAGGCACCCTTCGGCCCGCGGCCCGGCAACCGGCCGGTGCTGAGCGATGGCGACATCCGCGACCTCGTGGCCTTCCTGCACACGCTGGACGACGGCTGGAAGCCACCCGCCGCCGCGGCCCGCTGAGCCCCCGGCGGCTGCGCTTACAGTCGGGACCCCGAGTCCCAACCCTGGCGCGCGCGGCGCGCACCTTCTGCCCCATGAGCTTCGACCTCGTTCTTTTCGGCGGCACCGGCGATCTGGCCTGGCGCAAGCTGATGCCCGCCCTCTTCCAGGCCTTCCGCCACGGCAGCCTGCCGGCCGGCGGCCGCATCATCGGCGTGGCGCGCGACGACCTGTCGGACGCGCAGTACCGTGAGCTGATCCAGTCCCGCTTCAAGGCCGTCGAAGGCGCCAAGCGGCCGAGCGCCGAAGAGTTCGAGAAGTTCGCCGACCTGCTGCACTACCTGCGCATGGACCTCTCCAAGCCGGCGGACTACGAGCGCCTGGCGCAGACACTGCAGCAGCGCGATGCCGACACAGTGGTGATGTACCTGGCCACCGCGCCCTCGCTGTTCACGCAGACGGTGGAGCGCATCGCCGCCGCCGGCCTGGGCGGCCCCAAGACCCGCGTGGTGCTCGAAAAGCCGCTGGGCCACGACCTGGCCTCCAACCGCGCCATCAATGCGGCGGTGGGCCACGTGCTGAAGGAAGAACAGGTCTTCCGCATCGACCACTACCTGGGCAAGCCCTCGGTGCAGAACCTGTTCGCCATGCGCTTCGGCAATGCGCTGTTCGAGCCGCTGTGGCGCCGCGAGTACATCGCCAGCATCGAGATCACCATCGCCGAAGACCTGGGCGTGGAAAAGCGCGGTGCCTTCTACGACCAGACCGGCGCCTTGCGCGACATGGTGCAGAACCATGCGCTGCAGCTGCTGTGCGCCGTGGCCATGGAGCCGCCGATCAACGCCCACGCCGACGCGTTGCGCGACGAAAAGCTCAAGGTGCTGCGCTCGCTCAAGCCCTGGACGCCGGAAAGCATCGGCCTGCATGCGGTGCGCGGCCAGTACACCGCCGGCACGGCCTACGGCGAGCGGGTGCAGGGCTACCTGCAGGAGCCCGGCATCGACCCGGCCAGCCGCACCGAAACCTTCGTCGCCCTGCGCGCCGAGATCGCCAACTGGCGCTGGGCCGGCGTGCCCTTCTACATCCGCACCGGCAAGCGCCTGGCCTCGCGCGATGCGCGCATCGAGGTCAACTTCAAGCCCACGCCGCATGCCATCTTCCGCGCGCCGGCGGGCGCCAGCGCCAACAAGCTGGTGATCAACCTGCAGCCCAAGGACGGGCTGGAGCTGCACCTGCTGGCGCAGGCCCAGAACAGCCGCAAGCGCAGCGGCGACGGCACGCAGCCGCTGGCCACCGTGCAGCTGGACCTGGACTTCGGCCAGCGCTTCGGCACTGAGCGCGTGGGTGCCTACGAGCGGCTGCTGCTGGACGTGATCGACGGCCGGCTCAACCTCTTCGTGCGCAGCGACGAGCAGGAAGAGGCCTGGCGCTGGGTGGAACCGTTGATCGAGGCCTGGCAGAACGACAGCGGCCCCCGCCCCTACGCCGCCGGCACCTGGGGCCCGAGCGCGAGCAGCGCCATGATCGCGCGCGACGGGCTGGCCTGGAGCGAGGAGCAGTAGGCGCCGCTCGGCCGCTCAGCGAAGAAGGCCCGGACGCAACGCGACGGGCCTTCTCCTTTTTGCGCAACGGCCCGCCGCGCCTCGGCGGAAGAGCCTGCGCCGCTCAGGGCGCTTGGTAGGTCTTGGTGCTGTACAGATCGACCGGCAGCTTCTTCAGCGCCGGCAGGCCGGTCGTGGCATCCTTGGCCTGCGACTGGATGTAGTCCATGAACACGTCGGCATCGAGCACGCCGATGTCCAGCCGGCGCGCAGCCGGCACGGCGGCCAGGGTCTTGTAGCCGTCGCCGCCAGTGGCATTGAAGCTCAGCACGAAGAGCTTGTACGTCTTGCCGGCATCCAGCGCCGCCCAGGCGCCGGTCTTCGCATCGCGCACCTCGACGTTGCTGGCGCGGGCGCCCTTGGCCAGGCGCGCGTCCACGTCGAAGCGCAGGCCGCCGGTGTAGGGATAGGGGCCGGTCGTGCCGCCCGTGCCGTAGACCGCGTCGAGCCCGTCCTCCAGCATGGCCTTGACCTCGGCGCCGGTGATGTCCAGGCGGAACAGCATGTTGCCGAAGGGCAGCACCTGGATCACCTGCGCCGCCGTCACCTTGCCGGGGACGAGCGGAATGCGCACGCCGCCGCCGCTCTGCAGCGAGATGTCGGCGCCGCCGTACTTCTTCTGCGCCACTTCCAGGTAGGCCTGGGCCACCAGCTGCTGGATGTCGCCGCCGCGCAGCGCCACGCTGCCGAGCGTGTTGCAGCTGCTGCTGGAGCGCGAGTAGTCGACCGTGCCCACACCGCCCGGCACGCGGCGCGAGCACAGCTCGTCGACCGCCACGGCCACGTCGGTCTTGTTGAAGACCTCGATGCGGTCGGCGAAGGGCTTGAGCACGGCGCTGGCCGTGGCATCGGGCGCCACGGTGTAGAGCAGCCCGTTGGTGGCCGCCACGTCGGCCTGGATGGCCTTGAGCTGCGCATCGGTGGGTGCCTTGCCACCCACGGTGTAGTTGTCGCCCACCAGCACGTGCGGCGTGCCGCTGCAGGCCGTGACGTCGCCGTTGGCGTCGAAGCTGACCTTGAGCTCGCCCACCACCTGCGCGTATTCCCAGGCCTGCACCACGCAGACGCGCTTGCCGTCCTTGTTGGTGACCTGCGTCGGGTAGGCACCGGCCGGCGAGCCCACGCCCAGCGTCGTCAGCGCATCGGGGCCGAGCAGCGTGTGCGAGTCGCCGCCCACCACCACGTCCACGCCCGACAGGGCCTTGGCCACCTGCAGGTCGTAGTCGTAGCCGATGTGGCTCATCAGCACGATCTTGTCGATGCCCTGGGCCCGCAGCCGGTCGATCTCGCGCTGGGCGGCGGTGGTCTCGTCCTCGAAGGTGGTGTCGGCGTCGGGGCTGGAGGAGGCCTTGGTCTTGCCGGCGATGGTCAGGCCCACGATGCCGATCTTCTGCCCACCGCGTTCGACCACGGTGGAGCGCTGCACGGCGCCGGGCGCGCGCGCCGGATTGAGCGCCGAACCGGCGCCGAAGTTCACGTTGGCGCTCAGCGCGGGCGTCTTGCAGCTGCCCTGGCGCAGCAGGTCCAGGAAGTTCTTCAGGCCGGTGTCGCCCTTGTCGAATTCGTGGTTGCCCAGCGTGAAGGCATCGAAGCAGACGGTGTTCATCAGCGCCGCATCGGCCTCGCCGTCGGCGCCGGCGCGGTTGAAGAACAGCGTGCCGGTGAGCGCGTCGCCCGCATGCAGCTTGAGCACGTTGGGCTTGCCGGCGGCCAGCTGCTGGATGGCGGCCGTCACCCGCGGAAAGCCCGCGGCCTCGACGCTGACGGCGCTGCGCGTGGCATCGGCGGTCTGCAGTTGCAGCGTGCGCGTCTTGGCGGCCAGGTTGGAATGGTGGTCGTTGATGTGCAGCAGCGTCAGCTCCAGCGGCGCCCGGACTGGGCTGGCCGCCGGGGCGGGCGCTGGCGCGGGCGTCGGCGATGGCGCAGGTGCCGGCGTGGCCGCTGGCGGCGTGGCACTGCCGACCTGCAGGGTGGACGAGCCGCCGCCACAGGCCGACAGGCCCAGGCAGATGGCGGCGGCGAGTGTGCCGATCATGTGTCGATCCATGGCGCTTCCCCAGTGCTTCGTTGTACGGAACCGCGCATGCTGGCCGGCCCGGATGACGAAGCGATGAAGAAGCGAAGAAGGAGGCCTCAGCCGGCCGCGGCCTGCACGACGGACACGCCCTGCGCGCCCAGGGCCAGCCGCGTGGCATCGCCCGGCCGCAGGGGGTGCAGCGCATCGCCCGAAACGACGAACAGGTCGCCGAGTTCGGTCTTGAAGCCATAGTCGTAGCCATGGCCCAGGTAGGCGGCCTTGGTGCAGGTGGCGGGCAGCCCATCGGCCGCGCCGATGCGCCAGGCCTCGGGCCGCACCGCCACCTTGACCGGGCCGGGTGCCAGCGGCCGCGGTGGCACGAGGGCGAGCGGGCCCAGGCGCACGCGGCCGTCCGCCTCGACCGTGGCGGCGAAGACCATGGCCTCGCCCATGAAGCCGGCGACGAATTCGCTCTCGGGCTGGTTGTAGAGCGCCTGGGGCGTGCCGCGCTGGGCGATCACGCCATGGTCCATCACGATGATCTGGTCGCTCACGGCCAGCGCCTCGCCCTGGTCGTGCGTCACGTAGGCCACGGTGAGCTGCAGGCGCTGCTGGATGGCGCGGATCTCCTCACGCATCTCGCGGCGCAGCCGGGCGTCCAGGTTGGACAGCGGCTCGTCGAAGAGCAGCACCGCCGGCTCCAGCACCAGGGCGCGCGCCAGAGCCACGCGCTGCTGCTGGCCGCCAGACAGCTCGCTGGGCAGGCGCTCGTCGAAGCCCACCAGCCCGACGCCACGCAGCGCTTCGCGGGCGCGCGCCGCGGCATCGGCCTTGGGCACGCGGCTCATGCGCAGGCCGTAGGCCACGTTCTCGATGACGTTCATGTGCGGAAAGAGCGCATAGCTCTGGAACATCATCGACACGTTGCGCTCGGCCGGGCCGAGCGTGGTGACGTCGCGGCCGCCCATGAAGATCTGCCCCGAGGTCGGCGACTCCAGCCCCGCGATCATGCGCAGCGTGGTGGTCTTGCCGCAGCCAGACGGGCCGAGGATGGTGGTCAGCGTGCCCTGGGGCACCTCGAAGCTGATGCCCTTGACGGCCAGCGGCGCGTCGGCATCGCTGCCGTAGCGCTTGGTGACGTTGCGAAATTCGATGCCGTTCATACGGCCTCCATCTTGTGGTGTCCTTGATGGCCGGGCGCCTTGCGCCGGCCCAGCTTGCGCTCGCCCACCACGAACTGGATCAGCGCAATGGCCAGCGACATCAGCACGATCAGCACCGTGCAGTACGCCAGCGCGACGCCGTAGTCGCCATTGCCCACGCGGCCGATGATGTAGGTGGTCGCCAGCTCGTTCTCGGCCGTGACCAGGAAGATCACCGCGCTCACCGTCGTCATGGCCCGCACGAAGCTGTAGACCAGCGCCGCCACCAGCGCCGGCTTGAGCAGCGGCAGCACCACCCGCAGCAGCGTCTGCGCGGTGGAGGCGCGCAGCATCAGCGAGGCCTCGTCCAACGAACGGTCGAGCTGCTTGAAGGCCGCCGTGCCCGCCCGCACGCCCACCGGCAGGTTGCGGAACATGAAGCACAGCACGATGACCAGGCCGGTGCCCGTCAACTCCAGCGGCGGCACGTTGAAGGCCAGGATGTAGCTCACGCCCAGCACCGTGCCCGGAATCGCGAAGGCCAGCAGGGCTGCGAATTCGAAGGCGCCCTGCCCCTTGAATTCGTTGCGCGCCAGCAGCCAGGCGATCAGCAGCCCCAGCCCCGCGGTGAGCGGCGCCGACAGGCCTGCCAGCTTGAGCGTGGTCCACAGCGAGTTCCACGCCGTGCCCGCCCACACCAGCCCGAACTGCCCCCACTCCAGCGAGAACGCCGTGCGGAAGTGCTGCAGCGTGAGCGTGTAGTCGCGGCCCCAGGTCTGCACGAAGCCGCCCGCGAAGGCGAACAGGTACACCACGACGGTGAACGCGATCCACGGCAGCGCCACGCACTGCACGGTGCGCAGCACGCCGGTGGGCAGCGGCATCGGCACGCCGGCATCGCCCTTGCCGCTCACCGTGGTGAAGTTCTGCCGGCCCAGCAGGCCGCGCTGCACCGCGAACACCAGGAGGGCGAAGATCGTCAGCACCCAGGCCAGCGAGGCCGCGCGGCCCTGGTCGTACTGCGCGCCCACGATGGCGAAGAAGATGTCGGTGGACAGCACCGAGTACTGGCCGCCCACCACCACCGGGTTGCCGAAGTCCGCGATGCTCTCGATGAAGCCCACCAGGAAGGCATTCGCCAGCCCCGGCTTGAGCAGCGGCAGCGTGACGGTGCGGAAGGTGTGCCAGCGGTCGGCGCGCAGCATCAGCGCCGCCTCTTCCAGGCTGGGCGCGATGCCCTGCACCACGCCGCGCATGATCATGAAGGCGATGGGCGTGAAGGCGAAGAGCTGCGCCGTCAGGATGCCCGGCAGGCCGTAGAACCAGCGCGTGGCCGGAATGCCGAACCAGGCCTCCAGCGCCTGGTTGACCACACCCGCGCGGCCGAACAGCAGGATCAGCCCCAGGCCCACCACGAAGGGCGGCGTGATGATGGGCAGCAGCGCCACCACCTTGAGCGGCCCCTGCCAGCGCCGCGCGCCACGCTCCGCCATCAGCGCGATCAGCGTACCGAGGAAGGTGGTGCCGGCGGCCGTGAGCAGTGCGAGAAGGAGCGTGTTCCAGGCCACGCCGCAACCCGTGCCGCCGCCCATGCAGCCCAGGCCCCAGATGCGCTCGGTGAACACCCGCGCGCCGAAGGCGGCGAGCGAGGCATGGCCGTCCTCGTCGAAGAAGGCCGCAGACAGCGCCTTGCCCACTGGCCAGCCGATGAACATGAGCAGCACCAGAGCGCAGCCGACGACCGCCGCCGACACGAACAGGTCGCCGCGGAAGAAGCCCAGCCGGGCCAGTCCGAAAGCGGCGAGCACGACCAGCATGGCGAAGGCGACGAAGCCGCCGATGCCGATGCCGAACTGGTTGACCTGCAGTTCGCCAAAGAGGGTATTGAAGGCCGCGAAGCTCCAGCCCCGCGCGCCGATGACCAGGCCCGAGGCCGCGATCGCCAGCGCGCCCAGACCGCCCCCGGCCAGCCACCACCGGCCCTGCGCGCGTCCCGGCGCAAGATTGGCGCCGACCATGCACAGCACGAGCCCGGCAAGCCCTGCGAACAGCCACGGCCGCCCCTGCTTCGCAGCCTGGATCAGCCCATTGGCCGCATCACCTTCACGCCAGATGCCCGGCAGCGCCTGCCACCAGCTGGTGTCCTGGATCGCATACCAGGGCAGCAGCCCATAGGCGACGAGCCCGATCGCGATGCACGACCAGGCCGCCGCGGTCGAACGATGCGCGCGCACTCAGCGGGGCAGCGAGTTGACTTCCTTTTCCCAGCGCGCGATCAGGCGTCGCCGCTCGGCGCTGGCGCCGTAGGTCTTGTAGTCGTAGTTGATCAGCTTGATCTTCTTGAAGTCGGGCACGTTGGGATCGACCACCGTGGCCTTGTTCGACGGCAGCTGGTACTGCTTGGCCGCCGCGCCGAAGGCCTGCGCCTGCGGCGTCAGCGCCCATTCGTAGAACTTTTTGGCCTGCTCCAGGTTGCGGGCGCCCTTGACGATGCTCATGGAGCCGATCTCGGCGCCGGTGCCTTCGGACGGCGTCACCGTCTCGACCGGGAAGCCCTGCATCTTCTCCTGCGGCGCGTCGTGCACGAAGCTGATCGACACCGCCGTCTCGCCGCGCGCCACGGCCTTGATCGGGCCGGTGCCCGAGCGGGTGTAAGTCGACACATTCTTGTGCAGACCCTTGAGGTACTCGAAGGCCTTGTCTTCGCCCATCAGCTGCACCAGTGTGGCGATCATGGTGTAGGCCGTGCCGCTCGATGCAGGGTTGGCCACCTGGATGTCGCCCTTGTATTCGGGCTTGAGCAGGTCGGCCCAGCTGCGCGGCACCGGCAGCTTCTTCTTGGCGAGCAGCTCGGTGTTGTAGCCGAAGCCCAGCGGGCCCGAATAGATGCCCACGGTGCGGAAGCCCGACTGCTGGGCCTGCTGCTGCGCCCACGGGTAGAGCTGCGGCAGCGACGGCGACTTGTACTCCAGCGTGAGGTTCTGCTCGGCCGCCTGCAGGTGCGGGTCGCCGGTGCCGCCGAACCAGACGTCGGTCTTGGGGTTGTCGCGTTCGGCGATCAGCTGGGCCAGCGCCTCGCCGGAGCCCTTGAGCGCCAGGTTGATCTTGACGCCGGTGGTGCGGGCATAGACGGTGGCGATCATGTTGCACCAGTCGGCCTGCACGGAGCAGATGACGTTGACCTGCTGGGCGCTGGCGGCCGAGGCGGCTGCGGTCAAGGCGACCGCCACCAGGGCGCGCCGGAAGTTGTGTTGTTGTCGGGGCATCTCGATTCCGGAAAGGGAGAGGGCCCGGCGTCGCCGGACCGGGCTGCCGACCATACGCCCCGGGCCGGCCTCCGTCATCGGTGGAACTACCGCTGGTGCGGCGCCCTTCTCTCAGCGGATCAGATGCGCCCCTCTTCCACCGCGTGGCAGGCCACGCGCACGCCGCCGATGGACTGCAGCGCCGGCCGCTCGGCCGAGCAGCGCGCGTTGGCATGCGGGCAGCGCGGATGGAAGGCGCAGCCGGTCGGCGGGTTCAGCGGATTGGGCACCTCGCCCTGCACCGGCGTGCGGTCGCGGCCGGTGGCATGCATCTGCGGAATCGCATCCAGCAGCATGCGCGTGTAGGGATGGCGCGGCTGCGCGAAGAGCTGCGCCTTGTCGGCCAGCTCCACCAGCCGGCCCAGGTACATCACGCCCACCTGGTCGCTCACGTGCCGCACCACCGCCAGGTTGTGCGAGATGAACAGGTAGGTCAGCCCGCGCTCGCGCTGCAGGTCCTTCATGATGTTGAGCACCTGGGCCTGGACGCTCACGTCCAGGGCCGAGGTCGGCTCGTCGCAGACCAGGAACTCGGGCGCGGTGGCCAGCGCCCGCGCGATCGAGATGCGCTGGCGCTGCCCGCCCGAGAACTGGTGCGGGTACTTGGCCATGTCCAGCGGCGACAGGCCCACCGAGCGCAGCAGTTCGCCCACGCGCTCGCGCACCGCCGCCTTCTCGCGCAGGATGCCGTGCTCGCGCATCGGCTCGGCAATGATGTCCTCGACCACCCAGCGCGGATTGAGACTGGCGTACGGGTCCTGGAAGATCATCTGGATGCGCCGGCGCAGCTGCCGGCCCGCGGCCGTGCGGTAGGCCGCATGCGCATCCTGGCCGTCGAAGCGCATGCCGCCGCGCGTGGGCTCGTACAGGCCCACCAGCAGGCGCGCCACGGTGCTCTTGCCGCAGCCCGATTCGCCCACCAGCGCCAGCGTCTTGCCGCGCTCGATCTCGAAGCTCACGCCGTCGACGGCGTGCAGCAGGGTGCGGGGCTTGCGCTCGAGCACGCGGTTGAGCCAGGGCGCCGACACGTCGAAGGTGCGGGCCAGGTCGTGGGCGACGACCAGCGGCGCCGTGCCGGCGGCCGCCTGGGCGTTGGAAGACACGAGCACGGCGCTCATTCGTCGATCTCCTGAACGGGCGTGGCGGCATCGGGCGTCGCACGTTCGCCCTGCGCCAACGCGGCAGCATGCTGCGCGGCCAGGCGGTCGTGGCCGCGATGCGGGTCGGCCCCATCGTGCAGCCAGCAGGCGGCGCGGGTGGCGCCGGCGGCCATCAACTCGGGCCGCTCCTGCAGGCAGCGGTCGAACACCCGCGGGCAGCGCGGGTTGTAGGCGCAGCCCTTGGGAATCGCATTGAGGCGCGGCATGGCGCCGTCGATCTGGTTCAGCCGCTCGCGGTCGCTGTCCATCTCCGGGATCGACGCCATCAGCCCGCCTGTATAGGGATGTGCGGGCTGGTGGATCACCTCGTGCACGGGGCCGATCTCGGCGATGCGGCCGGCGTACATCACGGCCACGCGGTCGCAGGTCTCGGCGATCACGCCCATGTCGTGGGTGATCAGCATGACGGCCGCGCCGCGCTCGCGGCACAGGCGCTTGAGCAGCTGGATGATCTGCGCCTGGATCGACACGTCCAGCGCGGTGGTGGGCTCGTCGGCCACGATCAGCTGCGGCTCGGCCGCCAGGGCGAGCGCGATCACCACGCGCTGGCGCATGCCGCCGGAGAACTGGTGCGGGAAGTGGTCGATGCGCTGCTCGGCGGCCGGAATGCCCGTGTCCTGGAGCAGCGCGATGGCGCGGCGCTTGGCCTCGGCCTCAGTCACGGGCAGGTGCGCGCGGATGGTCTCCACCAGCTGCCGGCCCACGGTGTAGAGCGGGTTCAGCGAGGTCAGCGGATCCTGAAAGATCGCGCCGATCTTGCGGCCGCGGATGTGGCGCATCTGCTCGTAGCCGAGGTTGTCGATGCGCTGGCCCTGCAGCAGGATCTGCCCGCCGGCCACGCGCCCGGGCGGCTCCAGCAGGCCGATGATGGCCGCGCCGGTGAGCGACTTGCCGGCACCCGACTCGCCCACCACGCCCAGGATCTCGCCCGGCGCGATGTCGAAGGAAATGTCGTCCAGCGCCCGCAGCGTGCCGCGGCGGCCGGGGAATTCGACGACGAGGTTCTTGACTTGAAGAAGGCTCATGGCAGTCCGTCCTTCTCTCACCGCAGCCGGGGGTTCAATGCGTCGCGCAGCCAGTCGCCCAGCAGGTTCACCGACAGCGCGATCAGCACCAGCATGGCCCCGGGAAAGACGGTGATCCACCATTCGCCGGAGAACAGGTAGTCGTTGCCCACGCGGATCAGCGTGCCCAGCGAGGGCGAGGTGGGTGGCACGCCGACGCCCAGAAAGCTCAGCGTGGCCTCGGTGATGATCGCCGTGGCCACCTGGATGGTGGCCAGCACCAGCACCGGCCCCGTCACGTTCGGCAGCACGTGGCGCAGCATGATGCGCAGCGGCGCCACGCCGGTGACCCGCGCGGCCTGCACGTACTCCTTGCTGCGCTCCACCAGCGTGGAGCCGCGCACCGTGCGCGCGTACTGCACCCAGCCGGTGAGCGAGATCGAGATGATCAGCACGCCGAAGGCCAGCGACTCGTGCGCGTTGGGAAAGAGCGCCCGGCCCACGCCCGCGATCAGCAGCGCCACCAGGATGGGCGGAAAGGACAGCATCACGTCGCACAGCCGCATCAGGAAGGCGTCGAGCCAGCCACCGAGAAAGCCTGCCAGCAGACCCAGCAGCACGCCCACCACCACCGACAGGATCACCGACACCACGCCCACCACCAGCGAGATGCGCGCGCCGTAGATCAGCGCCGAGAGGATGTCGCGGCCCTGGTCGTCGGTGCCCAGCAGGTACTTGCTGCTGCCGCCCTCGCTCCAGGCCGGTGGCAGCCGCGCGTCGCCCAGCTCCAGCGACGCAAGATCGAAGGGGTTGTGCGGCGCCACCCAGCCGGCGAACACCGAGCAGAAGATGCAGACGAAGGCGATGACCGCCGCCGCGACCGCCACGGGCGAGGTCCTGAAACTGTGGCCGACATCGCTGTCGAGCCAACGGAGGAGCGTGTTCTTCATCGAGGGAGAGGTAATGGGCGAGGGGCGAATCTGGCGCCCGTCACCCTGCCAAGCGAAGTGCGTGCCGCCCTGGCCATCGTTCTGCACGGCCAGGGCGGTGCGTGCGTGATGTTCAGCCGCTGGCTGCCCTCACGCCCGGCCGATCACTTGATGCTGATCCACTTGAAGGGCATGAAGTTGTCGGCCCGCTGCGTCAGCGACACCTTCTTGCTCACGCCCCAGGCCAGCGACTGCTGGTGCAGCGGCAGGTGGCCGATGTCGTCGGTGTGGATCTTGAAGGCCGCTTCGATCAGGCCCTGGCGCTTGGCCTTGTCCGTCTCGGACTTGATCTGGCCGATCAGCTCGTCCAACTTGGGATTGCAGTAGGCGCCCAGGTTGAACTGGCCGCTGCCGTCCTTCTCGTTCGGGCAGCGCATCAGCGCGTCCAGCGCGTTGTGCGAGTCGTAGGTCGAAGGCGTCCAGCCCAGCAGGTAGAAGCTGGTGTCGCGGCGCAGGACCTTCGGGAAATAGGTGCCCTTGGTCTCGGCCGCCAGGTTGATCTTGACGCCCACGCGCGCCAGGTTGGCCGCCACCGCCTGGCAGACCTGCGCGTCGTTGACGTAGCGGTCGTTGGGGCAGTTCATGGTGACCTCGAAGCCGTTGGGGTAGCCGGCATCCGCCAGCAGCTTCTTAGACGCTTCGGGGTCGTAGGGCAGGCGCTTGTCCTGTGCCTCGTTCCAGCCGTTGATGCCCGGACCGACCAGCAGCGCGGTGGGTCGGGAGGCGCCGCGCATCACCGTGCGCTGGATGCCGGCGATGTCGATGGCCTGGTAGAAGGCCTGGCGCACGCGCTTGTCCTTGAAGGGGTTCTTGCCCTTGACGTTGGAGTACAGCAGCTCGTCGCGCTTCTGGTCCATGCCGAGGAAGATGGTGCGCAACTCGGGGCCGACCACCGCGCGCGCCGTGGGGCTGGCGTTGATGCGGGCGATGTCCTGCAGCGGCACCGGCTCCATCACGTCCACTTCGCCGGAGACCAGGGCCGCCACGCGGGTGGCCGGGTTGGCGATGGGCGTGAAGATCACTTCCTGCGCGTTGCCTTCGATCTTGCCCCAGTAGTTCATGTTGCGCACGAACACCGTGCGCACGTTGGGCTGGCGCTCGCGCACGCGGAAGGGGCCGGTGCCGTTGGCCTTGAAGGAGGCGGTGTTCTCGATGCCCTTGCGGCGGTCGACGGGCTTCTCGGCCTTGTTCTCCTCGCACCACTTCTTGCTCATGATGGCGAGGTCGGACAGCACGTCGGGCAGGATCGGGAACGGGCCCTTGGTGATGATGTCCACCGCATGGTCGTTGACCTTGCGCACTTCCTGGATGTCGTTGACCTTGGCCTTGACGTCCGAGCCGTCGCCGGAGGCGCGGGCGATGCTGAAGATCACGTCGTCGGCCGTGAAGGGCGTGCCGTCATGGAAGGAGACGCCCTTGCGCAGTTCGAAGCGCCAGGTGTCGGGGGCGGTCTGCTTCCACGAGGTGGCCAGGCCGGGCGCCAGGCTCAGGTCCTTGTTGCGGTCGGTCAGGCCCTCGTAGACGTTCAGGTCCACCGACAGCTGGAGCGATTCATTGAGCGAATGCGGGTCCAGGGACAGCGCATCGCCCTGGTTGGCGATGCGCACCGTCTGCGCGCTGGCGATCAGGCTGGCCGCGGCCAGCACGGCCGCGACGGCGGCTTTTTTCTTGAAGCTCATGGAATCACTCCTCGGGTTGGTCAAGGCACGGGACAGGGTCATCGCACCGCGGTAGCGGTGCTGTCGTTGGCAGCGCCGCGGATGGCGGCGGCCGGCTCGCCGCCGCCGGCCTGGCCCGGCAGCGGCATGCCCTGCTCCACCAGGCCCGCGTGCAGCGCGGCGCCCAGGGGCAGGATGTCGTCGTTGAAGTCGTAGCGGCTGTTGTGCAGGAAGGCACCGCCGCGGGCATCCTGGCCGAGGCGCAGGTAGGCGCCAGCCTTCTTCTGCAGCATGAAGGAGAAGTCCTCCGCGCCCATGCTGGGCTCCAGTTGGCGGTCCACGTTGCCCTCGCCCACGATGGCGGCCGCCACGTCGCCGGCGAACTGCGCCTCGGGTGCGGTGTTGATGGTGGCGGGGTAGATGCGCTCGTACGCCAGTTCGGCCGTGGCGCCGAAGGCCGCCGCCACCTGGGTGCAGAGTTCGCGCAGGCGCTGCTCGACCTGCGCCTGCACGCGCGAGCTGAAGGTGCGCACCGTGCCCACCAGCGTGGCGGTGCCGGGGATGACGCTGAAGGCGTCGAGGTCGCCCGCCTGCACGGCGCACAGGCTGACCACCGCGGCATCGATGGGCCGCACCGTGCGCGAAGCGATGGTTTGCGCCGCCGTGATGATGTGGGCCGCGACCACGACCGGGTCGACCGTCAGGTAGGCATGCGCGCCATGGCCGCCCTTGCCCGTGATGCGGATGGTGATGCGGTCCGCCGCCGCCATCATGGCGCCGCGGTTGATGCCGATGGTGCCGGCGGGCAGGGCCGGCCAGTTGTGCATGGCATAGACGGCATCGACGGGAAAGCGCTCGAACAGCCCGTCCTCGATCATCACGCGGGCGCCGGCGAAACCCTCTTCGCCGGGCTGGAAGATCAGCACCGCGGTGCCGTCGAAGTTGCGCGTCTCGGCCAGGTAGCGCGCCGCGCCCACCAGCATGGCGGTGTGGCCGTCGTGGCCGCAGCCGTGCATCAGGCCCGACTTGGCGGAGCACCAGGGCAGGTCGTTGTCTTCCTTCATCGGCAGCGCGTCCATGTCGGCGCGCAGGCCGATCATGCGGCGGCTGGCGGTGGAGCGGCCCCGGATGACGCCGACCACGCCGGTCTTGCCGATGCCGGTGTGGATCTCGTCCACGCCGCAGGCCTTCAGGGCGGCCTGGACGCGCCCGGCGGTGTAGACCTCCTCGAAGCCCAGTTCGGGGTTCGCGTGCAGGTCGCGCCGGAAGGCAGTGAGTTCGGGATGGAAGCGGGCGATGTGTTCGAAGGCCCGCCCGTTGGCGTACAGGCGTTGTGGGTTCATGGCTGAAGGATCGCTGCGCGGCAAAAGGGTTCGCGCGGCCGCATCAGTGGCCGCCCGCCTTGCCCACGCGCAGCCGCGGATCGACGGCGAAATAGAGCAGGTCCACCACCAGGTTGATCACGACGAAGATCAGCGCGATGAGGCACAGGTAGGCCGCCATCACCGGAATGTCGGCGAAGGTCACGGCCTGGATGAACAGCAGGCCCATGCCGGGCCACTGGAACACCGTCTCGGTGATGATGGCGAAGGCGATCAGCCCGCCCAGCTGCAGACCGGTGATGGTCATCACCGGCACCAGCGTGTTCTTGAGCGCATGGCCGAAGTGGATGGCCCGGTTGGACAGGCCTCGCGCCCGCGCGAACTTGATGTAGTCGGTGCGCAGCACCTCGAGCATCTCGGCGCGCACCAGCCGCATGATCAGCGTGAGCTGGAAGATGGCCAGCGTCACGGCCGGCAGCACCAGGTGGTGCCAGCCGTCGAGCGTCAGCAGGCCGGTGCGCCACCAGCCGATCTGCACGATGTCTCCGCGGCCGAAGCTGGGGAACCAGCCCAGGTGCACCGCGAACACCAGGATCAGCAGGATGCCGATCAGGAAGGTGGGCAGCGACACACCCAGCAGCGACAGCGTCATGAACAGCTGGCTCGTGAAGCTGCCGCGGCGCAGCGCCGCATACACGCCCATCGGAATGCCCAGCAGCAGCGCCAGGCCGGCCGCGACGAAGGCCAGCTCCAGCGTGGCCGGGAAGCGCTCCGCGATCAGGCTCGACACCTTGGCGCCCTGCCGCAGGCTCAGGCCGAATTCGCCCTGCGCGGCATTGATGAGGAAGTGCCAGTACTGGACGAAGAAGGGCTTGTCCAGGCCCAGCGCCGAGCGCAGTTCGCGGATCTGGTCCGGCGTCGCGTCCTGCCCGAGCAGGAAGACGACGGGGTCGCCCACGTACTGGAACAGCAGGAAGGCGATGAAGGCCACCGCCACCATGACGATGACGGCCTGGATCAGGCGGCGCAGAACGAAGGCAAGCATGCGTGGGGAAATTCCTCGAAGCGGAGAGCGCAGCAAGGGACATGCCCAGGCTGCGACTCCGGCCCGCGCGAGCATAAGACCAAATGGACGAACCTTGCCCCGTTTTGGTTCATGGAAAGCACTAGGGGCCGGTCCGAGGCATCGGCACATCGAGGGCCGCCCTGCGACGCGCGAAGCGCCCACCGTCCGGCGACAGGTGCTGCAGGCCCAGAGTGCCGAGCCGCGCCGGACCTGACCTGACGCCAGGCGTCACCGGCCTCAGTTCACCCGCACGTTGCGCCAGTCGATGCGGTTGTCGGCGCGGTGGATCGCCTCGATGTTCTTGCGCATGGCCCAGGGGATCACCTGGTTGTGCAGCGGCAGGTAGGCCACGTCCTCGTGCGACAGCAGCAGCGCCTTCTCGAGCAGTTCGTTGCGCACCTGCAGGTCGGTCTCGACCTTCACGCGCTCGACCAGCGCATCCATCTGCGGATTGGAGTAGCGGCCCACGTTGTAGTTGCCGTCGCCGCCCGCGCCCACCGTGCGCAGCAGCGATTGCAGGCTGTAGAGCGCATCGAAGGTGGGCACGCCCCAGCCCAGCATGTAGATGCTGGCTTCGTAGCGCTGGATCATCGGGAAGTAGGTCACCAGCGGCAGCGTGCGCAGCTTGGCCTTGATGCCGATGCGCGCCCACATCGCCGTGACGGCCTGGCAGATCGCCTCGTCGTTGATGTAGCGGTTGTTGGAGCAGGCGAAGTCCACTTCGAAGCCTTGCGGATAGCCCGCCTCGGCCAGCAGCTTCTGCGCCGCCGCCACGTCGTAGGGCCAGCGCACGTCGGCCTTTCGGGTCCAGCCGTTGACCTGGGGCGCGATGACGGTGCCGGTGTTCTGCGACAGGCCGCGCATGGTCACGCGGTGGATCGCATTGATGTCGATGGCCTGGTAGAGCGCCTTGCGCACGCGCACGTCCTTGAGCGGGTTCTTGCCTTTGACGTTGGAACCGGGCAGTTCGTCGCGAAACTGGTCCATGCCCAGGAAGATGGTGCGGTTCTCGACGCCGTCGATCACCTTGATGTCGGCGTTGTTGCGCAAGCGGCCCAGGTCCTGCGGACTGGGGTCGAGCACGAAGTCCGTCTCGCCCGACAGCAGCGCCGCCAGCCGCGTGGCCTGCGACTTGATGGGCGTGTAGACGATCTCGGTCACGTTGGTGGGGTTCTTGCCCCAGTAGTGGGGGTTGGCCACCATCACCAGCCGCTGGTCGGGCTGCCATTCCTTGACCATGTAGGGGCCCGTGCCCATCGCATTGCGGTGGGCGAAGGTCTCTTCCTGCGTCTTGATGTCCTTGGGCTCCAGCGAGCGGTTCTTCTCGGCCCAAGCGCGGCTCATGATGCGCAGTTCGGTCAGCTGGTTGATCAGCGTGGGCGTCGGCGACTTCAGCAGGATGTCGACCGTGTTCGCATCCACCTTGACCACCTTGTCGATGCCCTGCGCGTACACGGCGTAGTTGGACGTCTTGGCCATGGCGCGGGTAATCGAATACACCACGTCCTCAGGGGTCAGCGCCGAGCCGTCGCTGAACTTCACGCCGCTGCGCAGGGTGAAGCGCACCTGCGTGGGTGAGAGGGTCTTCCAGGCCGTGGCCAGTTGCGGCTCCGGCTTGAAGGTCTTGCTGTTGTAGTAGACCAGCGCGTCGTAGATGGCCGCGTGAATGCCATTGCCCAGTGCGTTGTTCTGGGAATGGATGTCCATGGTCGGGATGTCGCTCGAACTGGACCACTTGAAGGTCCTGGCTGCCGATGGCAACGCCGTGCCCAGCACCAGTGCCGCGGCCAGCGGCATCCACACACGTTTGAATTTCACAGGCGACCCCTCGTCGATGTTTTGAAGAGGGGACTATTGCAATGACGATGCCATCCGGCAATCGGGGGAGGTCGCCTTGCAGGGGCATGGGACGCATGCCCATGGATGTCGGCCCAACCCTGAGCACGGTCTGTCGTCGCAGGCCGAGCGCATGCTGCGTCATGGACGCCTGACCGCTGCGCATGCCGGACCGGCCATGAAAAAAGCCGCCTAGCTTGCACCAGGCGGCTTTGTCGAACTGTCATCGAAGCTGGCTTTCGCCAGCGTCGAATTAGAACGAGTGGCGGATACCGAAGTCGTAGCCCACCGAGGTCTTCGGCACGTACGCGCCGGTACCGAAGGCGTTGGTGAACGTGGCGACGTACGGAGCCGTCAGGTTCTGCGAACCAGCGCTGAAGTCGGCGCCGTTCTTGTTCTTAATGTAAGCCACGGTGGCGTACAGGGCGGTGCGCTTGCTCAGGTTGTGGACGTAGCCCAGAGCCAGTTGGTCAGCCTTGGGGGCGTTGTACTGGAAGAACGGGTTGGCCAGGAACACCAGGGGGTTCTGGTCGACACGGTACTTCACGTGGCCGTAGGAAGCCTTGATCTGGCCAGCGCCGACCGGCACGACCACACCCAGCAGCGCGCCGTCGAGCTTGGTGTCGGGGTTGAACAGGGGCTGGTTGTTGCCCGAGTAGTCCACTTCACCCTTGACGTTCACGTACTGAGCGAACAGCTTCACGACGCCGAAGTCGTAGCTGCCGCCGACGTTGAAGTTCTTCGACAGGTTGTTGGTGCCAACGGTGAAGTTGGAGGCGTTGACTTGCTCGCCGTAGGCCACAGCCACGTCCAGAGGACCGTTGGCGTAGCCGAAGCGGCCACCCCAGTAGCGGCCGGTACGGCTGTTGTTGTTCAGGTTGCCTTGCAGGAAGTTGTCGTACTTCAGCTGTTCGCTGAAGCCGTACATGGCCTGGCCGTAGAAGCCGCCCAGGTTCGGGGGCAGGAAGTAGCCGACGCTGTTGCTGGCGCGGACGTTCGAGCTTTCGATGCCGGGCACGTTGGTGGTGCCAGCAATGGCGCGCTGCACCAGAGCCGAGCCGGCGCCGTTGGTGCCGAACGGATCAAACACGGTCAGGTTCCAGAACGTCGGCTTGTAGTCACGGCCCAGGCGAACTTCACCGAAGGGACCCGACAGGCTGACGGTCGAGCGACGCTGGAAGTTGAAGCCGCTGGCGTTGCCATCGTCGTTGGCCAGAGCGCCTTCGAGCCAGAAGCTGGCAGCCAGGCCGCCACCCAGGTCTTCCACACCGCGGAAGCCCAGACGGCTGGAGCTGTTGGCCGAGTTGTTCAGGCC
>NZ_LDSL01000085.1 GCF_001476815.1 Pseudacidovorax intermedius | reverse complement strand
CTTTCCCCTCGCGGGAGAGGGTTGGGGAGAGGGGGGACGGCGGCGGCGAGGCGAACGGTCCGGGGTGTGGAAGCACCCCTCTCCCCCACCCCTCCCGCGAGGGGAAAGGGGCTCAGGCCGGGCTCGGCAGCAAGGGCGCGACCTCAGGCCAGCGCCTGCCTCCGCGCCATCCAGCGCCCGCCGAACATCACGACGCCCAATGCCGCCACCACGCACGCACTGCCCGCCCATTGCCAGGGCGTGACGCCCTCACCCAGCGTCAACATGCCGGCGCCCAGGCCGATGACCGGCACGCCCAGGCTGAAGGGCGCCACGCGGTTGGCGGGGTGGCGCTTGAGCAGGCCGGTCCACATCGCGTAGGCCGCGATGGTGGCGAACCAGCCCAGGTAGGCCACGCCCAGCCAGCCGCCCAGGCTGGCATGGCGCCACTGGCCGTGCGTGGCCGCCGGCTCGAAGAACCAGGCCATCAGTCCGAAGGGCAGGATGGGCACCAGCGACATCCACACCACGAACTGCAGCGGGTCGTAGCCCGGCTGCGCGGCCTGGGCCTTGCGCGCCACGATGTTGGAGGCCGCCCACATGAAGGCGCCGCCCAGGTTCAGCACCAGGCCCAGCACGGTGATGCCGGCCGTGGCGCTGCCGCCCGCGAAGTTGAGGCCGAAGCACAGCAGGCCCACGGCCGCCAGCACCAGCCCGGCCCGCAGCGGGCCCGACAAGCGCTCGCCCAGCAGGGCCACGCCCAGCAGCGTGGTGAAGAAGACCTGGGTCTGCATCAGCACCGAGGCCAGCGCGGCCGTCATGCCCACCTGCAGGGCCACGAAGAGCAGGCCGAACTGGCCCAGCTGCGCCAGGCCCGCCGGCACCAGCCAGCGCCAGGACAGGCGTGGCTTGCGCACGAAGAAGATCAACGGCAGCACCGCGAACACGTAGCGGAAGAAGCCCAGCTGGAAGGGCGTGAAGTCGCGCAGCGAATACTTCATCGCCACGAAGTTGAGGCCCCAGATGACCACCACGCCCAGGGCGGCGAGCAAGTCCAGGCCGGCGAAGGTGTTGGCGGGGCGGGTCATCGGGGGTCCTTGGGCGGATGGGGCGTCGTCGTGGTCATGGCCGGGCGAACGCTCATGCGGCCTCCCTCACGGCGGCAGCGGCGCGCAGCCGCTGTGCCAGTTCGTGCGCCGGCAGCCGGCCGCGCAGGCCGATGGCGACCAGCGTGTCGGCGGCCTCGGGCGCGGCGCCGGAGGCGGCGCGCAGCGCACCATGGCGGCCGGCGAACTGCAGTTCGACCAGGCCCGCATGCGCGTCGGTGCGCACCAGGCCCTTGAGCCGCAGCACGCCGGCCGGCATGGCCTTGAGCAGCGCACGCAGGGCCGGCGCGTGGAAGACCGGGGCATCGCGCAGGGCCCAGGTCTCGAAGAGCTCGGCATGCGCCACGACACCATGGTCGTGACCATGACCAGGCGCATGTCCGTGCCCGTGCCCGTGCCCGTGCCCGCCGCAGCTCGCGCAATGCGCAGCGCCTTCGTCCACCCGCGGCAGGCGGGGCGCCTGCAGCAGCGCCGCCGGCACGCGGGCCTGCACGGTCTCGAAGCGCGGCGTGGCGGGGCACTCGGCATCGAGCCAGGCGCGAAGGCCGGCCAGCGCGGCTTCGTCCACCAGGTCGGTCTTGTTCAGCACCAGCAGGTCCGCCGCATCCAGCTGCCGCCGGATGCTGTCGGCCAGCAGCGGGTCGGCCGCCTGTTCGCGCAGCACCGTGGCGTCGGCCAGCACCAGCACGGCATCCAGCGCCAGCGCGGGGTCGGCCAGGCCGACCTGGGCGATGCGCCAGGGGTCGGAGACGCCGCTGGCCTCGATCACGATGGCCTCGGGCGGCTCGGGTCGCTCGATCAGGCCGATGAGCGCGGTGGTCAGGTCGTCGCCGATGGCGCAGCAGACGCAGCCGTTGGTCAGTTCGATGGCGCCGGCCTCTTCGCTGGCGATGAGGGCGCGGTCGATGTTGATGGCGCCGAAGTCGTTGACCAGCACGGCGATGCGCCGGCCGCCCGACTGCGCGAGCAGGTGGTTGAGCAGCGTGGTCTTGCCGGCGCCGAGGAAGCCGCCGATGACGGTGAGGGGGATGCGCGGCCTCATGCCGTCACCGTGCCTCGTGGGGCGAATGACGAGGCCCGCCTCACGTGGCCGCCTCGGTCGGCACGCCGCCGATCACCGTGCCGGCCACGCGCAGGTCCTTGAGCGCCTCGGGCGCCACGGCCAGCGGGCTCTCGTGCAGCACGCAGAAGTCGGCCCACTTGCCGACCTCGATGGAGCCGATGCGGTCGTCCAGGCCCAGGGTGTAGGCAGCGCCCTGGGTGATGGCCCACAGCGCCTCGGGCACGCCGATGCGCTCGGCCTCGCCCAGCACCCGGCCGCTGGACGTGAGCCGGTTGACAGCGCACCAGGCGGTGAACAGCGGCGCCAGCGGCGTGATGGGCGCGTCGGAATGGATGGCCAGCGGCACCCCGTGGGCCAGCGCGGTGGCGCAGGCGTCCATGCGGAAGGCGCGGTCGGGGCCCATGGTCTGGGCCAGGTGGGCCTCGCCCCAGTAGTAGATGTGGTTGGCGAACAGGTTGGCGCACACGCCGAGCGTGGCCATGCGGCGGAACTGGGCCGCGTCGGCCATCTGGCAGTGCTGCAGCGTGTGGCGGTGGTCGGCGCGCGGATGCGCGGCCAGCGCCTCTTCGATGCCGTCGAGCGCCAGCTCGGTGGCCTCGTCGCCGTTGGTGTGGATGTGCAGCTGGAAGCCCTGCGCATGGAAGTCGCGGATGGCGGCCTTGAGCTCCGCCGGCGGCAGGATCCAGATGCCGTTGGGCGCGCCGTTGTGGTAGCCCGGCCAGCGCAGGCGCGCGGTGAAGCCCTGGATGGAGCCGTCCGCCACGATCTTGACCAGGCCGTAGTGCAGCTTGGCATTGCCCTCGGCCTCGGCCTGCCGCTGGCGGATGCGCGCGGCGCCCTGCGCGCGGTTGAGGCTGCCGTCCAGGCACAGGTAGGCCGGCACCAGCCGCACCGGAAAGCCGGGCTCGCCGGTAACCTGCATCATGGCCGCATGGTTGGGCTCGGCCAGGTCGTTGACCAGGTCGGTGGCGGTGGTCACGCCGGCCAGCCGTGCCATTTGCCCGAACAGGCGCAGGCTCTCCGGCGACGAGCCGGTGATGCGGAAGATGTTGCCCACCAGCCGCGTGATGGGGAACATGGCCGCGAACTCCTGCAGCTCGCCGCTGGGCTCGCCGTCGGCGAAGCGGGCGATGCCCTCGATGTCGGTGTCGCGGTCGATGCCGGCCGCGGCCAGTGCGGCGCGGTTGACGTTCATCAGGTGCTGGCTGGCATGCAGGATGACCACCGGCCGCGTGGTGGAGACCTGGTCCAGGTGCTCCACCGTCATGCGCTCGGTGCCGAAGAAGAGCGGGTCGAAGCCCCAGGCCAGCAGCGGTGCCTGGGGGTCGGTGAGCGCCGCGTCGGCGGCGCGCAGGCGGGCGATCACCTCGTCGAAGTTGCGGCAGCCCTCCCACACGCGGCCGTCGGGCGAGGTGCGGGCATGGAAGCCGACGAAGCTGAACTTCCACAGCCCGCCGGCCATCAGGTGCGAATGGCCTTCGACCAGGCCGGGCATCAGCACCTGGTCCGCATAGCGCGTGTCGAGCGTGAAGTCGCCGAAGGCCTGCATGCGCGCCAGGTCGCCCACGCCCAGGATGCAGCCCTCGCGCACGGCCACGTGGGTGGCGTGCGGCTGGCGCGGGTTCATGGTGAGGATCTGGCGGGCCTGGAAGACGGTGATGGGGGACATGGTGGCGATGGCGGATGGGAAGGTCGGCCTCCGAGGCAGAGGCGCGGCGATGAAAGGGGTCGGTCCGGCTCGGGCGGCGTCAGGTGGCTTCAGGCGGCATCCGGCAGCGCCAGCGGCGGCACCGGCCGGCCCGCCTGCAGCGTGACCTTGTGGCAGGCCACCCAGTGACCGGGTTGCACCTCGCGCAGCTGCTGCGGCTGGTGGCAGGCCGGCTCGGCCACCGGGCAGCGGCCGACGAAGCGGCAGCCCGCGGGCGGATCGAGCGGGCTGGGCGGATCGCCCACCAGCCGGATGCGCTGCGCCGCCCGCGCGCGGCCGCCGCGCACCGTGGGCACGGCCGACATCAGCGCCACGCTGTACGGGTGCAGCGGCTGCGCGAAGAAGGTGCGGCGCGGCGCGCGCTCCACGATCTGGCCCAGGTACATCACGGCGATCTCGTCGCAGATGTGCTCGACCACCGCCATGTCGTGCGAGATGAACAGGTAGGTCAGCCCCAGCTCGCGCTGCAGCCGCGCCAGCAGGTTGAGGATCTGCGCGCGGATGGCGATGTCCAGCGCCGACACCGGCTCGTCGCAGACCACCAGCTCGGGGTTGGTGGCCAGCGCGCGGGCGATGTTGATGCGCTGGCGCTGGCCGCCGGAGAACTGGTGCGGGAACAGGTGCTGCTGCTCGGGCCGCAGGCCGACGGCGTGGAAGAGTTCATCGACGCGGGCGGCGCGCTCGGCTGGCGTGCCGATCTTCATCAGGTCCAGCGGCGCGCGCACCGCCTCGCCCACGCGCTGGCGCGGGTTGAGCGAGGAATACGGGTCCTGGAAGACCATCTGCAGCCGGCTGCGCGCGCGGCGCAGGTTCTCGCCGTTGACCAGGCTCAGCTCGGTGGTGCCCAGGCGGATGCCGCCCTCGGTGATGGGCGCGAGCCGCATCACGGCCAGGGCGGTGGTGGTCTTGCCCGAGCCCGATTCGCCCACCACGGCCAGCGTGGTGCCGCGGCGCAGCTCGAAGCTCACGCCGTCCACCGCGCGCACCACGCGGCCGCCGGCGCTGGGGAAGTGCACCTTGAGGTCGGTGACGGACAGCAGCACCGGCGGCGGTGGCGTGACGGGAGCGGGCATGTTGGGAAAGGGGATGAGTTGGCTCATGGCGGCTCCTGCGCGGGTGTCAGGCATGGACGGCTGCAGCCTGAGGCGAGGAATCGACGCCCGCCTCGGCCAGCAGCCAGCAGGCGGCGCCGTGGCCGCCTGCGCCATCGGCCGCGAACATGGGCGGCACCTCGGCGGCGCAGCGGGCATGGGCCTTGGGGCAGCGCTCGCGGAAGGCGCAGCCCTGGCCCAGTTCCCACAGCGAGGGCACCACGCCCGGGATCTCCGCCAGCTCGGCGCGCTCGCCGGCCTGGCTGCTGCCCAGCTCGGGCAGGCAGGCGATCAGGCCCTGCGTGTAGGGGTGCTGCGGCGCGCCCAGCACGTCGTCCGCATGGCCCTGCTCGATCACGCGGCCGGCGTACATCACCATCACGCGGTCGGCCATCTCGGCCACGGCGCCCATGTCGTGCGTGATGAGCACGATGGCCGTGCCGCGCTCGCGCTGCAGTTCGCGCAGCAGGTCGAAGATCTGCGCCTGCACCGTCACGTCCAGCGCGGTGGTGGGCTCGTCGGCGATCAGGATGTCGGGGCGGCAGGCCAGGGCCATGGCGATCATCACGCGCTGGCGCATGCCGCCGGAGAGCTGGTGCGGGTACTCGTCCACGCGCCGCTCGGGCGCGGGAATGCCCACCTGGCGCAGCATCTCGATGGCACGCGCGTGGGCGGCGCGGCGGTCCAGCTGCGCATGCAGGCGCAGCGACTCGGCGATCTGCTCGCCCACGGTGTAGACCGGGTTGAGCGAGGTCATGGGCTCCTGGAAGATCATGGAGATGCGGTTGCCCCGCACCGCGCGCAGCCGCTCGGGCGTGGCGGCCACCAGGTCCTCGCCCTGGAAGCGCACCGCCCCGCCGGCCACGCGGCCCGGCGGCTGCGGCACCAGGCCCAGGATGGCCAGGGCCGTCATGCTCTTGCCGCAGCCGGACTCGCCGACCACGCACAGCGTTTCGCCCGCATGCACCTCGAAGCTCACGCCGTTGAGCACCATCGCCTTGCCGCGGCGGGTGGCGAACTCGACACGCAGGTCGTCGACCTGGAGAAGGGCTTCGGTCATCTCAACGCTCCCGCAGCTTGGGGTTGAGGGCATCGTTGAGCCCGTCGCCGATCAGGCTCACGGCCAGCACGGTGAGGAAGATCGCCACGCCGGGGATCGCCACCGCCCACCAGGCCGAGAGCACGTACTGCCGGCTGCTGCCGATCATCATTCCCCAGCTCATCAGGTTGGGGTCGCCCAGGCCCAGGAAGGACAGGCCGGCCTCGAACAAGATGGCCGCGCCCACCGCCAGCGTGGCCGACACCACCAGCGGCGCGATGGCGTTGGGCAGGATCACCTTCCAGATCAGCCGCGCGTTGCCGGCGCCGATGGCGCGCTCGGCGCGCACGAACTCCAGGTCGCGCACCTTCATGAACTCGGCCCGCGCCAGCCGCGCCGTGCCCGGCCAGCTCACCAGGCCGATGGACAGCACCACCGTCACCAGGCTGGGCGAGAACAGCGTGACCACCACCATGGCGAAGAGCAGCGCCGGCAGCACCTGGAAGAACTCGGTCACGCGCATCAGCGCCGCATCGACCCGGCCGCCGTAGAAGCCGGCCAGCGCGCCCAGCGTGACGCCGATGGTGACCGACAGCAGCGCCGCGACCGCACCCACGAGCAGCGTGGCGCGGCCGCCGTAGAGCAGCGCGATGCCGACGTCGCGGCCCAGCTGGTCGGTGCCCAGCCAGGCGTCCTCGGTGCCCGGCGGGCTGAGTGGCGCGCCACGGATCTCGAAGGGATCGGCCTGCACCAGCCACGGTCCAATGACGGAGACCAACACGATGACCGACAGCAGCAACAGGCCGGCGACTGCTGCCGGGTTGCGCAGGAACATGGCCAGTGCCTCGCGCGCGGGCGAGGGCGCGGCCGGCAGCGGCATGGCGGCCGGGGTGGGCTCGCCAGGGGAGATGGGAAGGGCGGACATCGCTTACTTGCTTTTGATTCGAGGATCGATCAGGCGGTAGCAAAGATCGGTCAGCAGATTCATCACCAGCACCACCACGGCCGACAGCAGCAGCACGCCCAGGATGGTCGGGTAGTCCCGCCGCAGCACCGATTCATAGGCCAGGCGACCGAGGCCGGGCCAGTTGAAGACTGTCTCGACCAGGATGGCGCCCGCCAGCACGTTGCCGAACTGCAGGCCCAGCACGGTGACCACCGGCAGCACCGCATTGCGCAGCGCATGCTTGTAGAGCACCACGCCCTCGGCCAGGCCCTTGGCGCGCGCGGTGCGGATGAAGTCGGCGCCCAGCACCTCCAGCATGCTGGCGCGGGCCAGGCGGCTGTACTGCGCCAGGTACACCATCGACAGCGTGAACATGGGCAGCACCAGGTGCCACAGCACGTCGAGCACGCCGGCCAGGCCGCGGCCGTCGCTGTCCACCGAGCGCATGTCCGACACCGGCAGGATCGGCCACACCGAGGCGAACAGGATCATCAGCATCATCCCGCTCCAGAACACCGGCGCCGCGAAGCCCACCAGCGAGAACACCGTGATCGCCTGCGACAGCCAGCCGTTGGGCTTGCGCGCGGCCAGCACGCCCAGCGCGGTGCCGACGAGGAAGGCGCAGACCACCGAACTCAGCACCAGCAGCAGCGTGGCCGGGATGCGCTCGGCGATCAGCTCCGCAACCGGCAGGTTGAAGATGTAGGACTGGCCCAGGTCCAGCCGCGCCACCCGCGCCAGGTAGATGCCCAGCTGCACCGGCAGCGGCCGGTCCAGGCCGTAGCTCTGGCGCAGCTCGGCCTTCATCTCCTCGGACATGCCGCCGCTCATGCCGGCGATGGTTTCCACCGGATCGCCGGGCGCCGCATGCACCAGCGCGAAGTTGAGCACCACCACGGCCAGCACCAGGCCCAGGGCCTGGAGCAGCCGCGAGGCCAGGGGCTTCAGCAGCTTCATGGCCGGCTCACTTCAGGTACACGTCGTCCATGGGCGACGCGGCGCCCCAGATCGTCGTCGGCAGGTTGCCCACGCGCTTGCTGGCCACCGTGTGGTAGGGCGCGACGTTGAGGTAGACGATGGGCACCTCGTCCGTCACGATCTTCTGGAAGGTGGCGTAGTAGGCCTTGCGCTTGACCGGGTCCATGATGCCGCCGGCCGCATTCAGCAGCTCGTCCACCTTGGGGTTGACGTAGTCCTGCGTGTTGGTCCACACGATGGGCTTGATGTTGGTGGACAGGTAGGTGCGGTGCACGCCGATGACCGGGTCGCCCCAGTTGAAGACCGTGTCCATGGTCATGTCGAAGTCCCGGCTGGCGATGCGCTTGGCCCAGGCCGGGAAGTCGGCCGAGGCCCGCACCTCCACGGCGATGCCGACCTTCTTGAGCTGCGCGCGCAGGTACTCGGCCACGTTCTTCTGCTGCTCGTCGTTGCCGGGCAGGTAGTCGATGGTGAGCTTGAAGCGCTCGCCGCCCGCACCGGGCTTGAAGCCGGCGGCGTCCAGCAGCTCGGCGGACTTCTTCAGGTCCAGCGGGTACTTCACCACGTCGGGCACGGCGAAGGGGCTGCCGGGCACGATGGGACCATCGGACACCGCGGCGAAGCCGCCCATCAGCGCCTTGGTGATGAAGTTCTTGTCGATGGCATAGGCGATGGCCTTGCGCACGTTCACGTCGTTCAGCGGCTTTTTGGCGGTGTTGAAGGCCAGCCAGTTGAGGGCGCCGATGCCTTCGTAGCCCTTGTCGGTGACCACCAGATTCGGGTTGGCCTTCAGGCGCTTGAGGTCCAGCGCGCCGGCGGCGTAGGGATACATCTGCAGGTCGCCGCGCTCGATGCCCAGCACGATGCTCTGGGTGTCGGGCACGATGTTGAAGATGATCTTGTCCAGGTAGGGCTTGCCGGGCAGGAAGAACTTGTCGAAGCGCTCCAGCACCACGCGCTGGCCGGCCTTGAACTCCGTGAGCTTGAAGGGCCCGGAGCCCACCACGTTCTGGCTGTTGCGCGGATGGTTCTTGAGGTCGGTGCCGTCGCCGTAGATGTGCTTGGGCATGATCGGCGCGAGGGCCGGCGACATCGCCAGCACGATGGCCGGGTGCGGCGTGCTCATGCGGATGATGGCGGTGGTGGGGTTGGGCGTCTCCACCTTCTCCACCGGAGCGAGCATGGTCGAGAACGGGTGGTTGGCCTTGATGGCCATGATGGAGAAGGCCACGTCTTCCGAAGTAATGGGCTTGCCGTCGTGGAAGACGGCGTCCTTGCGCAGGTTGAGCGTGAGCGACTTGCCGTCCTCGGCCAGCTTCCAGCTTTCGGCCAGGTAGGGCTGCGGGTTCCACTTGTCGTCGAAGCGCAGCGGGCTGGCGAAGAGCTGGGTCGAGGGCACGGCCGTGGCGATGCCCGACTGCACGGCCCCGTTGAGGTGCCGCGGCGCCTGCGTGGTGCCCACCACCAGCGTGCCGCCCTTCTTGATCTCCTGGGCCTGGACGGCGGCGGTGCCGAGCAGGCTGCTGCCGGCCAGCACGGCGGCCGCGGCGAGCGACAGGGCGCGGCGGGTGAGGAAAGGCGTGGTCATGGAATGCACTCCTGGATCGAATGGAAAGAGAGGGAACGCCGCGGCTCAGATCACTTCGTCGCGCAGCCAGTACCAGCGGTAGAGCAAGCTCTGGCCCAGGCGGCGGAAGGGCGCGGCCCATTCGCCCTGTGCCGGGAAGGGCAGCGCGCCCTGGTAGATGGGCAGGCCGAAGGCGGCATCGGCCTGGCCGGCGATGCGCTGCGCCAGGCGTCGGCCCGCATGGGCGGAGAAGGAGACGCCGTTGCCGCCGTAGCCCAGCGCATAGAAGACCTGCTGCGCGGCATCGGGCTGCACCACGCGCGGCATCATGTCGTGGCTCACGTCCACCCAGCCCCACCAGGAGTGGGCGATTTCGATGTCCTTGATCGCCGGGAACTTGCGCGCCAGGCCCTCGGTGAGCAGGCGGTAGTGCGCCTCGCGGTGCGCGTCGGCGCCGGTGATGGCGCTGCGGCTGCCGATCTGCAGGCGGTTGTCGGGCAGCAGGCGGTAATAGAAGCGCAGGGTGCGCGTGTCGGTGATGGCGATGCGGGTCTTGAAGCCCGTGGCCTCCAGCTCGGCCGGCGTGAGCGGGCGCGTGACGATGGAGTTGGACAGCACCGGGAAGTAGCGGTTCTTCAACCCCGGGTACAGGCCCGGGGCCGTGTACGCGCCGGTGGCGATGCCCACGGCCCGCGCGCGCACCGTGCCGCCGGGCGTGCGCAGGTGGTGCACGCCGTTCTTCGTCTCCCAGCCGATGACCGGGCTGGCCGGGTGCACGCGGGCGCCCAGTTCGCGCGCCATCTTCAGGTAGCCGTGGGCCAGCTTGAGCGGATGCACCGAGATGCCTTCGGACTCGTACTGCGCGCCCTTGGCGTCCTGGTCGCCGCACCAGTCGCGGCGCACGTCTTCGGCGCTGAGCATGCGGGCGTCGTAGCCGAAGTGCTGGCGCATGACCTCGGTCTCGCGGCGCAGGAAGTCCATCTTCTTGTCGCGGTGCGCGACGAAGAGGTGGCCGCCCGGCTGCGCGTCGCAGTCGATCTGCGCCACCAGGTCGGCGAAGGTCTGGAAGCCGAAGCGGATCTCGGCGTCGAGCTTCTTCGCCACGTCCAGGCCCCAGCGCTCGATCCACTGCGAGCGGTAGAGCCGGCCGCTGGCGTTCTGGCCCTGGCCGCCGTTGCGGCTGGTGCAGCCCCAGGCCACGCGGTTGGCCTCCAGCACCGTCGCCTTGATGCCGTGCTCCTTCGCCAGGAACAGCGCCGCGGCCAGGCCGGTGAAGCCCGAGCCGATGATGACCACGTCCGCATCCACGTCGGCGGTGATGGGGCCGTCGTCGTCCGGCGGCGTGCCGGCGGTGGCGGCCCAGTAGGTGGGCGCGTAGTCGCGGTTGTGGCCGGGGCCGGGCGAGACCAGCGGGTCGTAGGCCGGGTCGTAGGGCGCGAAGACCTCGCGCGGGGTGGTGATGGCCATGATGGGTCGCCTTCTGCGGAAGTCAGGCCTTGGGCAGTGCGGGGCGCATCTTGCGGAAGGCGTTCTTGACCAGGATCTTTCCGTCCTGGAAGGTGAACACGTCCACGCCGTCGGCCTCGACGCGCGAGCCGTCGGCGGCGGTGCCGGTGAAGGTCCATTCCGAGACGCCGCGCTCGCCGGCGACGAAATGGCGGCCGTTGCGCCACTGGGCGTCCGGGAAGTTCTTCCACGCCGCCTCGAAGGCCGCGGCCACGGCCTCGGTGCCGCGGTGGCGCGCGCCGCAGGCCTCGGGACCGGCGGCGGTCTCGAACACGCAGTCGGCATGCATGAAGCCCATCAGCGCGGGCAGGTCGTGGCGGTTCCAGGCGTCGGAGAAGGCGGCGAGCATCTCGACGGTGACGGACGGGGCAGTGGCAGTGGTCATGGCAGGGAGCAGCAGGGCGTGGCGCGGAAGATGCAATCCAGTCTAGGAAGCGACCCCGCCGCGCCATAGAGCCAGAGGCGGCCCATCGCCCACGCCACGGCCCGCCAGCAGCGCACCAACAGCGTGAACGCGCCCCGCTTGTGTGCATGCGCACCCATCCGTTTGAGACCGCTCCCATGCCCAGCACCGACGAATCGAACCGCCCCTTGTGGGCCCGCCTCTTCCGCCTGCCGGAGCAGGCCGGCCTGCCGATCCAGGTGCGGCTGCGCGCGGTGATCGTGCAGGCCATCCTGGACGGCCGGCTGGGCCCGGGCACGCCGCTGCCCTCCTCGCGCGACCTGGCGCAGGCGCTTTCGCTCAGCCGCAACACCGTGACCGCAGCCTACGAACAGCTGGTGGAAGAAGGCTTTCTGGAGGCCCGCCCGCGACGCGGCGTGTTCGTGTCGGCGGATGCCTCGCCGCTGCAGGCGGCGCCGGCCGAGGCCAATCCCTTCGCGCCCGACACCACGGCCGGCAGCGGCCCGCGCGCGCCGGACTGGCGCGCCCGCGTGCTGCGCTCGCAGCGCGACCGGCCCACGCTGGCCAAGCCCGAGCGCTGGCACGGCTATCCCTACCAGTTCGTCTACGGCACCTACGACCCGGAGCTCTTTCCCACCGACGACTTCCGCGAGTGCTGCCTGCGCAGCCTGTCGCGCGTGCAGCTGCCGCACTGGACGCCCGACTTCGAGCAGGTGGACGTGGACGAACTCGTCACGCAGATCCGCCAGCGCCTGCTGCCCAAGCGCGGCGTGTATGCGCTGGCCGACGAGATCCTGATCACCGTGGGCTCGCAGCATGCCTTCTACCTGCTGGCCGAGGCGCTGTTCGATGCCCGCACCCGCGTGGGCTGCGAAGAGCCGGGCCATCCGCATGCGCGCAATTCCTTCCGCGTGCGCGACCCGCGCTTCGTCAACATCGCGGTGGACGACGACGGCCTGGTGGTGGACGCCATGCCGCAGGTGGACTACGTCTTCGTCACGCCCAGCCACCAGAGCCCGACCACGCGCACGCTGAGCCTGGAGCGGCGCCAGTGGCTGCTGCGCAAGGCCGAGCTCCAGGACTTCGTCATCGTCGAGGACGACTACGAGGCCGAGAACCTGTACGCCGGCAAGCCCATGCCCGCGCTCAAGAGCCTGGACACGGGCGGACGGGTGATCTACATCGGCTCGCTCTCCAAGAGCCTGTCGCCGGCGCTGCGGCTGGGCTACATCGTGGCCTCGCGCGAGCTGATCGCCGAGCTGCGGGTGCTGCGCCATGCGATGGTGCGCCACCCTAGCGCCTTCCTGCAGCATGCCTATGCGCTGTTCCTGTCGCTGGGTCATCACGAGTCGCATGCGCGGCGGGTCAACCAGATCATGCAGGAGCGGCTGGCGCGGGTGGCGCAGGCGCTGCGGCAGTACCTGCCGGACTTCCGCTTCACGCCGCCGCAGGGCGGTGCCTCGGTGTGGGTGGAAGGGCCGGACTGGCTGGATTCGGCCGAGCTGGCCGATGTGGCGCGCGGGCATGGCGTGCTGATCGAGGCGGGGCGTGTGTTCTACGACCAGCCGCCCTATCCGTGCCCGCAGTTCCGGCTGCGGCTGTCGTCCATCTCGGGCGCGCAGATCGAGGCCGGCGTGCGGGCGCTGGCGCTGGCGGTGCACGAGCTGGCCGCAGCGCGCGGCGTGCGGCGGGACGCGCCGCTGCACTGACGCCGGGTGCCAGTCAAGGGCCGTTCGCCCTGAGCTTGTCGAAGGGCTGGACACGCCTTGCCCTGGCTTCGACAGGCTCAGCCCGAACGGCTCTTGATCGACTGACCCACATGGCCTCCAACGCCCGGCGCCGCGCACACCCGGCGCCTTGTGCATCCGGCGCATGAACTAGCGCGCATTTCTTCGTTGCCGCCGGCGCGGCGCGCTTCCCAGAATCGCCGGCTCTGCGCCGAAGCAGTGCGGCGCCCATCGTGGCAGGCACCAGCCGGGTGCCCGCTTGCCGGCTCTGGCTCTTTCGGTCGCCGGCCTCTGGCACTTGGGTGGCCGGGCCGCGCGCCGCACAGTTCATCCCACACATCCACACCCGGAGGACCTCGAATGACCAACCCGATCCGCTTCACCCGCCGCCACCTGGCCGTGCTCGCCCTGGCGACGCTCGCCGCCGGCGCCCACGCCCAGGCCGCCAAGGAAGTCACCATCGCCCACCAGGACATGGTGGTGCCCTGGCGCTATGCGCAGGTCACGGGCGAGATCGAAAAGGCCACCGGCTACAAGATCAACTTCCGCAAGTTCGCGGGCGGCGGCGACGTGATCCGCGCCATGGCCTCGGGCCAGGTGCAGATCGGCGAGGCGGGCTCGGCCCCCGTGGCTGCGGCCCTGTCGCAGGGCCTGCCGGTGGAGCTGGTGTGGATCCTCGACGACATCGCCGATGCCGAGGCCCTGGTGGCGCGCAACGGCTCGGGCGTGAACAGCGTGGCCGATCTCAAGGGCAAGAAGATCGGCGTGCCCTTCACCTCCACCACGCACTTCCACACGCTGGTGGCGCTGGAGGCGGCCAAGGTCGATCCGTCGCAGGTCAAGATCCTGAACATGCGCCCGCCCGAGATCGCCGCCGCCTGGGAGCGCGGCGACATCGACGCCACCTTCGTGTGGGACCCGGTGCTCTCCAAGGTCAAGGCCGGCGGCAAGCAGATCACCAGCAGCGGCCAGATCTCCAAGCAGACGGGCAAGGCCACCTTCGACGGCATCATCGCCAACAAGCCCTGGGCCGCGGCCAACGCCGACTTCATGGTCAAGTTCCTGTCGGCCATCGCCAGGGCCGACGCGGCCTACACCGCCAACAAGGCGCAGTGGACCGCCGGCTCGCCGCAGGTGAAGGCCGTGGCGCAGGTGACGGGCGCGACCGAGGCCGACGTGCCCGCCGCCATGGCCCTGTACCGCTTCGTGCCGCCGGCCGAGCAGGCCTCGGCCACCTGGCTGGGCGGCGGCGCCAAGGGCGGCGCAGCCCAGTCGCTGGCCGCCACCGCGGCCTTCCTGAAGGCGCAGGGCACCATCGGCAACGTGCTGCCCGACTACAGCACGGGCGTGAACGCCAGCTACGCCGCCAAGGCGAAGCCCTGAGCGGCCATCGCCCGTCAGGAGACGCACACCATGGACGGATTGCGCATCGAGAACGTGGGCGTGACCTACGCCGGCCGCGGCGGCGCCGAGGTCACGGCCCTGTCGCAGGTGGACCTGGGCTTCGCCCGCGGCGAGTTCGTGGTGGCCGTCGGCGCCTCGGGCTGCGGCAAGACCACGCTGCTGTCGTGCATCGCCGGCTTCATGGCGCCGAGCGAAGGCCACATCTTCGTCAACGGCCGCCATGTGGAAGGCCCGGGCGCCGACCGCGGCGTGGTGTTCCAGAAGCATGCGCTGATGCCCTGGCTCAACGTGATCGACAACGTGGCCCTGGGCCTGCGCCTGCGCGGCATGGGCCGTGCCGAGCGCCACGAGGCCGCCATGAAGCAGGTGCGCGCCGTGGGCCTGGAGCGCTATGCCACGCACCCGGTCTATCAGCTGTCGGGCGGGCAGCAGCAGCGCGTTGGCATCGCCCGGGCGCTGGCCGCCAACCCGGCCATGCTGCTGATGGACGAGCCCTTCGGCGCCCTCGATTCGCTCACGCGCGAGCAGGTGCAGGAGCTGGTGCTGCAGATCTGGGCGCGCGAGGGCAAGCTGTGCTTCTTCATCACGCACGACGTGGAAGAGGCGCTGTTCCTAGCCACCGAGCTGATCGTGATGACGCCCTCGCCGGGCCGTGTGTCGCGCCGCTACCAGCTGGATTTCGGCCGCCAGTACATCGCCGGCGGCAGCGCGCGTGCCATCAAGTCCCAGCCGGAATTCATCCGCCTGCGCGAGGAGGTGATCGACGCGATCCATGCGGGCGCGGCGGTGCATTGAGGCCAGTGCGATGTGCACCTCGCCCTGCCCGTTCGCGCTGAGGTTCATGCGTTCGTGCTGAGCCCATCCGTTCGCGCTGAGCCTGT
>NZ_LDSL01000084.1 GCF_001476815.1 Pseudacidovorax intermedius | reverse complement strand
GCGGACGGCCGTCCGCAGTGCTGTTTGCAGTAGCCACATCGCCGGTGATCCTTTCCTTGGTCTTGTCTTGGTTTCTTGTGAACGCATACCACGTGTACAGCACCAGCGCCAGGACGAGAGGCACGCACGCCACGATCAGCCAAACTTGAAACGGGATGCGCTTGCGGCCAGTGTGGATGAAGGCGCTGTCGTACCACTGAAACACTTCCTTAGGCTGAGTGCGCGTCGTGATCTGTGCAGATTCACCTGACCCATCCTTCTCGCACTGCGCGTTGACCGCGTCCCACTGAAGCACGCGCGTTGCGTTGCTGGCGCCGAAGATGCGTTTCAGGTGTTGATGCCAGCCAGGGGCCTGGACCAGCCGACGCACGAACACATCGACGTTCTGCGGGTGCTGGGTGAGCATAAAGAAGTCGAAGCCACGGCTGCGATGCTCCGACAGCTTGGCAACGTGCGGCGGTACCTGCGCCGAACTGCCCGTTCGCACGGGCAAGTCGTAATGGCACTCATCGACCAGAAAGATGGTGCCGTCCGGCTGATCCTGCCAGTCCTTGAAGCGGGCGGCGGTCCACCCGAACTCAGCCATCTTTTCGGGGTACACCCGGCAATAGGGCTTGTTGGGCTCTTTCGGATCATCCGCCGGGCGCAAGTTGATGCACACGGGCCGGCCAGTCTCCAGCTGGAGCTTTCGAACATCGGCGAGCGTGAAGAGCGTTTTGCACGAGCCGTTGCCGCCGGTGCGCAGGTAGATGAACCCGCCCTGACGTAGCCGCTGGCCGCGCCTCATCGCTTGGTCCACTTCTTCAACGCCCCGTCCTTGAAGCCTTGCATGGTCAACCGCATGACGATGGCCGACGTGACGATGCTGATGCACCGGCCGACCTTCAACACGCCCAACATGCCGACAACCTCAGGGGGCAACCCGAGCAGAGCAGACACCGCATTGCTTTTCAGCCATTCCAAAGACGCATCGAGCCCCACGTAGGTGACAGCGGCCACCCCGGCGCCGATGAGCATCTGACCCGCGAACGAGCCAGCAATTTGAAGCAGCATGCTGCCGAGTGCAGCCAGGATTGCAGGCATGTCAGCCCCTCATCACGATGCGTGCAGCGAGCAGAAACGAGACTGCCAGCAGCACATTGCCAAGGTAGCCCAGATAAGGGCAGATGCCCCCGAAGGGGATAGTGATCGACCGGTCCATAACGACCACGGTCTTATCCGGCAGGCAAGCGCCGCCACCGGTGCCCAACGCGTCAGACGTATCGAACTTCTCCGGCCCGAGGCTCACCGTCCGGTTGCCGGGCAGATCGCCCGACTGGTCAGTCCCGTACTTCGCGGCCGCGGCCTTGTACAACGCTTGGCTAGCCTCGTCGGGATTGATCTTGCAGTTCTGCCGATAGACCTCCTCGGCCATCGCGTTGATGACGGCATCGTCGCTGACGGCCTTGAACCCGGCGGCGCAGTTGCCCGAGAACCCAGTCTGCGTGGAACCTTCGCCGCACATGGCGAGCCCTGATCCAGCTTTGCAGGTGCCCGACGCAGACCCGGTGGTGCTGGTCGATGTGCAGTTAGCCGAGGTCTGGCCGTTGGGCGTGGTGCAGTTCGTAGTCGTCGTGGTGCACTGGCCGCCCTCGCACTTCGTTTCCTTCGTCGTGTCGGTCTTGTCGCCGGCCGCGTTGGTGCTGCTGCTGGTTGACTTCTCTTCGACCTTGCCATCCGTGCCACGCGGCGCGCACACGCGCTGGCCGTTGACCTCGCCCGGCGACTGGCCCTCAGGGCAAGGCGCGGGCGCCGCAGTACCAGGGTCGGGCGTGGTCGGTGCCTGCCCATCCTCGGTCTTGGGCGTGCTAGGCGCCGGCACCGCACCGTCACCACCGTTACCGTTACACGCGCCGCCGCTCTGGCCGGTGTACCGGGCGGTGCCCTGCGAAATCCAATGCCCAGACCCGGGCGGGTCCTCATAGCGAAAGCTCGGCTCCACCTTGGCGACGCACTTGCCGCCGCCGGCTGAATTCCACGCATCACAAAAGAAAAAGCTGTCGCCGCGCCCCTCGAACGCCTTCGCTCCAGCCGACTGACCCGCGAGCTTCTCGCACTCATTGAGCGGCGGCTTGCACATGCCATCCTTCTCTTCGTATCCACTGCTGCACGAACAGCCACCCGCCGAATTGGCCGAACTGTTCGCAGGACACGACAGCACCGAATAAAGCTCCGACGAGTGATCGAAGTACGACGGGCTCCCGCTGGTTGCTGTTGCGTAGAACTCGCACATGCCGTTGCTGCCGCCCGCCGTGACCTTCACCGTAGCCCCATACCCGGGCGAGAAAGTCTGCTTTGCCGCCCATCCGGCACGTGCCGCCTCGCACACATCCGCTTTCGCGGTGAGCGGACCGTAGTCCGCGCCCCTGTCGCTGGTAGACCACTGCTGCACCTTGTCCAGCGCACTGGCACTGCCTGCACCGAGCAGCATGAGCAGACACACGATCAAGCGGTAAAGATGAGCCACGCTGCCCCCAGGATCGCGATCAGAACGAAGAGCCCCATGCTCATTTCCCCTTGACGATGCCGCCCCACGGCAGCATGGGCAAAGGCGCTACAAGGCGGGCCCACCTTGCAGCGTCATGCGCCGATCAGCTCAGCGCGCGGCGCACCCACTTGAACGCCTTGATGGCGACCACCACCAGCAGGACGGCGCCGCCGATGGCGGTGATGGGGGCGATCTGCGCGCCGATGTCGGTGACCACGGCGGCCACGTCCACGGCAGCAGCCTGGGAGGGCACAGCGACTGCGAGCAGCGCAGCCGCAAGGGCGGCAACGACGGCGGGATTGGTGCTCTGGTTGGACTTCATTGCTTCACTCACTTTCAGAAGGTTGGTTTCCATCGACAGTTTTCAGGTGGCGGATGAGCGTTCGACACGCCCAGCCCGCCGCCCACACCAGCAGGATGGCGCTGCTGATTTGGATAGCCCCCTCAGCGTCCAGCTGGAGGGGCGGGAGAGAGAGCTCATGCACCACCGTGACGGTGCAGGCGCTTGAGCATTCAACGGTGGTGGGGTCAGCCATGACGGGACATCCACAGCCACACGAGGAGACCTGCGAGACCGATCACGTGCATCAAAACAAACAGGCCGGACAGAACCCAATCAGGCATGGCGACTCCGAGCGATGCGGATGCGGCGGCTGCGCTCAGCGGCCATGTGGGCGCCGTCCACCAGCATCACGAACACGACAGCGACGAGGAAGCCGCCAGCGATGCCGAGCAGGAAGACGGCTTGCATCAGGAGGCCTTTTGGCCGCGCTGGAAGTGATTCGGCGGCAGGGGAGACAGGCCGGTGAGCATCGCCTCAACACGACGATCCCGGAGGGACACACCGAGCGCGAAGGCACCGGAGTAAAAGCCCGGCTTTGGTTCATGCTCACCGCGCAGTTGCTTCGGCAGCATGAGAACGCCGACCTGCGCAGGCGTGCCGTCTTCGTTGAGAAGCAGGCACTCCGCGTCCTGCATTTCCCAAGCGCGGCCATCCTTCGTGCCGCCGCGCTTTTCGTTGACCTTGATGATTTGGATGAGTGCAGTGATAGCCATGGTGAGGGCCTCCTAAGCCCGGACAGACTGGCAAGACGCCAGCCGAAGGCCCACGCACGCATGGGCTATCGGATGGGGTCTCACAGGCCCGCCTCACGCTCCAGGTCCAGGAAGATGGCCACGACGTTCGCGCGGGCCATGGCTGCATCGGCCTCGGCTTGGGCCAGGCGGGCGGCACCGGGCATGCACAGGGCTTCGAACTGGACGACCTGCTTTGCGTAGCGCTCGGCATCGGCCAGGTGTTTGCGCAGCAGCGCGAGGGCTTCGGGGCCCTCCGGTTCAAACAGCGATAGCTGATCGGCCGCTGTCACGAGGCGCACTCCCCACCGCCTGCCTCGGCCGGAGCCGGCAAGCTTTCAACCGGGGCCACCGCGGGGGCCTCATGGGCGGGGGGAGTGCAGGAGGCACGGCGCCGCAGAGCGGGGCACTCGTGATTGAGAAAGAACGGCTGTCCGCAGACAGCGCAGTGAGAGGGGAAGGAAAGCATGCCGGCTCCAGAATGCAACCACATTGATTGCATGCCGAAATCTACACTGCCACCAACTCGATTGCAACATGCAACCGACATGATTGCAATGAAACAACAGGCTAAGTGTGAAAACTACCCTCGTCCCGTTGGTCTTGGTTGCGGCCCTGCTGCTGATCGGCGCTGTTGTCCTGGCAGCGGTGGCCGCGAGGCGCGGCCCCAGACAGTCGGAACCGATCAAGGCAAAGCGATTCCTAACAGACCGGGAGCAAGCAATGTTCAACCGGTTAAAGGAAGCGTTTCCTAGCTTGACCGTCGTGACCCAGGTGTCGTTTGGCGCTTTACTGTCAGCACGCAAGACGGCCACTAGGAATCGGTTTGATCGCAAGATTGCGGACTTTGCGGTCCTGGATCACGCCTATAGAGTCATTGCGCTGATCGAGCTTGACGACGCAACCCACAGACTCAAGAAGGACGCCGACACAGCGAGAGACGACATGCTCAAGGGTGCCGGCTACCGCGTCCTTCGATATACCAACGTGCCAAACATCAGCGACGTGCGCGCAGATGTTTTCCCCCCTGCAAGCGAACCACAACGGGAGCCCCGCCATGCCTCAAACGATGGACCTTCTGAACAAGGCTTTGTCGCTCCATCCAGCCCCATACTGGCACGACCGCCTAAACCTGAACCGCAACGCCCTGCATAACGCCCGGCAGCGTGGCCATATCAGCCCGGCAATCGCCGGCGCACTGGCCGAAGAAATTGGCGAGGACCCGCGTGAATGGATTGTGATAGCAGCGCTGGAGTCTGAGCGAGATAGCAGTTGCAAGGACCGCATGGTTAAGCGAATCATCCACAGCGTGTCGGCCGCCGTGAGGTCTTGACCATCCAGCGGATCAGCCACGGCAGTTCGCGCGGCATGGTGAGCAACTCTCGCGCGATCCAGAAGCGCTCGCCAGGCTGCAGCGTCTGCAGTACCGGGTGCGGCTGTCCCACCAGCCGACGGGCGGTGGCCACCAGTTGGCGGTATTCGGCCACGCTGAAGCTTCCCCGCGGCTGGCTGCGGATCTTGACCTTCGGCAGACGGGGCATCTCGTCGATCACCCCCGTCAGCACGCCGTGCATCAGCGTCTTGCGCAGCAACACCATGTACTGGGCGATGGTCGTGCTGGTGAAGTCGTGCTCACCCAGCCGGTCGATGAGGGCCTGCGCCGCGACGCCATCGATGTCGCGCACCAACCGATCGCCCAGCAGCGGCAGCACATGGGCATCCATGCGGTTGCTCATGATCTGCCAGCTGCCCCACGCGATTTCCTTTCGCTGCACCCGTGCCCGCTCGGCCTGCAGCAGAGCCATGGCGAGGTCTCTGACAAGAACGTCTGACGACCTTTTCCTAATTGTTAAGTCGCTGGGGGGCACGGGGTCCTCGGGAGGAACTCGTCCCAAAAATGCGGAATCATTGGCCGCTCGCTCATTTGTTAAGCGGAAGATGACGTTCGTGTCCATGTGTCTTCCGGGGTGCAAAACGAGTGCCGCGTATCATCGAACGCTGTTCTCATTGGTTATCCATCGCCATGCCTACCAGCCTGGGGCCGGCACTGACGCCCTCCGACTATCTAAAAAAAATCCTGACGGCTCGCGTTTACGACGTCGCGATTGAATCCGCTCTGGAACCGGCTCGGACGCTGAGCGAAAGACTTGGCAACAATGTCTTGCTCAAGCGGGAGGACCAGCAGCCGGTCTTCAGCTTCAAGCTCCGCGGTGCGTACAACAAGATGGCGCACCTGTCGGCCGAGCAGCTGGCGCGGGGCGTGATCTGCGCGTCGGCCGGCAACCATGCGCAGGGCGTCGCGCTCGGCGCGCGCAAGCTCGGCGCGCGTGCGGTGATCGTGATGCCGGTGACCACGCCGCAACTCAAGATCGATGCGGTGCGTGGCTTCGGCGGCGAGGTGCACCTGCACGGCGACAGCTACTCGGACGCCTACCAGCACGCCCTCGCCCTGCAGGAACGCGAAGGCCTGACCTTCGTGCATCCCTTCGACGATCCCGAGGTCATTGCCGGCCAGGGCACCATCGCGATGGAGATCCTGCGCCAGCATCAGGGCCGGCTCGATGCCGTCTTCGTGGCCATCGGCGGCGGCGGCCTCATCTCGGGCGTGGCCAACTACATCAAGGCGGTGCGACCGGACATCCGCGTCATCGGCGTCCAGATGAACGATTCCGACGCCATGATGCAATCGGTGGCGGCGCACGAGCGCGTCACGCTGGCGGACGTGGGCCTGTTCTCGGACGGCACGGCCGTCAAGCTCGTGGGCGAGGAAACCTTCCGCATCGCCCGCGACCTGGTGGACGAGTTCATCACGGTGGACACGGACGCGGTGTGCGCCGGCATCAAGGACGTGTTCATCGACACGCGCAGCATCGTCGAGCCGGCCGGCGCGCTGGCGGTGGCGGCGATTAAGCAATACGTGGAAAAGCACGGCGCGCGCGGCGAGACCTATGCCGCCGTCCTCTGCGGCGCCAACATGAACTTCGACCGGCTGCGCTTCGTGGCCGAGCGCGCGGAAGTGGGCGAGGAGCGCGAGGCGCTGTTCGCGATCACCATCCCCGAGGAGCGCGGCAGCTTCCGCCGCTTCTGCGAGCTGGTCGGCCAGTTGCCGGGCGGACCGCGCAACGTGACCGAGTTCAACTACCGCATCAGCGATGCGCAGCAGGCCCATGTGTTCGTGGGCCTGACGACGCAGCGGCGCGGCGAATCGGCGAGCATCGCGGAGGTGTTCCACAGCCACGGCTTCGGCGCGCTCGACCTGACGCACGACGAGCTGGCCAAGGAGCACGTGCGCTACATGGTGGGCGGCCGCAGCGGGCTGGCGCACGACGAGCGGCTGCTGCGCTTCGTCTTCCCGGAGCGGCCGGGCGCACTCCTGAAGTTCCTGAGCCTGATGAAGCCCGACTGGAACATCAGCCTCTTCCACTACCGCAACCAGGGCGCGGATTACGGCCGCATCCTGGTCGGGCTGCAGGTGCCCGCGGCGGATGGCGCGCTGTTCCAGGACTTCCTGCAGACGCTGGGCTATCCCTTCATCGAAGAGACCACGAACCCGGCGTACGGCCTGTTCCTGCGCAGTTGATGGGACGCCGAGGCGGTCGGCCAGCACCGATGGCACCGCCGCCCGATGTGGTCAGGGACAGGACGAGCGACCACGCACCCGCTTGCAGCACCGGTCCCACGCTGGATGACATCTGGCCGGGTGCTTCGGTGGGCCACAAAAAGCCCAGCGCGGGACCAGCCTGCGCCGCGTCGAGGGCCAGGAGCAAATTCAGGGCGCCGGCGCGCGCGGCGGCCCGTTGACGGCGAGCGGCCGCAGCGGCACGCGCAGCGCGAAGCCCGTCCCGCCTGCCGCCGGTCCGATGTGCACGCCGGCCGCGTCGATGGATTGCAGCGTCAGCCCGCCCTCGAAGGCGGCGCCCACACGGTAGGAGCGCGGCGGCTTGCCGTCCACCGCCAGCAGCGCCGCGCCGCCACCCGACTGGTTCGCGGCCACGCCCAGCAGCTGGAAGCGGGTGGCGGCATCGGGCGCCGCGGCGGGGCCGGGCGTCGAGGGCAAGGCGCCGAAGACGCGAGCGACCTCCGCCGTCTGCACGCTCAGGGCCGGCGACGCGACCGGTGGCGGCAGCCCGCCGCCCTCCGCCGACGACAGCCGCAGCCCCCAGTACACCGCACTCGCCGCGGCCGCAGCCCAGAGCAAGGCCGTCGCGGCCGCCACGGGCCACCGGGAAGATACGGGCAACGCAGTCGTCATATCCGGGCATTATCATGCGCCGCCCATGACAGTTTCCTCCCAACGCAACCGGCAGAACCCTCTTCAGCGGGGCTTCACGCTGATCGAGCTGATGGTCGTGCTCGTGATCATCGGCGTGCTGGCCGCCCTGATCGTGCCCAACGTGATCGGCCGCGCCGACGACGCGCGCGTCACGGCGGCCCGCACCGACGTCAACAACCTGATGAACGCGCTCAAGATGTACCGCCTGGACAACCAGCGCTACCCCACGGGCGAGCAGGGCCTGCAGGCCCTGGTGACGCGGCCGACCACCGGCCCGGCCGCGCCGAACTGGAAGCCCTACGTCGACAAGCTGCCCAACGACCCCTGGGGCCGGCCCTACCAGTACATGAACCCGGGCATCAAGGGCGAGGTGGACGTGTTTTCGCTCGGCGCCGACGGCCAGCCCGGTGGCGAGGGCAACGATGCCGACATCGGCAGCTGGCAGTAGGTCCGGCCCGCCGGCGGCGGCCGGCTTCACCCTGATCGAGTTGCTGGTGGTGGTGGCGATCATCGCCTTCGCCACCGCCGGCGTGGGTTTCGCGCTGCGCGACACGGCCCGCGCCGGCCTGGACCGCGAGGCCGAGCGCCTCGTGGCGCTGCTGGAAGCCGGCCGCGCACAGGCCCGCGCCAGCGGTGCCCAGGTGCGCTGGCGGGTCACCGCCCAGGGCTTCGTCTTCGACGGCGTGCCGCCCGGCGCCCTGCCGCATGGCTGGCAGATGGACGGCGTGAGCGCCCAGCCACTGGATGGCAGCGGCCGCCCGGTCGCCGCGCTGCTGCTGGGGCCCGAGCCCATCATCGGCCCGCAGCAGGTGCTGATCCGCAGCGAAGGGCCCACGGCGCAGGTGCTGCGGCTCGCCACCGACGGGCTGCGGCCTTTCGCGGTGGTGGACGCCGCCGCGCCATGAGCGTGGACCGGGCGCGCATGCGCTGCCGTGCCGCCGCGCGCCGCCCCATGCCCGGCCCGGGCGCTTCGGGCTTCACCCTGGTCGAGGTGCTGGTCGCGCTGGCCATCGTCGCCATCGCGCTGGCGGCCGGCGCGCAGGCCACCAACGCGCTCACCCGCAATGCGCAGCGCCAGTCGGACATGGTGCTGGCCCAACTGTGCGCCGAGAACACGCTGGTCCAGCTGCGCCTGTCGCCGCAGATGCCGCCGCTGGGCGACAGCAGCCTGCCCTGCGAACAGGCCGGCACGCCGCTGGACGTGACGGTGTCGACCACGCCCACGCTCAATCCCAACTTCCATCGGGTGGACGTGCAGGTGCGCGATGCGGCGCGCTGGCCGCTGCTGCGTTTGTCCACCGTGATCGGGCGGTACTGAGCATGCGCCATCCGACCCCTGCGCGCCTGCGCGGCTTCACGCTCGTCGAACTGCTGGTGGCCCTGGCGGCGATGGCGCTGCTGGCGCTGATCAGCTGGCGGGGGCTGGACGGCATGGCGCGCGCGCAGTCGCAGCACCGGGACCGCGACGAGGCGGTGCTGGTGCTGCAGACCGCGCTGGCGCAGTGGAGCGCGGACCTGGACGCCGCCACCAACTTCGGCAACACGCCCGCACTGGACTGGAACGGCCGTGCGCTGCGCATCACGCGCCAGGGCATCGACGCGCAGGGCGCGCCGGCCGCCCGCGTGGTGGCGTGGACCGTCGGCGTCTCGTCGCAGGGCAACCAGTGGCTGCGCTGGCAGTCGCCGCCGCTCGCCACCCGTGCCGACTGGACGCAGGCCTGGGGCGCCGCCGCGGCCTGGGCCGAATCGGCCGCGCCCGGTGCCGATGCCGCGGCCACGCGCGTGCTGCCGGCCGAAGGCTGGAGCCTCGGCTACTTCCGCAACGGCGCCTGGAGTGCCGCCGTGCAGGCCCAGGCGCTGGGCGCGGCCCCGTTGCCCGATGCCGTGCGCCTGCAGTTGCAACTGGCGCCCGGGCCGGGCCTGGCCGGCCTGATCACGCGCGACTGGCTGCGGCCCACGTGGAGCCTCACCAAGACCTCATGAGCCGCCGCCCCCCCCCACGCGCCCGGCGGCAGCATGGCGCCGCGCTGCTGACCGCCCTCATCACCGTCACGCTGGTGGCCACGCTGGCCGCCGCCGCGCTGTGGCGCCAATGGCGCGCGACCGAGGTGGAGGCCGCCGAGCGCTCGCGCATGCAGGCCTCGCTGCTGCTGTCCGGCGCGCTCGACTGGTCGCGCCTGATCCTGGCCGAGGACGGCCGCACCGGCAACGTCGATCACCTGGCCGAGCCCTGGGCCGTGCCGCTGGCCGAGGCCAAGCTCACGAGCTTCCTCGCGGCCGACAAGAACGTCGCCAGCGACGCCATCGAAGGGCTGCCCGATGCCTTCCTGTCCGGCGCCATCACCGACGCCCAGTCGCGGCTGAACCTGCGCAACCTGGTCGACGCGTCCGGCCAGCCCGTGAAGAACGCAGTCGCGGCCGTGCGCAAGCTCTTCGACCTGCTGGACCTGCCGGCGGGCCAGGTCGACACGCTGGTGCAGCAGATGCGGCAGGCGCTGCTGGCCGGTGGCGGCGTGACCGCGGCACCGCCGGCGACGACGGGGACGGGCAGCGCCACGGCCGCCGCGGCCACGGGCGCTGCACCAGCGACCGGCACGGGCGACACGGCGACCGCGCCGCCGGCAGCCGGCAACAACCCCGATGCCGGCGCCGCCGCCGACGGCGCGCCGCTGATGCCGCAGCGGGTCGAGCAACTGGGCTGGCTGGGCCTGCCCGCCGAGACCATCACGGCCCTCGCGCCCTACGTCACGCTGCTGCCCGTGGGCAACACCACGGTCAACCTCAACACCGCCAGCGCCGAAGTGCTGTACGCCGCCGTGGACCAACTGGACATGGCGGGCGCCCGCAAGCTGGTCGAGGTGCGGCGGCGCAAGTTCTTCGCCAAGCTGGAAGAAGCGTCGCAGCAGCTCGGCTCGGCCACCAACGTGCAACTCGCGCCCACGGAGGTGGGCGTGGCGACGAACTATTTCGAGGTGCGCGGCCGGCTGCGGCTGGACCACCACTGGGTGGAAGAAGTCTCGCTGCTGCACCGCACCGGCATCACCGTCACCATCGTCTGGCGCCGGCGCGAGGCCGGCCTGCTCGCACGACCCGCCGCCGGTTGAAGCCCCCATGTCATCGAACTGCCTTTCGGGCCTCCCACAATGCCGCCTCCGCTGTCCGCGGAGGCGGCGGCCTGCAGGCCGCCTCCTACAATGAAGAACTTCCCGCAACACGCGCCATGGCCCTGATCCTCGTCCAGCCGCCGCCGCCGTCCGCGCCCGGCGTCAGCTCGGTGGCCTGGGCGCATTGGTCCACCGATGGCCGCCAGTTGCTGGGCCAGGGCGAATCGCCCGTCGCCCTGCTGCCGGGCCAGCACGAACTGGTGCTGATCGTGCCGGCCGCGGCCCTGTCCTGGCACCTGCTCGGCCTGCCGCCGGGCAGCCTGCAGAACGCGGCCCGCCTGCGCAACGTGCTCGCCGGCCTGCTCGAGGACCGGCTGCTCGACGACCCCGAGCAACTGCATTTCGCGCTGGCGCCCGGCGCCCAGGCCGGCGCCCCGGTGTGGGTGGCCGCCTGCCGGCGCGACTGGCTGCAGCAGACGCTGCAGGCGCTCGAAGCCAGCGGCCGGCGCGTCAGCCGGCTGGTACCGGAATTCGCACCGCAGGCCGAAGGCCAGCCCACGGCCGTCTTCGTCACCGGCGAGCCCGAATCGCCCTGGCTCACCGTCTGCGATGCGCAGGGCGTGCTGCGGCTGCCGCTGTCGGCCAGCACTGCGGCGCTCGCCGTGGCGCAGGCCGACGCGGGCGACGCGGCGGCCGAGCCCGCCGTGGCGGCCATCGCCGAACAGCTGATCGGCCGCAGCCTGCCGCTGCTGCCGCCGGCCGAGCGCTGGCTGCAGGCCACGCAGACCGGCTGGGACCTGGCGCAATTCGAATTCGCCACCACCGGCAGCGCCCGCGCGCGCAAGCAGGCCGGTGCCCTGGCCGCGTCGATGTGGCGCTCGCCGCGCTGGCGGGCCGCGCGCTGGGGCGCGCTGCTGCTGCTGCTGGTGCAGCTCGTGGGCCTCAATGCCTGGGCCTTCAAGGAGCGCCGCGCCCTGGAGGCCAAGCGCCTGCAGGTGCGCCAGGTGCTGACCCAGACCTTCCCCCAGGTGCAGGTGGTGGTGGACGCCCCCGTTCAGATGACGCGCGAGGTCGCGGCGCTGCAGGCGGCCACCGGCGGCCTGACGCCGGCGGACCTCGAGCCCATGCTGGCCGCGCTGGCCGGCCAGTTGCCCGTCGGCCGGGTGCCCTCGGCCATCGACTACAGCGGCGGCCAGCGCTTCCATTTCGGCGGGCGACAGCGT
>NZ_LDSL01000083.1 GCF_001476815.1 Pseudacidovorax intermedius | reverse complement strand
GCCCGAGAAGGCGCTGTGCGGCATCCGCGGCAACCGCATCGGCATGGTGTTCCAGGAGCCGATGACGGCCCTCAACCCCGTGCACACCATCGCCCGCCAGGTGGGTGAGCCACTGCGGCTGCACCGCGGCCTGTCGAAGGCCGAGGCGCGCAAGGAAGTGCTGGCCCTGCTCGACCGCGTGGGCATTCCCGATGCGGCCTCGCGGCTGGACGCCTATCCGCACCAGTTCTCCGGCGGCCAGCGCCAGCGCATCGGCATCGCCATGGCGCTGGCCTGCGGGCCCGACCTGCTGATCGCCGACGAACCGACGACGGCGCTGGACGTGACCATCCAGAAGCAGATCCTCGACCTGATCCAGGACCTGGTGCGCGAGCGCGGCATGGGCCTGATCCTGATCTCGCACGACCTGGGCGTGATCGCCAACAACGTGCAGCGCATGCTGGTGATGTACGGCGGCAGCGTGGTCGAGAGCGGGCCGACGGCCTCGGTGTTCGCCGCCAAGGCGCATCCCTACACCCAGGGCCTGTTCGCGGCCCGGCCGGTGCTGGGCGCGCCGCGCGGTGGCCGGCTGGCCACCATCCGCGGCAGCGTGCCCGAGCTGGTCGACCTGCCGGCCGGCTGCCCGTTCGCGGGCCGGTGCAGCTTCACCGAAGACTATTGCCACACGACGCCGGTGCCGCCCACGCAGCTGCCGGGCGACCATGCGGTGCGCTGCCTGCGGCTGGACGCCGTCGCCGCGGCCGAAGGGGCCACGGCGTGAGCACCGCCCCAGGCCGAACCGCAGGTGCATACACGGCCGTCCGTGGCGCCTCCCTCCTGTCCAGGGCTTTCCGATGAGCACCCCGCCCCTGCTGAAGGTCACCGACCTCGTTCGCCATTACCCGCTGCCGCGCGAGAAGCTCTTCTCGCCGCCGCCCACCGTCAAGGCCCTCAACGGCGTGAGCTTCGAGGTGCAGGCCGGACGCAGCCTGGGCATCGTGGGCGAATCGGGCTCGGGCAAGTCCACCATCGCCCGGCTGGTGATGGCGCTGGACAAGCCCACGTCCGGCCGCATCGAGCTGATGGGCCGCGACCTGCACCGGCTGCCCGCCACCGAGCTGCGCACCGCGCGGCGCGACTTCCAGATGGTGTTCCAGGACCCGTACGGCTCGCTCGACCCGCGCCAGACGGTGGGCCGCATCGTGGCCGAGCCGCTGGAGGCGCTGGCCGATGCCTCGCGCGCCGAGCAGCGCGAGCGGGCGGCCGAAGCGCTCGCCGCCGTGGGCCTGCGCAGCACCGACATCGACAAGTACCCGCACGAGTTCTCCGGTGGCCAGCGCCAGCGCATCGCCATCGCGCGCGCCCTCATCACCCGGCCCAAGCTCATCGTGGCCGACGAGCCGGTGAGCGCGCTGGACGTGTCGGTGCAGGCCCAGGTGCTCAACCTCATGCAGGACCTGCAGCAGCAGTTCGGCGTGAGCTACCTGCTCATCAGCCACGACCTGGCCGTCGTCAACCACCTGTGCGACGACGTCTGCGTGGTGCTCAAGGGCCGCATCGTCGAGCAGGGCCCGCCCGAGCGGCTGTTCCGCGAGGCCGAGCATCCCTATACCCGCAGCCTGCTCGAGGCGGTACAGCACGCCCCCGCGGGCGACGTGCTGCACGCGGCCTGAAAGCCGCTCCAGAGTTGGGCCACAATGGCCCGCGCCGAGGGGCCGCCGGCCGCTCGTGACCCGTTTCCGTCAGTCTTTTCGGAGATCACCACCATGTTGAATCGTCGCACCCTCCTGGTCACCGGCAGCGCCTCGGTGGCGCTGGCCAGCCCCCTCGCCTCGCTGGCCCAGAGCCGCAAGGACACCATGGTGCTTGGCATGACGCTGGAGCCGCCGGGCCTGGACCCGACCGCCGGCGCCGCCTCCGCCATCGGCGAAGTCGTGCTCTACAACATCCTGGAGACGCTGACCAAGATCAACGCCGACGGCAGCGTCACGCCCCTGCTGGCCGAAAGCTGGGAGATCTCGCCCGACCTCAAGACCTACACCTTCAAGCTGCGCCGCAACGTCAAGTTCAGCAACGGCGAGCCCTTCAACGCGCAGGCCGTCAAGTTCAGCTTCGACCGCGCCGGCGGCGAGAAGAGCACCAACAAGGACAAGCGCACCTTCGCCAACATCAGCACGCAGGCGGTGGACGACTACACCGTGGTGCTGATCAACAAGGAGATCGACCCGGACCTGCCCTTCGTGCTGGGCCAGGCCACCTCGGTCATCGTCGAGCCCAAGAGCGCCGACGGCAACGCCACCAAGCCCGTGGGCACCGGTCCCTACAAGCTGGATGCATGGGCCAAGGGCTCCACGCTGACGCTGAGCAAGTGGGACGGCTTCCGCGACCCGAAGCTCGCCAAGATCAACAAGATCGTCTTCCGCTTCATCTCCGACCCGGCCGCGCAGGCCGCCGCGCTGATGGCCGGCGACGTGGATGCCTTCCCGCGCATCGCCACGCGCGTGGTGCCGCAGTTCAAGGCCAATCCGCAGTTCCAGGTGATCCTGGGCGGCTCGCGCGCCAAGACCATCGTGGCCATCAACAGCAAGAAGAAGCCGCTGGACGACGTGCGCGTGCGCCGCGCCATCCTCGCCGCCATCGACCGCAAGGCCTTCATCGACGGCGCCGCCGACGGCTTCGGCACGCCCATCGGCAGCCACTACGTGCCCGGCGCCCCCGGCTACGTGGACACCACCGGCATCAACCCCTACGACCCCGAGAAGGCCAAGAAGCTGCTGGCCGAGGCGGGCGTCAAGCTGCCGCTGGAACTCACCATGACGCTGCCGCCCCCGCCCTACGCCCGCCAGGGTGGCGAGGTGGTCGTGGCGCAGCTGGCCAAGGTCGGCATCACCGTCAAGACGCAGAACGTGGAATGGGCCCAGTGGCTGAGCCAGACCTACGGCGGCGGCCACAACTACGACCTGTCGATCATTTCCCATGTCGAGCCCTTCGACCTGGGCAACTACGCCAAGCCCGACTACTACTGGGGCTACGACAACAAGGCGTTCAACCAGCTCTTCGACAAGATCAAGGCCACCGGCAACGCCGCCGAGCGCAACAAGCTGCTGGGCGATGCGCAGCGCCTGCTGGCCCAGGACGCGGCCAATGGCTTCATGTACCAGCCGCAGTTCCCGGTCATCGCCAAGAAGAGCGTCAAGGGACTGTGGACGCAGATGCCCATCTTCTGCAACGACCTCGCGGCGCTGCACTGGGGTTGAGGCGCTTGGGCGGGCGGGCCCGGCGCAGGGCTCGCCGGCCTTCTCCGGCCTGGCGCCACGCGCCCGGGCCGTTCAGCCGGCAAGCTGGGTGATCAGCAGCTCGCGCGCACGGCCGACGAATTCCGCCTCGCCCGCACGCGGCGCCAGCAGATGGAAGCGGGCCACCGGCAAGGCCGGCAGCCCGTGCGGCGCGGCCAGCGGCGCGAGGCCCGGCGCCAGCGCCGATTCGTTGAGGCAGGCCACGCCCAGCCCGGCCACCAGCGCCGACTGCAGGCCGGCCACGCCCGAGGCCTCCAGCACCACCGTGTGCGCCTTGCTGCGGCGCGCCAGCAGGCCCACCGCGAACTGGTGCAGCGCACAGGTGTCCGGCAGCGCCAGCAGCCGCAGCGGTTCGCCCGCAGGCATGCGGTAGCCGGCCGCGGCCATCCATCGCAGCGGCTCGGTGCGCAGCAGCACCTCGCCTTTGGCGGCACGGCGGCCCGGCACGGCGACCGCCATCGACACGCCCAGGTCGATCTCGCCGCGCGCATGCGCCGCCTCCACCTCGCTGCTCTTGCGCACCATCACGCGCAGCCGCACGCGCGGATGCTGTACCGACAGCCGCGCCAGCAGGGCGGCCAGTTCGCCGGGCCGGAAGTAGTCGGTCACGCCCAGGCGCAGTTCACCCGCCAGCGGCACGCCCTGCAGATCGCGCCAGGCCTCCTCGCTCAGCGCCAGCAGGCGCCGCGCATGGGCCAGCAGCCGCTCGCCGGCCGGCGTGGGCTGCACGCCGGCCTTGCCGCGCAGCAGCAGCACCTGGCCCGCCCGCTCCTCCAGCTTGCGCAGTTGCTCGCTGGCGGCGGACTGGGACAGGAAGACACGCGCTGCGCCGGCCGTGACGCTGCCGCCGTCGGCGACGGCCACCAGGGTGCGCAGCTGCTCGATGTCGAAGTGGCGCATGTTTCCATCCATCGGCGAATACGATGGATCGCATTATCGATTCCCGCTTTTCCGATGACGAGCCGCACCGAAGAATGGCGACCTTCCCTACACCCCTTCAGGAACCGCACCATGCCGCACATCGTCATCCACCTCTCGGGCGAGCCCGATGCCGCCCTGGCTGCCGCCACCGCCGAAACCGTCAGTGACCTGACCCAGCGGTTGCTCGGCAAGAAGCCCGAGGTGATCGCCATCGCCGTGCAGTTCATCCCGGCCGCGCAGTGGTTCATCGGCGGCCGCAGCCTGCAGGCGCAGGGCCGCAGCGCCTACCACCTGGAAATCAGCGTGACGGACGAGACCAACACCAAGGCCGAGAAGGCCGCCTTCCTGCGCGAGCTGCATGCGGCCATGTCCGCGCTGCGGCCGGAGCTCCACGAGGTCAGCTATGCCCATGTGATCGATGCGCGGGCGGCGGCCTACGGCTACGGCGGGCGCACACAGGAGTACCGGCACCAGGCCGCGGGCGTCTGACACCCGTGCGCCGCGGGCACGCGACACCCCGCCGCCGGCATGCGCCACGGCCCGGCGGCAGAATCGGTCCATGCCCGCTGCCACCGCCCGCCCCACCGATCCTTTCGGCAACCCCATCAGCGTCAGCGACCCCACCAGCCGGCGCCTGATCGACGACTTCGCCCACGGCTTCCTGGCCTGCGAATCCACGGCGGCCCGCCTGGTCACCGAAGGGCACGACGACGATGCGCCGCTGTTCCAGGCCTGTGCCGCGGCGCTGCAGATGTTCGCGGAGACCGGCGACGCCCCGGCCGCCGCACGGCCGCACATCGCGCGCGCCCTGGCGGGCGCTGCGGGCACCACCCCGCGCGAGCAGCGCTTCATCGCCGCCGTCGCGGCCTGGGTCGATGGCGACCTGCAGCGCGCCATCCAGCTGCACCAGGAACAGGCCAACGAATTCCCCCGCGATCTGGTCTCGGTCAAGCTCGGCCAGTACCACTGCTTCAACCTGGGCGACTGCGCCGGCATGCTGCGCCTGGGCCTGGCGGCCCTGCCCGACGCGGCGGACGTGCCGCAGCTGCACGGCATGGTGGCCTTCGGCTACGAACAGTGCCACCGCCTGCGCGAGGCCGAAGCCGCCGCGCGCCGGGCCATCGGCCTGCTTCGCAAGGAACCCTGGGCCCACCATGCGCTGGCGCACGTGATGCTCACCGAAGGCCGGCTGCACGAGGGCCTGGCCTTCATGGAGGACGTGAGCGAGACCTGGACGGGCCTCAACTCCTTCATGGTCACGCACAACTGGTGGCACCTGGCGCTGTTCCTCATCGACCTGGGCCGCGCCGACGAGGCGCTGGCCGTGCACGACACGCACTGCTGGGGCGTGGCCAAGGCCTATTCGCAGGACCAGATCGGAGCCGTCTCGCTGCTCGCGCGGCTGGAGCTGGCCGGCCAGGACGTGGGCGATCGATGGACCGAGCTGGGCGGCTACCTGGCGCAGCACACGCAGGACCAGGTGCTGCCCTTCCTGGACCTGCAGTACCTCTACGGCCTGGCCCGCGCCGGCCGGCCCGAGGCCGATGCCCTGCTGGCACGCATCGAGGCCTTCGCACCGCACGCACCCGAGGCCAGCCGCCATGCGTGGCAGAAGGTGTGCGTGCCGGCCGCCCACGGGCTGGTGGCCCATGCCCGCGGCGACTTCCCGCGTGCCGCCGAAGGCCTGGGCCTGGCGCTGCCGCGCATGATCGAGATCGGCGGCAGCCATGCGCAGCGCGACCTCTTCGGCCAGATCCACATCGATGCGCTGGTGCGCAGCGGCGACGGCCGCCACCTGGCGCAGGCGCTGGACGTGGTGCAGCCGCAGCGCAACGGCCAGCCCGAGTCGCGGCGGCTGGCCCGGCTGGCGGACCGCATCCATGCCGGGCTGGGACTGCCGCCCGAGGTGCATTGACGGCTTCGGCCGCCTGAGGCGCGCACGGTCCGCGCCGACGGCCGTGCCCATCGCCGTTACGCTCGCGTCCGCGCCGCCCCCACCGCACGACCTTCCCATGAGCACGCCCGTTCCGCACTTCACCGAACCGACCACCCACTATTGGCAGCAGCTGCTGCCGGCCACCGACGTCGCGGCACCCGCCCCACCCTGGCGCCACGGCGTGCCTGCGCGCCTGCCGGACGGGCGGGTGCTCATGCTGCCCATCCGCCAGATGGCCGACGACCCCGGCCTGGCGGTGGCCTCCTTCCTGTGCAACCAGGCCTCGCTGGCCGTGGTCGATGAACTCGGCCGCCTGCTGGCGGAGCGCCTCGCGCCGCTCGCGCCCGAGGTGGTGATCGGCCTGCCCACGCTGGGCCTGACCTTCGCGCCGCTGGTGGCACGGCACCTGGGCCATGCGCGCTACGTGCCGCTGGGCTACTCGCGCAAGTTCTGGTACGACGAGGCCCTGTCGGGCGCGGTGCAGTCCATCACCACGCCGACGCCCGGCAAGCGGGTGTACCTCGACCCGCACCTGCTGCCGCTGGTGCAGGGCCGCCGGGCCGTGATCGTGGACGATGCGGTCAGCAGCGGCCGCACGCTGCTGGCGCCGTGGACCATGCTGGAATCGCTGGGCGTCGACGTCCAGGCCGTCGGCGTCGCCATGCTGCAGGGCCGCCGCTGGCGCGACACACTGGGCGCCGGGCGCGCGGCGCGTGTGGTCGGCGTGTTCGACAGTCCGCTGCTGCGCGCCACGGACGACGGCTGGGTGCCAAGGGACTGACGCCGGGACGAAGCGGGTCGCGGAGAGGACGCGCGGCCGGACTGCCGGCTTCCATGTCGAGGTGGTACGCAATCTGCTTGACGCAGTCGGTCCATCCCGTCGTATCCCTTTTCGTATACGTTCTGGTGCATGCAAGCCGGCCAAGGCCGGCCCGCGCCTTCGGCGCGCTGCAGCGCCGGCGTCTGCGATGGAGCCCCGCATGTCCCCACGCGCCTCGTACATGTCCGCCGCCCGCCCGCCGGCGGCCCTCACCCGTCGCCGCTGGCTCCAGGCCGCGGGCGCCGCCGGTGCCGCGCTCGCCGCCCCCGCCTTTGCGCAGACCCGGCCCATCAGCATCACCCTGCCCTGGGTGGTGAACGGCTCCAACTACTGGCCCATGGTCGGCAAGGAGCTGGGCTTCTTCAGGAAGCGCGGCATCGACCTCACCGTCTCGCGCGGCAATGGTTCGGTCGCCGCGGCCCAGGCCGTGGCCAACAAGCAGTTCGATCTGGGCGTCGTGTTCTTCGGCGGCACGCTGGTCAACATGGCGCGCGGGCTACCGCTGCAGGCGCTGGCCACCGTGGGCTACGACTCGCTGATGGGCAACCTGGTGCTGGCCGACTCGCCCATCCGCAGCCCCAAGGACTTCGAAGGCAAGCGCGTCGGCACCGTGGCCACCTCGGCCGAATCGCCCTACTGGGCCGCGTATGCCGCCAAGACCGGCATCGATCTTTCCAAAGTCACGCGCCAGCAGCTCGATGCACGGCTAATCGAGCGCGCCCTGATGGACCGGCAGGTCGACGCCATCACGGCCATCGGCTCGTCCAGCATCCCGGTACTGGACTCGCTGGGCGTCAAGACCCGCTTCATCCCCTGGTCTGCCGCCGGCATCGAGCTGTACGCGGCGCAGGTCATCGCACGCACCGAGACCATCCAGGCCGACCCCGGGCTCTGCCAGGCCATGGTGGACGGCATCCTCGAATCGGTGGTTTACACGCTCAAGAAGCCCGAAGAGTCGCTGGAGATCCTGTTCAAGGCCCAGCCCGAGATCGCCCTCGCCAAGGGCGGCAAGGAGAACGCCCGCCTGTCGCAGGGCCTGGCCCAGGCGACCATGGTGGCGCCCGAGGCCATCGAGCACGGCATGGGCTACAGCAGCATTCCCAAGCTGGCCGGCATGATCTCGCTGGCCGCCCGCGCCGGCGCGCTCAGGGCCGATGCCAAGCCGCTGGTGCCCGAAGACCTGGCCACCAACCGCTTCGCCGGCCGCATCAGGCTGAGCACGGCCGAATGGGACGCCGTGCGGCGCAACGTGGCGCCCTACGCCAAGATGGTGGGCATGGCCTGATGGAGGGCGCTGCCGGCAGCGCGCTGCGGCGCATCGGCCTGCCCATTCTCTTCGCCCTCGCCACGTTGCTCGCCTGGGAAGCCGCGGTGCGCCTGTTCGCCATCCGCGAGGTGCTGCTGCCGGCACCGAGCGCGGTGGTGGCGCGCCTCATCGACACCTTCCCGCTGCTCATGCAGCATGCCTGGCCCACGGTGTGGGAAAGCGTCGCCGGCTTCGCCATCGCCTCGCTGCTGGGCGTGGCGCTGGCCGCGCTGCTCAGCGCCTCGGCACTGATGCGCGACATGCTCTATCCCAACGTGGTGCTGTTCCAGCTCATCCCCAAGATCGCGCTGGCACCGCTGTTCATCGTCTGGCTGGGCATCGGCTTCCAGTCGCGGCTCACCTTCTCGGTGTTCATCAGTTTTTTCCCCGTGGTGATCGCCACGCTGGCCGGGCTGGACCACGTCGACCAATCGCTGCTGCGCCTGTGCCGCGCGCTCACCGCCTCGAGCTGGCAGGTCTTCGCCTGGGTGCGGCTGCCGCATGCCCTGCCCTACGTGTTCAGCGGCATGAAGATCGCGACCACCTTCGCCATCATCGGCGTGGTGGTGGGCGAGTTCATCACCTCGCAGGCCGGCCTGGGCTACCTCGTGCTGTTCGCCTCGGCCCAGGCCGACACGGCGCTGATCCTGGCGGCGATCCTGGTGCTGTGCTTCTTCGGCCTGGCCTTCTACGGCCTGGTGGCGCTGCTGGAGCGCTGGACCCAGCGCCGCTTCGGGCATTGACGCCATGCCGCCCATGACGAACCCACCCGCCTGGCTGCTGCCCGCCAGCACCGCCCCTGACCGCACGGCCAGCTACCTGAGCGTGCAGGACGCCGGCAAGACCTACGCCGGCCGCAGCGGCGCCGTGCATGCGGTCGAGCACGCCGACTTCGATATCGACGAGGGCGACTTCGTCAGCCTGGTCGGCCCCAGCGGCTGCGGCAAGAGCACGCTGATGGCCATGATCGGCGGGCTGGAAGCGCCCAGCACCGGCCGCATCCGCGTCGGCGGCACGCCCGTGGATGGGCCGCGGCGCGACTTCGGCTACGTGTTCCAGGACGCCACGCTGCTGCCGTGGAAGAGCGTGCTGGACAACGTGCTCTTCCCCATCCGCGCCCACCGCCGCCCCGTGACCGAGTTCCAGCCCGAAGCCGAGCGCCTGCTGCGCCTGACCGGGCTGTGGGACTTCCGCGACAAGCGCCCGGCCGAGCTGTCCGGCGGCATGCGCCAGCGCGTGGCCATCTGCCGTGGGCTGATCCACGACCCGCGCCTGCTGCTCATGGACGAGCCATTCTCGGCGCTGGACGCCATCACCCGCGACGACATGAACCTGGCGCTGGCCCGGCTGTGGGACCAGCAGCAGCGCCGCACCGCCGTCTTCATCACCCACAGCATCCGCGAGGCGGTGCTGCTGTCCGACCGCGTGCTGGTGATGAACGCGCGGCCCTCGCGCATCGTGGCCGACATCCGCGTGCCGCTGGTCCGGCCGCGCCATGCCGGGCTGCAGGAGGACCCGGTGTTCAACCAGATCTGCGCCTTCGTGCGCGAGAAGATCCATGAAGGCCATGGCGGGCACGACGTCTGATTCGCCGCTCGCGCGTCTGGTGCGCGAGCGTCTGGGCGCAACGGGCGCGCGGCCCTCCACCGACGACATCGTCCACGTGCTGCACCAGGCCATCGTGCGCGGCCTGCTGGCGCCCGGCCTCGCGCTGCGGCAGGACGAACTCGCGGCGCTGTTCCAGGTGAGCAAGATCCCGGTGCGCGAGGCGCTGCGCACGCTGGAGGCACAGGGCTTCGTCGAGCTGCAGCTCAACCGCGGCGCCATCGTCCGGCCGCTCACGCTCGCGCAGCTGCGCGATGCCTTCGACCTGCGCCTGATGATCGAGCCGCACCTGATGCGCACCGCCGCCCCGCGGCTCACGTCGGCCATGCTGGACGAGGCCGAGGCCCTGATCCAGGCCATGGACGACGCCGCCGATGCCTGGCGCTTCAGCGAGTGCAACACCCGCTTCCACGACCTGCTCTATGCCGCGGCCGATCTGCCGCTGTCGCGCAACATCCTCACCCTGTTGCAGGGCCACATCCAGCGCATGTCGTTCATGCAGCTGTCCCTGGCAGGCTTCAACCGCAGCTCCAACGAGGACCATCGGACCATCGTGGCCGCCTGCCGCACGGGCGATGGGCAGGCTGCGGCGCAGGCCGTCGAGGCCCACGTGCAGAGCGTGCGCGACATCGTGCTGGCGCTGTACCTGCGCCACCATGCCGACACCGATTGAACGCGCGCCGACACCTACACTGCGCGGCGCCTGTGCCAGGCCGCGCCGCCGGGGCGGATCTTGGGCATGGGCCATGACTTTCAGCATCCGTGAACGCTCACGCTCCCACCACGCTGCCGCAGATACGCGCGCTCTTCGCGACCATGCAGGCCCGCGCCCAGGCCGCCGGCGTGGCGCTGCGGGCGCCGCCGCCCGAGCCCACCACCTGCTGCGGCCGCGGCTGCAACGGCTGCGTGTGGGACGGCTTCTATGCCGCCGCCGACTGGTGGATGGAGGATGCGCAGGAGGCCCTGACCGCGGCCGGGGCCGCGCACGAGGCTCAGCGCAGGTAGGCCTGCGCGAGCGACACCCAGAAGCTCGCCGTGCTGGGCAGGATCTCGTCGTTGAAGTCGTAGCCGGTGTTGTGCACCATGCAGCCCGGCCCGTTGCCCGGCGTGCCGTCGCCGTTGCCGACGATGAAGTAGCAGCCCGGCACCTCGTTCAGCATGAAGGCGAAGTCGTCGCTGGCCTGCAGCGGCGCCATGTCCGGAATGAGCGCGCGCTCGCCCATGGTGCGCAGCGCGACCTCGTGCGCGAAGGCGGTGGCACCGGCGTCGTTGACGCAGGGCGGCATCTTCCATTGGTAGTCGACCTTCGCGGTGGCGCCATGCACCGCCGCCTGGGCCTGGGCCATGGCCGTGATGCGGTCGCGCAGCAGCGCTCGCACTTCGGGCCGCCGGGCACGGATGGTGAGCTTGAGTTCCGCCGTGTTGGGTATCACGTTGGGCGCTTGCCCCGCATGCACCGAGCCGACCGTCACCACCGCCATGTCGTTCGGGTCCACCTCGCGCGAGACCAGCGTCTGCAGCGCGAGGATCAGGTGCGCGGCCACCACCACCGGGTCCACCGTGGTGTGCGGCATGGCGCCATGGCCCCCCTTGCCTTCGATGGTGATGACGGCCGTGTCGGACGAACTGTAGATCGGCCCGGGCAGGAAGCCGAAGCGCCCGGCCGGGAAGCCGGGTTCGTTGTGGTACGCATAGACGGCATCGCAGGGAAAGCGCTCGAACAGCCCTTCTTCCACCATCCGCTTGGCGCCCATCAGGCCTTCCTCGGCGGGCTGGAAGATGAGGTTGAGCGTGCCGCTGAAGGCCCGGCTCGCGGCCAGCACCTGCGCCGCTGCCAGCAGCGTGGCGGTGTGGCCGTCGTGGCCGCCGGCATGCATGCGGCCGGGCTGGCGGCTGGCCCAGGGCAGGCCGGTGGTCGCGGTCA
>NZ_LDSL01000082.1 GCF_001476815.1 Pseudacidovorax intermedius | reverse complement strand
CAGCCGGAGCTGCAGGCCTGCAGCTCCGGCTGTCCCGGCTTGCGGGCGCCGAAGAACATGGCCATCGGTTCGCCCTGGTCGTCGAAGGCTTCGACGGCGGTGACCAGGCCGTCGCTGGTGGGCTTTTCCACCACCCAGGCCTGGGCGACGAGGTCTTCGCGCAGGTGCAGGTTGAAGCCCTCGTCCAGCACGTTGAGCCAGCGCATGCCGCGCACCGCCAGGGGCTCGACGCGCCGCACCGGCCCGGTGTGGATTTGGATGCAGCCCGGGCTGCCGACGAAGACCATGACCGGCGTGCCGTCGAAGGCCGCCTCCTGCAGCAGGGCCTGCAGCGCGTCGGTGCCGACGCGGCGGGTGAAGCGGCCCTCGGCCAGGCGGAAGGCCTGCCGCCGCTCGACGCCGAAGTCCTTCAGCAGGCCGAAGAACTCGTGCGTGTCCTGCATGCCGGCCCAGCCGCGCAGGAAGCCGGCGGTGTCGATGGCGGCATCGTCCCGGGGAGCGGCCCTGGGCTCCGCGGCACGGAAGGCGGGCGGCTCGCCCTGCAGCCGGTGCGCGTCGACCACCGCCTGCAGCGCCGCGCGGTCCGTGGCCTCGCGGGCGAAGACCTTGTGCACCGCCGTGCCGTCCGGCGCGAAGAACTGCAGGCTCTGCTGCGCCTGCGTGCTGCCGGGCGCCTGCTCGATGACGGCGAAGCCGGCATGCCACTGGCCGAAGAAGAGGCGCAGGTCGATGTCCGCGCCCAGCGCCAGGCCCATCGCCTCGCTGCCGGAGAGCTTCTGATACACGCCGGTCTTCTCGTGCACGGTACTGCGGTTGCGGGTGAGGGCCAGCAGCGGCCCGCAGGCCTCCAGGGCGCGCAGCAGGCCCAGCCAGGGGCCGGCCAGCGGCACGGCCTGCAGCGCGCTGTCGTGGGCGCCGGCATGGGCGGCGATGGCGGCGCCTTCGGACAGGCCCAGCGCCTCCGCCGCGTCCTTGTGGCGGCGGCCCTGGGCGCGCAGTTCGGCAAAGCGGCGGCGGAGGTCGGCGGTGTCGTGGGTCATCGTTGCGGCTCCTTGAAGAACGAGGGAATCAGAACTCCGCCACCAGCGAGACGTTCACGTGGCGTCCGGGCTGGCTGAAGGCGTCGATGTTGGTGGCGGTGACGGCACCGCCGCGCACGTCGCTCCACAGCCAGTACTTCCGGTCCGTGAGGTTGACGACGGCCGCGTTCAGCCGCAGGCCGGGGCGCATCTGCCATTGCGCGCTCAGGTCCAGCGTGGTGGCCGAGGGAATGGCGTACCAGGCGCCGGCAAGCGAGCTGCGGTCGATGTCGGCCAGCTTCTTGGCGGCGTGATGCACCGCGTCCAGCCGCAGGTTCCAGGCGGCGGCCTGGTACTTGAGGCCCACGCTGGCCTTGCGCGGGTCGACCGAGTTCAGCGGCTGGCCGCTGCTGCGGTCGCGCCCGCGCGTCTGGCCGTAGGCGAAGGGCACCGACAGCACGTCGCCGCCGGCCAGGGGCAGGCGCCATTCGCCCTTGAGCTCGAAGCCGCTGATGCGCGCGCGGCCGATGTTGACCGACTGGAACACCAGCGGATCGATGCGCGGAATGCCGCGCCCGCCCACCTGCCGGTTGTCCTCGATGAAGTCCTTGTAGTCGCCGGTGAAGGCGGCGGCATCGATGTCGAGGTCGGCCAGCCGGCCGCGCACGCCCAGCTCGAAGTTCTGGCTCTTCTCGGGCCGCAGGTTGGGGTTGGGAATGGTCTTGTAGCCCGCGGTGACGTTCTCGAAGAAGTTGTTCACCTGGAAGGCATTGGGCGCCCGGAAACCGCGCGCGTAGTTGCCGAACACGCTCCACTGCGGCGTGGCGCGGAACAGCACGCCCAGCTTGGGCGACACGGCCGAGCCCGACAGCGACACCGCCTGCGCGTTGAATCCCGCCTGGCTGGCGTCGAGGCTGAAGCGGTCCACGCGCACGCCGGGCGTGATGCTCCAGCGTTCGCCGAAGAACTCGTCCTGCAGGTACAGCGCAGTGGTCTTCTCGCGCGTGTCCGGAAAGCGCTTGAGCGGGAAGGTCTCGCCCGCCGGCGGCGTCAGGCCGGTCTGGAGGTTGCCGATGTCGGCCTGGCTGTGGTCGATGCCGTAGACCAGGCGATGCGCCCAGCCGCTGGTGCCCAGGCGCACGGTCTTGCCGGCCTGCAGGCCGAGCTGGACGGTCTTCTCGTCGTAGGTGGTGTCGCGCGCACGGTCGGCGGCGCTGCGGCGGTCCTCGAAGGCGTATTCGCGCGAATGGGACTTCTGCAGCGCCACGGTGGCCTGCAGGCTGTCGGCGGCGGCCGTGTCCAGCGACCAGCGGCCGTCCCAGCTCAGGCGGTCGCGCGTCATCTCGTTGCGGGCCGTGAGGCCGACCACCGAGGTCGCCGCGCTCGAGGCCGGGAAGGTCAGGCCCGACAGCAGCGCATAGTCGCGGGTCTTGTCCACATGCTCGGCGGTGAAGGTATGTTTCTGCCCGCCGCCGGGCGACAGCACCACCTTGCCCAGCAGGGCGCCGTCGCGGCCGCTTTCGGGATTGGGCACGGTGCGGTTGTCGCCGGCGATGGCGGCCGTGCCCCGGTTGGTGAGCTCGCTGCTGCGGCCGGCGCGGCCGGCGATCAGCCAGTCCAGCTGCGGCGAGGCCCGGCCCGCCAGCGTGGCACCGGCATAGCGGCCGTGGTCGTCGCCGCTGTAGCCGATGCTGGCACTGCCGCCGAAGCTCCGGCCCGCGCCGAGGAAGGAGGCCGGCTCGCGGGTGATGAAGTTGACCAGGCCGGCCATGCCGTCCGAGCCGTACAGCGCCGAGGCCGGGCCCTTGACGATCTCGATGCGCTCGACCAGACCGACGTCCACGTAGTCGCGGCCGAAGCTGTTGGCGCTGAAGACGTAGCTGCGCGGCTGGCGGATGCCGTCCACCAGCATCAGCACGCGGTTGCCGTCCAGGCCGCGGATGTCGAAGCCGGCATTGCCCTCGCGGCCGGTGTTGCCCGAGGCCAGGCCGAAGCGCGCCGGCGCGCGGCGCACCGACACGTTGGGCAGGGTCTTCACCGCATCGCGGATGTCCTGCACCTGGCCCTGCTCCAGTTCGTCACGGCCGATCACCTCGACGGTGGCGGGCAGGTCGTCCCGGGGCTGCTCGGTGCGCGAGCCGCTCACGACCACCGGCTTGAGCGCGGCCATCCGCGGGTCGGCCTCGGCCGCCTGCGACCAGGCCGCCATCGGCGCGGCCAGGGCAGCGATGCCGAGCACCAGCCGGCGCGGGCGCGCCGGTGCGAAGGCGCCCGGCTGGCGGGAACGGGAACGGAGATGGAAAAAAGGCGCAAGAGGGACGGCAGCCATGGTCACGGAATCCGGCAAGCAGGGAAGGGACTGCTCGCTGGACCACCGGCGCATGGCGGGCATGCGGCACACGGCGGACCTGGCTGGCGGCGAAGCGGACGGTGGCGGCGGCCCTCTGGCCGCGGCACCCGCCCGGAAAGCGCACGATCATATGAGAATTATTCTCAATTGGAAACAAAGGCCACAAGCCGCGTCCGGCCGCCGTGGCGTGGCCGGGCAGGCGGCGCGATTCCGTGCGTCATCACGCAACGGGCATCGGCCGCCAGCGGGTGCGGCCCCTATGATCGCCCGCTGTCCGCACTCCCGCTGCCTTCGGCAGGCGCCCTTCCTCCATGCTCAACGGCCTGTGGCTGTCCTTCTTCCTCGTGGCCACCGTGGCCGGCGTCGCGCGCTGGCTGGTGGGTGGGGACGCGACGGTGTTCGCGGCCATGGTCGAGGCGCTGTTCGCCATGGCGAAGCTGTCGGTGGAGCTCATGCTGCTGCTCTTCGGCACGCTCACGCTGTGGCTGGGCTTCCTGCGCATCGCCGAGGCGGCCGGGCTGGTGGCGCTGCTGGCGCGGGCGCTGGGGCCGCTCTTCCGCCGGCTGATGCCAGAGGTGCCGACCGGCCATCCGGCGTTGGGGCTGATCACCATGAACTTCGCGGCCAACGCGCTGGGCCTGGACAACGCGGCCACGCCCATCGGCCTGAAGGCCATGCGCGAGCTGCAGACGCTCAACCCGCGGCCGGACACGGCGAGCAACGCGCAGATCCTGTTCCTGGTGCTCAACGCCTCCTCGCTCACGCTGCTGCCGGTGACGATCTTCATGTACCGCGCGCAGCAGGGCGCGGCCGACCCCACGCTGGTCTTCCTGCCCATCCTGCTGGCGACCAGCGCCTCGACGCTGGTGGCGCTGCTGTCGGTGGCCCTGGTGCAGCGGCTCAAGCTGTGGGACCCGGTGGTGCTGGCCTACCTGCTGCCCGGCGCGGCGCTGCTGGCCGGCTTCATGGCGCTGCTGGCCACGCTGTCGGCGCAGGCGCTGGCGCAGCTGTCCTCGCTGATGGGCAACCTGGTGCTGTTCGGCATCGTCATCGCATTCCTCGTCGTCGGTGCGCTCAAGCGCGTGGCGGTGTACGACCGCTTCGTCGAAGGCGCCAAGGAAGGCTTCGACGTCGCCAGGGGCCTGCTGCCCTACCTGGTGGCCATGCTCTGCGCCATCGGCGTGCTGCGGGCCTCGGGCGCGCTGGACCTGCTGCTGGACGGCATCCGCTGGTGCGTGGCGCAGACGGGCTGGGACACGCGCTTCGTCGATGCGTTGCCGACGGCGCTGGTCAAGCCCTTCTCGGGCAGCGCGGCGCGCGCGCTGCTGATCGAGACCATGAAGACGCACGGCGTGGACAGCTTCCCGGCGCTGGCCGCCGCCACCATCCAGGGCAGCACCGAGACCACCTTCTACGTGCTGGCGGTGTACTTGGGCGCGGTGGGCATCCAGCGGGCGCGGCATGCGGTGGGCTGCGCGCTGCTGGCCGAGCTGGCCGGCGTGGTCGCCGCCATCGCCGTCTGCTACTGGTTCTTCGCTTGAAGCGCCGCTGCCCTGAAGCCCCTCTCCCCCTGCGGGAGAGGGGTTGGGGAGAGGGGGCACCACGACCTCGATTTGGCGCTGCGCGACCGCCGCAGCCCCCTCTCCCCCGCCCTCTCCCGCGAGGGGAGAGGGCTGGCATGCTGTGAAAACCTCCGCGCCGAGGGCGCATGCTGCTC
>NZ_LDSL01000081.1 GCF_001476815.1 Pseudacidovorax intermedius | reverse complement strand
TGCTAAGTGTGTGAAAACACACGAAAGCGGCAGAAGTTCGATGGGGCTTCGTTGACAAAAAGGATCCTTTTTGCCGGGACGATTTCGGGGCCTTTTTGGCGCCCCTCTCCCTAGGGAAGAGGGGTCCGAAAGGGGTGCGAAATGGATATTTGCATAAAGGATCGTTTTTGCAAGTCCTCGCGAGCACCCCCGTCCGACGAGCCATCGCGCCAAGACGCCACCCAGAGTGCGGTCTCAAGGCATCGCGCCTTCATGCCTGGCGGGCGAAGAGGCACCTTTTTGCGTGGGGATTCGGGCTTGCGGCGTGTGCCGCCTGGGGACACCGCGCTGGCACGACGCCGGCTTGGCCGGGGGCCCGCGGCGGCGTGTCGACGCCGGACAAGGCCCACACCGCGCCCCGCGGGCCCGGGCTGCGGATCGACGACATCGGCCTTGTCCGGTGCAACCCATTTCTCGATATGCAGGCAGGCCGTGCGGACCGTCGGGACCGCGCGTGCCTGGTTGCAGGCTGCAAGTGATCAATTGCTCACCAGAAGGAGGAACCGAGCAACAGAACGACAAGACATTCCATCCCAAAGAGAAGAGATCTGGAAATAGTAATGAATGCCGCGCCCGCAAAACGGCGGCTGCGGCGCAAATTGATTAATTGGAGTTTTTAAGATGTTTAAGAAAGCAATGATTGCCGGTGCTGTGGCTCTGGCGTCTGTGGGTTCATATGCGGCTAGTGCCAACATGACCGTCATCGGGACGATCAGCCCGGAAGCTTGTGCCATCACGTTGGGGAGCTCTGGCGCGGTTGATTTTGGTACTCTGCCAGCTGGAACAGTCAAAGCTTACTCAGCTTATGCTGGCTACTATGTTATGCCGGCAAAGAATATTTCTCTTGACGTCACCTGTGGGGCGCCAACCGCTGTGTCTCTTAGCTGGGCCGATAATCGATCGTCCTCGAAGCCTGCCATTGACGGATCTGATGCATCTCGGTTTGGCCTAGGTGTCAATGGCAGCACCAACATTGGCGCTTACGCCGTCAATTATTCGGCTCTGCAAGTTGCTGCTACGACAGCTGCCACCCCCGCAGCACCTGCAGGAGCTCTGGTGCGGGCTAGGAACACCACTGGCGCCTGGACTACCGCAACGGGCGATTCGGCGTCGTTGTTCAGCGGCGTTAATTCTACCGGTTTCAAACTCGCAGCTTCGGACACGGCGCCTCCGGCACTCGCGAAAATCACCGGCAATCTGACTATTAACGCGCTTGTTAACAAGGCGTTGGTCGACTCTGCTACGAGCGCAATCACGCTAGACGGCAATTCGACTGTAAACGTGGATTACCTTTAATTAACTCAGACTGCCCTCGTAAGAGGGCAGTCAAAAGCAATGAAGAAGTTTAAATCATATTTGATATTCCCAGTCTCATTAGAAATTTTTTTATTTTGCTTGGGCGCTAACGCAACTGGTTTGCAACCAGAGTCTACGATTTTGTTGCTGTCAGCAGCATCGGGACAAGCACAAATCGGCATAAAAAACACTGAAGATCAACCGATGATCATGAATGTAAAAATAGTTGACTTGCCGGGCAGCGAAAAACTCACAGTATTGCCTGTTCCAGCAGTGGCGCGAATAGAGGCAAATGGCAGGCAAGTCGTTCGCGTCGCATTAGATAAGCCCGCTATCGGCTTGGAAAAGCAGTATTTGAAAAGAGTAAGCTTTGAGGGAATTCCACCTAAACGAACCAATTCCCAGTCTGCAATTGTGAATGTCAACGTCCGGCAGACTATCCCGCTTGTCATTTCGCCCGCCGATCTCGAGCAAATTCCCGAGCCGTGGAAAAAACTAGTCATCTCCCGCGGCAGCAGTGGCGCCATGGAAGTGGCCAACGACAGCCCGTTCGTGGTCCGCCTCAAGGCCGACGCCGAGCTATTGCCTATGAAGGCGCCAGTGCGCCTGCTCAAAGACACCTACGTCCTCCCCGGCGAGAAGCACGTCATCGAATTGCCCAAGGACGTCGATGCCTCGACCGTGAAGTCGATCCGCATCTTCCCCGCATCGCCCTGGGGCTTCGCGGTGGACCCGTACGAGATCCCAGTCACCAGCGCGCCTGTGGCGAGCGCTGCGACGCCCTAGCCCTGCCTTTGCTGCAGCGGCCTCTGTTCATCTTCCAACTCCATCCGACCTGAATCGGGTCGCACGTCCACAACAAGAAGCGGGGTGACGCTTGAGGGAAATCGATACGGCGCCGCGGGCGTTGAGGGGGAACTCACGCCTGCGTTTGAGGGCGCGGCTGGGTTGTATGGCCATGGCGGCGAGTGCGAGCTGCCTGCATGCACAGACGCCGCCCACTCAAATCGCACAGGCCTCCACAGGCAAGCCAGGCTCTTCTTCGGCTTCTGCGGTTCAGATTGCCGCAGCCGCCGGTGACGGCACGGTGGCGCAGTTCGACACCGAACTGCTGCGCGAACGGGGTCTGAGCCCGCGCATCGCCGAGTACTTCCGCAACGGCCCGCGCTTCCAGCCCGGTGCCCAGCCCGTCACCTTCACCGTCAACGGCAACGAACTCGGCCGCAAGAGCGCCACCTTCGACGCCGTGGGCAAGCTGTGCTTCACGCCTGCCCTTTTGAGGTCTTTGGGCCTGAAGTCCTATGAGCAGTTCGCGCTAGAGAAACCCAACCTCAAGGTGGACGCCGAGGTTGCCTGCCCGGACTACCGCGACGTCTCGCCCCGCACGCTCATCGTGCTGCGCCCGAACGAAGGCGCTGTCGATCTGACTGTCCCTGCGGAGGACGTCGTGCCCGTGGCTCGCTCCCTGCGCACCGAAACCGGCGGCATCGGCGCCCTGTTCAACTACCGCGGCTACGCCTACGAAAGCCAATGGGCCGGCGGCTACAAGAGCACCTCGCGCTACCTGGACACGGAGCTTGGCTTCAACGCGGCCGACTGGATCGTGCGCTCGCGCCAGATGTACAGCGAGGGCGACGGCGTGGGGCGTTTTAGATGGCAGTCCGCCTACGCCCAACGCACCTTCGTGGACGAGAAGCAGGTGCTGCAGGCGGGCCGCATCACCACCATCAACCCGCTGTACTCGGGCCTGCCCATCACCGGGGCGCAGTGGTTCCCGGAGCGCGGCCTGCGCCAGATGCAGAGCTACCCCATCACCGGAGTGGCCTCCACCCGGGCACGGGTGGAAATCCGCCAGAACGGCGTGCTGCTGTATTCCACGGTGGTACCCCCGGGCCCCTTCACGCTGACGGACTACCCGCTCACCAACAAGGGCGCGGACCTGCAGGTGCGGGTGATCGAGGAGACGGGCAGCGAGCAGATCATCACGGTTCCCGCTTCGTCTCTGCTGCTGGCATCCGACAACACCCAGAACGCCGGCCTGACCATCGCGGCCGGCCAGCTGTGGGACCAGACGGACGTGCGCACCTACGACCGCGTGCCGGTGCTCACGGGCGCCTATGGCTGGGCCTTGGGGCCGGTCAGCGGCACCGTCGGTGGCTTGGTCTCGCGCAGCTACACCTCCGCCGGCGTGGCGGCCAACTGGAAGTTCGCGGAGAACGCCAGCGCCTTCGGCCAGGTATTGGCCTCGCGCGATGGCCGGCGCGATGCCAATGGTGCCCAGGGCAGCGCGGCCGTGGCCTGGCAGGCCAGCAAGGACGTGTCCCTGGGCGTCTCCGGCAACTTGCGCACCGTCGGCTACCGCACGGTGCAGGACGCGGCCAGCATCTATCAGGCTCCCATCGTGGGCATCGGGGCGCGATCCCAGCTGGGCGCCACCGCCAGCTGGAGCCTGGGGCGCTTCGGCTCCGTCTCCGCCGGCATCACGCGCGAGACCTACTTCGACGGCGAGCCCGGCCACATCTATTCGCTGGCCTGGGGCACGAGTTGGCAGCGGGTGAACTTCCAGTTGGGCGTCTCGCGCAACACGGCCAGAACGTACCTGGTGGACCCGCGCCAGCCCTGGGCGGGCTGGGTGCTGCAGCAGCCCAACACCTACGTGTACGCCAACCTGTCGATCCCGCTGGGCAGCAATGCCACCAGCACCACCTACGCGCGGCGCAGCAACGACGTCACGCGCTACGGCACGGGCATCGACCAGCGCATCAACGACATGCTGAGCTACCGCGTCTCGGCCGAGCGCGCCGACGACGGCCGGGGCACCGAGGCCTCGGGCTCCATCACGGTGGTGCCGCGCTACACGTCCTTGACGCTGGGCGTGAGCGACCGCCAGGGCGGCAGCAGCTACTACGGGGAGATCACCGGCAGCGTGCTGGCCACGCCCATGGGCGTGGGCTTCTCGCCGTATGCGGTGGCCGACACCTTTGGCGGCATCAACACCGGCAACGTGGTGGGCCTGAAGGTGGACACGCCGCAGGGGCCGGTGTGGTCGGGCCCGGGGGGCTTTGCGGCGGTGCCCTCGCTGCTGGCCTACCAGGACTCGCGGCTGGAGGCCAGCCTGAAGGATGCGTCGCTGGACGTCGACGTGGACAACCCCTTGCAGGTGGTGCAGGCGGGCCGGGGCGCGGTGCTGTCGGTGGACTTCGGGGCCAAGCGGGTGCGGCGGGTGCTGCTGGAGGTGCGGGATGCAGATGGGCAATTGGTGCCGTCCGGCCTGGCGGTGCTGCGTGGTGGAGACGAGTTCTTCAGCTCGACCGCGCAGGGCGGGCGGGTGATGGTCAGCCGCATGGTGGACGGGGACATGTTCTACGTGGAGCTGCCCAGCGGCAAGCGCTGCCTGGTGCAGGACATCGAGACGAGCCCCAAGAAGGACGGCGAACTGTTCGAGAGCGGCAAGGCGGTGTGCAAGTGAGTGGGCGCAACCAGAGAAAGAGGAACGGCATGACCAACCGAATGAAACGGCAACTGCATCGATGGCTCGGCGTGCTGGTGCTCGTGGCGGCCGCCACGGCGGCGCCGGCGGCCATGGCCACCTGCACCATGAGCGTGTCGCCCAACGACCTGGACTTCGGCAACAAGAGCTACATGCCCTTGCCGGACTCGCAGGAGGTGTCTGGCTACAAGCAGGTGGGCGTCAAGACCGCCATGCTGATCGTGGCATGCGACGACGGTGCGGCCACGCGCGATGTGATGGTTCAAGCGCTGCCGGGCCAGCGCGGTGACCTGTTCGCGTGGTCCCCGACGGTGCAGACCAGTCCGGACCCGGCGCCCGGTGCCCTGCGTGTGGCGGTCCTGCAGGCGCGTGCGGGCGACGGCAGCGTGGTGCCGCTGCGCTATGTGCCGAACTCGGGTACGGGGCAAGGCGGCACGACGGCCGGGCCTTTGCTGCTGACAGGACCGGGCACCCTGGTGCTGGACCTCAATGGCGTGAGCGCCTCCGCGCGCGGTGCGGTGGGGGTGCAGGTGCAGGTGCAGACGCTGCTGAAGTCCAGCGGCTTCGCGCCCACCGGGGCCACGCCGTTCACGGCGCGACTGGACTTTCAGACGCAGTAACCCCCCACCAGGCATGGCGCGCACGACGGCGGCGTCGTGCGTGCCCCAACAGCGAATTCAACACAGGGCCAGAGGCCGGAGCGGGAATCAAGCGATGGACACGATCAAGAACACGACAAACGCCACCACACACGCCAAACGCACCCAGGTGGCTGCCGCCGCGGCAGCGTTGGTGCTGCTGCACGCAGGCGCGGCCTGGTCGCAGGTGGCCAGCGGCACGGCCAACGGCGCCAATTCCAATGCGGTGGGCACGGGCTCCACGGCCAACGGCCCGGACTCGCTGGCCATCAGCCGCGGCAGCAGCGCAGGCGGCATCGACAGCATCGCCATCGGCCACAACGCCACCAACGACACCAATGCGCAGTACAGCATCGCCATCGGCAGCGGCGCGCACACGAACGACTACGAGGGCGTGGCCATCGGGCGCGGGACCTTCGCGGTGGCGGGCTCCCTGGCGCTGGGCCGGCAGGCGCAGGCGGGCTATGCCTCCAGCATCGCGCTGGGGGATTCGACGCAGACCTTCGGCGTGAACTCGGTGGCCCTGGGCCAGTACGCCGAAGCGCGCGAGGAGAGCATTTCCATCGGCGACAACGCCGGTCGCTACGGCGCGGCGGGCAACAGCTACAACGTGGGCATCGGTGCGAGCTCCTCGCTGTTCGTGACGGGCAGCGAGAACACGGCCGTGGGCGTGGGGGCCGGCTCGCGCGTGCAAGGCTCGGGCAACGCGGCCTTCGGCAGCGGCGCGGGCACCTGGGTGACGGGCAACGGCAACGTGGCGATGGGCCTGAACGCGGGCAGCGGCAGCAACGGCAGCCCGATCACGGCGTACAGCACGGTGGCCATCGGCTCGAACTCCTTGGCAACGCAGACGGCCGGTATGGCCTTGGGCGTGGCGGCCAACGCGCAGGCGCAGTCGGCCATCGCGATGGGCTGGGGCGCGACGGCGGGTGGCACGGCGTCCTTTGTGGCCGGCGGTCGCAGCGCGGGCGACAACGCGGCGGCGGCCAATGCGACGCCGGCATCCTCCGGCTCGGCTGCCACCAGCGCAGTGGTGATGGGCGGTGCCTACAACGCGGCCGCCCCCGGCGCCGCTGTGGGTGCCTCGGCCACCGGCGTCAACGCCGTATCCATCGGCGGCGCCACGAACACCACGGGGGCGGGCACGGTCACCGGCGCCTCTGCCTCAGGCCGCAATGCCATCGCCATCGGCGGCAGCGACACAACGGCGACGACGGGCGCGCAGGCCTCGGGTGACAACGCCGTCGCCTTGGGCCGCGGTGCTCGCGTAGGCGCCACGGCCTCGCGCGGCTTGGCCCTTGGCGCCAACAGCCAGGCCACCGGCGCCGACGACGTGGCGCTGGGCAGCAACTCCCAGACCACGGCTGTGCAGGCCACCCCCAGTGTGACGCTGCTGGGCACGAGCTACACCTTTGCCGGCGGCACCCCGACGGCCGCGCTGGCGGTGGGCAACCGCCAGATCCAGGGTGTGGCCGCAGGCCAGGTGAGCAGCACCAGCACGGACGCCGTCAACGGCAGCCAGCTCTACGCCACGAACCAGGCGCTGAGCAGCTTGGCTGCCAACGTCACCAACGGCACCACCGGCCTGGTGCAGCAGACCGGTGGCTCGCCAGGCAATGGCGGCATCACCGTGGGGGGCTCGACGGGTGGCACCACCGTGTCCTTCACCGGCACCGGCGGCGACCGGCGCCTGAGCGGTGTGGCCAACGGCACCGCCACCAACGATGCGGCCACCGTGGGCCAGCTCGGCGGCATCACCACGGCCTTGGGCGGCGGTGCCCAGGTCAACCCCGACGGCAGCATCCAGGCGCCCAGCTACACCTTGAACACGGTGAGCGCCGGCGGCACGGCCGGCAGCGCCACCTACAACAACGTGGGCGACGCCCTGGGCAGCCTGAGCAGTTCCGTGGGCAACTTGAACACCTTTGCCAACGGCATCGCTGCCGGTGGCGGCATCAAGTACTTCAGGGCGAATTCCAGCGGCGCCGACGCCTCGGCCACGGGCACCGACAGCATCGCCATGGGCCCCGGCTCGGTGGCCAGCGGCAACGGTGCCATCGCGCAAGGCGCCAATGCGCTGGCGAGCAACACCAATTCCATCGCCATCGGCACCAGCGCCCAGGCCACGGGCGTCAACTCGGTGGCCATCGGCGCCAATGCAGTGGCCCTGAACTCGGTGGCGGTGGGCGCCGGCGCCCAGGCCGACCAGGGCGGCGCAGCCTTCGGCGACAACGCGGTCGCCCGCGCAGCGCCCCAGGGCACCGCCCTGGGCAACGGCGCCGTGGTGCAGAGCAGCCGCGGCGTTGCGCTGGGCGCCGGCAGCGTGGCCGACCGGCCGGGCATGAACGGCCAAGCCGAAGCCTTCACCGGTCAGGCGGTGACCTCCACCCAAGGCGCCGTCTCCGTGGGCACGGCAGGCGGTGAACGCCAGATCACCAACGTGGCCGGCGGCACGCAGGCCACCGATGCGGTGAACGTGCGCCAGTTGCAGGCCGTGCAGGCCGGCAGCGTGCAGTACGCCCGCCGCGCGGACGGCAGCGTCGACGCCCAGCACGTCGTGCTCGGCGATGGCAGCACCCCCACCACGGTCTCCAACGTCGCCGCAGGCGTCGCCCCGACGGACGCGGTGAACGTGCAGCAGCTGAACGCGGGGCTGCAGGCGCAGCAGCAGTACAACGATGCGCGAGCATCCCAGCTGCAGCAGCAGATCACCAGCAACCGGCAGCAGGCCTCGGCCGGGGTGGCCTCGGCGATGGCCCTGGCCGGGCTGCCGCAGCCGTGGGCGCCGGGCAAGAACATGACGTCTGCGGCCGTGGGCAGCTATGACGGCGAGGCGGCGTTGGCGGTGGGGCTGTCGCGCATCGACGAGTCCGGGCGCTGGGTGCTCAAGGCCGGCGGCACGGTCAACAGCCGCGGCAAGGTGGGCGCCAGCGTGGGTGCGGGTTGGCAGTGGTGAACAGGACAGCCGCCATGAACGGGAGCCGCCCATGCCCAGCTGGCTGAGCTTGCTGCTCGGGCTGATCCTGGGCGCCAGCCTCGCCTGCGTGGCGATGGCGATGTGCGTTGCCGCGCACCGGGGCGACGCGGCCCTGCGCGACGAGCTCGACGGTGCCCAAGGCGACGCGGGCGGGTGAGCGGCACCCCGGCCCTTTGAAAGTGAAACGATGCAGATTGCTTTGATCGACGGCGAGCCGGCCCACATGGAGCGCATGCGCCAGGCGCTGCAGCTGCCGCTGCCGGGCCAGGAAGGGCGCACGGTGCTTCGCAGCATCGGCAGCGTGCAGGCGCTGCACGCGCTGCACCATCAGACGGTGGATGCCATGGTGGTGGACTGGGCGATGTTGCGCGACTTCGGCGGCCGGCTGCCCGCGCTGGCACTGCCCGCCGGCTGCGGGCGCGCGCCCGCATTGGTGCTGCTGCCGGAGGCATTGGCCGAGGGCGAGCTGAAGCGGGCCTTGGGCCTGGAGGCCGAGGACTACGCCTTCAAGCCCATCGCCACGGCGGAGTTGCGATGGCGCATCGCGCGGCTGGCGCGCCCCCGAGTCGAGGCGGACCGCCAGTACGGGGACTGGCGGCTGCAGCCGGCCACCCACAGCGTGCTGGTGCGCGAGCACGGGCCGGCGGCCGCGCTGCGGCGTGTGGTGCTCACCGAATGCGAGTTCAGGCTGCTGGCGCGCCTGATGCGCGAACTGGACCGCACCGTGCCGCGCGAACATCTCATCGCTGCGGCCATTGCGCCGTGGGCCAGCACCGGCTCGCGCTCGCTGGACACGCATGTGTACCGCCTGCGGCGCAAGCTGCCGATGGATGGCTCGCACGGCTTTCTGCTGCAGGGCATCTACCGCGTCGGGTATCGGCTGTGCGCGACCACGAGTAGGGCAGGCATCGGCGCTTCGGGCGGTTGACCGGCACCCTGCTGCGGCGGCGCTTCCGCGTACCGAGCGGGATCGATTGTTTCCTTGCCATGAACATCACGTTCCCCGGAAGGAAGGGTTTTCCCTAGATTCGAGGTCCACAATTCATCTCACGGGCCAGCGATTGAACGCAGACCCGAAGCCGGCGGGGCGGGTGCCCTGCCAGCTCTGTTCAACGCATTGCCTGCCTACAGGAGAAAAATCATGACCAAGACCTCGAAGATCATCGCCCTCGCCGCCCTGTCGTTCGCCGCCGTTGCCGGCGCCCACGCCGAGGAATACCAGGGCGTCGTCGCCCCCGTGTCGGCCCTGAGCCGCGCCGAAGTGAACGCCCAGGGTATGCAAGCCGCCCGCGCCGAGCAAAACCTGGAATACGTCGGCCAGCAAGTCGCCGCGGCACCGGCCGCTCCCCGCAGCCGTGCCGCCGTGCAGGCCGAAGCCGTGGCTGCTGCCCACAACCCGACGTCCAACCTGGATGCCAAGGCCTTCGTGAACAGCACGATCCCCACGCAGTACACACAGGGCAGCCTGTCGGTCTACCGCAAGGCCGGTCTGTAATCAGACCTCGTGGCGCCCACGTCGGGCCCGTCGTCAGCGGGCCAAATGAAGGGCGACAGCCTGCGGGCACCTCGAAAGCCGGTATGCGAACGCATGCCGGCTTTTTGCTGGGGGCTCGGAGGTGCAGGATGACCGGGGATGCGCCCGACCGCGCGGCCGCGGCCTGCCACCTGCCGTTCACCCTGCGCCTGTCGAAAGGGGAACGGCGCGGACGCTGTGATCGCGCTTCGCTGGGGCCCGTGGTTCCGTGAACTTACACAAATCGCCCGCTGGGTGCCGCCGACAGGTATGGAGCGGGCGCGGCTCCTTCAGTCCGGCACCACCGCCGTGACCTCGATCTCCACCTTGGCGCGGTCTTCCACCAGCGCCGACACCTCCACCGCGGTCATCGCGGCGTTGTAGCAGTTGATGAGTTCGCGGAAATGCTTGCCGATGGCCGGATAGGCAGCCACGTACTCGCGCTTGTCGGTCACGTACCAGGTCATGCGCACGATGTGCTCGGGGCTGGCGCCGGCCTCACGCAGCACCTCGACGATGTTCTGCAGCGCCTGGCGCACCTGCTCGCCCAGGTCGTCGGTGTGGAACACACCCTGCGCGTCCCAGCCGATCATGCCGGCCACGAAGACCATGCGGCCCTTGGCGGTGACGCCGTTGGCATAGCCCTTGGGGCGCGGCCAGCCGGGAGGAAGAAGAACTTGCATGCGGGACTCCTGCGGGGAAAAGACGTTGAAACTCAGGTGGCGGCGGGATCGGCCGCGAAGCGCGCCAGCGCCTCGCGCACGTCCGGCGGAATGTCGATGGCGCGGTGCGTCTGCAGGCTGGTGAAGACGAGCACCTGCCGCGAGGCCACGCGCAGTTCGCCGTCGGCGCCGGTGCACTGGAGCGCCAGCGTGAGCGAGCGTCCGCCCGCGCGCTCCACCGCCAGGCCCAGCTCGACGGTGTCGCCCAGCCGGCTGATGGCGCGGAAGTCGCACTCCAGCCGCACGATGGGCAGGCCGATGTGGCGGCCGGCGATCATGCCGGCGTAGTTCACGCCCAGGCCGTCGTTGAACCAGTCCTCCACCAGCTGGTTGAACATCACCAGGTACTGGGGAAAGAAGACGATGCCGGCCGGGTCGCAGTGCGAGAAGCGGATGAGCTGCGTGCACGCGAAGCGGGCCGGCGATGCATCGGCGGCCTCGGCCTGATCGGCGGGGGTGGCGACGCGGATCACGAGGCCGCTCCCACCCGTCTTGCGGACGTCGCCGGAGTCGCCTCGGTCGTCGGCGCCATCGACGCCGCCTGCGCGGCCTGCTTGAGCACGAAGCGCTGCAGTTTGCCCGTCTGCGTGCGCGGCAACTGCGCCACGAAGACCACCGAGCGCGGGTACTTGTAGGGCGCAACGGTCGCTTTGACGAAGTCCTGCAGCGTGCGCACCATCGCGTCATCGGCGATGCCCGCGCCGGGCCGCAGCACGACGAAGGCCTGCACGATCTGGCCGCGCTCGGCGTCGGGCGCGCCGATGACGGCGCATTCGGCCACGGCCGGGTGCTGCATCAGCGCCTCTTCCACCTCGGGCGCGGCGATGTTGTAGCCGGCCGAGATGATCATGTCGTCGGTGCGGGCCTGGTAGAAGAAGTAGCCGTCGGCGTCCATCAGGTAGGCGTCGCCGGTGAGGTTCCAGCCGCCCTGCACGTACTGCGCCTGCCGCGCATCCGACAGGTAGCGGCAGCCCGTGGGGCCCTGCACGGCCAGGCGTCCGACCGTGCCTGGCGGCAGCTCGTTGCCGGCTTCGTCCACGATGCGGGCACGGTAGCCGGGCACCGGCTTGCCGGTGGCGCCCGGCCGCGCATTCGCTTCGTCGTGCGAGATGAAGATGTGCAGCAGCTCGGTCGAGCCGATGCCGTCGATCAGCTCGATGCCGGTGGCCTGCTTCCACAGCGCGCGGGTGGTGGCCGGCAGTGCCTCGCCGGCCGAGACGCACTTGCGCAGTGGCGTGGCGCGCAGCACGGCGCCCTGCTCGGCCAGCAGCCGGTACGACGTCGGCGCCGTGAACAACACCGTGGCACCGAAGTCCTGGACGCCCTGCAACAGCTGAGGCGGGCCGGCCCTTTCCAGCAGCACGGTCGAGGCGCCCACGGACATGGGAAAGAGCACCAGCCCGCCCAGCCCGAAGGTGAAGGCCAGCGGTGGGCTGCCGATGAACACGTCGTCGGCCGTGGCGCGCAGCAGGTGCGGCGGCCAGCAGTGGCACACCGCCATCACGTCGCGGTGGAAGTGCATGGTCGCCTTGGGCACGCCGGTGGTGCCCGAGGTGAAGCCGAACAGGCAGGTGTCGTCGGCAGCCGTGTCCACGTTGTCGAAGACCGGCGAGGCCTCGGCCATCAGCGCCTCCAGGCTGTCCCGGCCTTCGGCATGGAAGTGACGGACGTGCTGCAGCACCGGCGCCTTCTGCGCGGCCTGCGCCAGCTCGTCGGCGAGGGCGGCGTCGCACAGCGCGTGCGTGACCTGGCCGATCTCCAGGATGGGCACCAGCTCCTTGGCGCGCAGCAGCGGCATCGTGGCCACGGCGATGCCGCCTGCCTTCATCACCGCGAACCAGCAGGCCGCGAGCATGGGGTTGTTGGGCGCGCGCAGCAGCACGCGGTTGCCCGGCACCAGGCCCATCTGCTTCACCAGCACATTGGCGATGCGGTTGGCCTTGTCCTGCAGCTCGGCATAGGTCCAGCGCAGGCCGGGCGCCAGGAGGCAGGGCCGGTCGCCGCGGCCTTCGGCCACATGGCGGTCCAGCAGTTCGGTGGCGCAGTTCAGCCGCGCGGGCATCTGCAGTTCGGGCAGCTCGAAGATGAACTGCGGCTGCTGCTCGGGCGGCGGCAGGTGGTCGCGCGCGAAGGTGTCGACGTGGGCGGTGGCGGTCATGGCGGTCTCCGGCCGAGGGCGCTCAGGCCGCCTTGGCGGCGCCGGCCTCGCGCAGCAACTCGCGGCCGATGATCAGCTGCTGCACCTCGGTGGCGCCCTCGTAGATGCGCAGCGCGCGGATCTCGCGGTAGAGCCGCTCCACAGGCTGCTCGCTGACCACGCCCAGGCCGCCGAACATCTGCACCGCGGCGTCGATGACCTGCTGCGCGTTCTCGGTGGCGGTGAGCTTGGCCATGGCCGCGTCCTTGGTCACCGGCTCGCCGCGGTCGCGGCGCCAGGCGGCGCGGTAGGTCAGGAGCGCGGCGCTGTCGATGGCCGTGGCCATCTGCGCCAGCTTGGCCTGGGTGAGCTGGAAGTCGGCCAGCACGCCGTTGAACATGCGGCGCGTGGTGGCACGGGCCAGGGCCTCGTCGAAGGCGCGGCGCGCAAAGCCCAACGCGGCGGCGGCCACGGAGGTGCGGAACACGTCGAGCGTCCGCATGGCGACCTTGAAGCCCTCGCCAGCCGCGCCCAGGCGCTGGCCGGCGGGCACGCGGCAGCCGGTGAAGCGCAGGCGCGCCAGCGGATGCGGCGCGATCACCTCGATGCGCTCGGCGATCTCGAAGCCGCGCGTGCCGGCCTCGACGATGAAGGCGCTGATGCCGCGGGCGCCCGGCGCCTCGCCGGTGCGGGCGAAGACCACGTAGAAGTCGGCGATGCCGCCGTTGGAGATCCAGGTCTTCTCGCCATCGAGCACGTAGTGGTCGGCGTCCTGCCGCGCGCTGCACTGCATGGCGGCGACGTCGGAGCCGGCGTCGGGCTCAGAGAGGGCGAAGGCCGAGATAGCCTCGCCGCGGGCGACGCGGCTCAGGTAGCGCTCGCGCTGCTCCGGCGTGCCGTGCAGGCTGATGGCGCCGCTGCCCAGGCCCTGCATGGCGAAGGCGAAGTCGGCCAGGCCGCTGTGGCGCGCCAGCGTCTCGCGGATCAGGCAGATGGCGCGGGCGTCCATGGCCTGCGCCGATTCGCCGACGGCATGCTTGAGCCAGCCGCCTGCGCCGAGCGCCTTGACCAGCGCGCGGCATTCGGCGTCCACGTCGTGGCCGTGGTCCTGGGAGATGTTCTGCGCGGCCCAGGCGTCCACGGCCTGCGCGAGTTCGCGGTGGCGGGCCTCGAAGAAAGGCCAGTCGAGGTAGGTGGTGTCGGCCATGGGTCAGTGCTCCTGCGCGTGGGATGTGGCCGTTCCCCGGCCTTTGAACCGGAATGCCGCCATCGAGGACCCGCTGGCTGGTATTCCCCCCTCTCCCCTCGCGGGAGAGGGCCGGGGAGAGGGGGCGACGGCGGTCGTACCGAACGACAGCCACGTCGGGGCGCAGGCGCCCCCTCTCCCCAACCCCTCTCCCGCGAGGGGAGAGGGGCTCGACGCCGAGATGGTTGGGGACTGGTGCATCTCAGTCTCCCTGGAAGACGGGCTTCTGCTTCGCCACGAAGGCCTCATAGGCCCGCGTGAAGTCCTGCGTCAGCATGCACAGCGCCTGGGCCTGGGCCTCGGCCTCGATGGCCTGCTCGATGGTCATGGCCCATTCCTGATGCAGCATGGTCTTGGTGATGCCGTTGGCGAAGCTCGGGCCTTCGGTCAGCTGGGCGGCCAGCTTCTGCGCTTCGGCCAGCACCTCTTCGGGCGCGCACAGGCGGTTGAAGAAGCCCCAGCGTTCGCCCTCCTCGCCGCCCAGCGCACGGCCGGTGTAGAGCAGCTCGCTCGCCCGGCCCTGGCCCACGATGCGCGGCAGCATGGCGCAGGCGCCCATGTCGCAGCCGGCCAGGCCGACGCGGTTGAATAGGAAGGCGGTCTTGCTGCGGGCCGTGCCCAGGCGCAGGTCCGAGGCCATGGCCAGGATGGCGCCGGCCCCGGCGCACACGCCGTCGATGGCGGCCACGATGGGCTGCGGGCAGGCGCGCATGGTCTTGACCAGCTCGCCGGTCATGCGGGTGAACATCAGCAGCTCGGGCGCCTTCAGCCGCACCAGCGGGCCGATGATCTCGTGCACGTCGCCACCGGAACAGAAGTTACCGCCGGAACCGGTGAGCACCACCGCCTTCACGTCATCGGCCCACTTGAGCTGGTGGAACAGGTCGCGCAGCTCGGCATAGCTGTCGAAGGTGAGCGGGTTCTTGCGCTCGGGGCGGTTCAGCACGATGGTGGCCACGCCCTCCTTCACCGACCACTGGAAGTGCCGGGCCTCGTAGCCGGCCAGGGGACGCTGGTTGCCGGCCACCAGGGCCGGGTCCACGCGGGGGATGGTGTCGCTGCTCATGCGGTCTCCGTTCTTGTCTGCGTTGGTGGGGTGGAAGGCGACGACGCGGTCACATGACCTCGCCGCCCGCCACGGAAATGGATTGGCCGGTCACGGCCCCCGCGCCCTGGCCGCACAGCCAGGCGACGGCGTCGGCCACCTCGTCGGGCTGCACCAGGCGGCCCTGCGGATTGCTCTTGACGAATTCGGCGCGTGCGGCCTCGGGGCTGCGGCCGGTCTTGGCGACCACGCGCTCGATGCTCTGGCGCACGATATCGGTCTCGGTGTAGCCAGGGCACACGGCGTTGACGGTGATGCCCTTGGTGGCCAGCTCCAGCGCCAGCGAGCGGGTCAGGCCCACCACGCCGTGCTTGGCCGCGCAGTAGGCCGACACGTAGGCATAGCCCACCTGCCCCGCCGTGCTCGCCACGTTGACGATGCGGCCCCATCCTGCCGCCAGCATGCCGGGCAGCACGGCCTGGCTGCAGACCATGGTGCCGGTCAGGTTGACGGCCAGCATGCGCTGCCACAGGGCCATGTCCATCTTGTGGAAGGGCGCGCTTTCGGCCTGGCCGGCGTTGTTGATGAGGGCGGCGACGGGGCCGAAACGACCTTCTGCTGCGGCAAGCGCGGCCGAGACCGCCTCGGCATCGGCCACATCGGCACTGACGGCGAACAGCCGCTCGGGGTCTTCGGCGGCCACAGCCTGCACGGCCTCGGCGCTGCGACCGAGCACGGTCACATGCCAGCCCTCGGCCAGCAATCGCCGCGCGATGGCGGCGCCGATGCCGCGGCCGCCGCCGGTCACCAGCGCATGGCGCGGGCCTGCGGCGCCGCTCACTTGGCGGCCCCCGCGGCCTCGGCCATGGCCTTCTCGCGGGCGAAGTTGGCTTCCATCTGCGGCTTGGCCGACCGGTACTGCCTGGGCCAGGTGATGGCCGTGTAGCCGATCTTGGCGGCCTCGGTCAGCGTCCAGGCGGGGTTGGCCAGGTGCGGACGGGCCACGGCGCACAGGTCGGCGCGGCCGGCGGCCAGGATGCTGTTGGCATGGTCGGCCTCGCTGATGGCGCCAACGGCGATGGTGGGAATGCCCGCCTCCTGCCGGATGCGGTCGGCGAAGGGCGTCTGGAACATGCGGCCGTAGACCGGCTTTTCCTTCTTGCTCACCTGGCCGGAGGAGCAGTCGATCATGTCGGCGCCCGCGGCCTTGAACGCCTTGGCGATGGCCACCGCGTCCTCGGGCGTGATGCCGCCCTCCACCCAGTCGTGGGCCGAGATGCGCACCGACAGCGGCTTGTCCGCCGGCCAGGCGGCGCGCACGGCGGCGAACACTTCCAGCGGATAGCGCAGCCGGTTCTCCAGCGAGCCGCCGTACTCGTCGGTGCGCTGGTTGGTCAGCGGCGAGATGAAGCTCGACAGCAGGTAGCCGTGCGCACAGTGCAGTTCCAGCCAGTCGGCGCCGGCTTCGGCGGCGGCACGGGTGGTGGCGACGAACTGCGCCTTCACCTCGGCCATGTCCTCGTGCGTCATGCCGCGCGAGACCTGGCTCACGCCCTCCAGGTACTGCTGCGGCGAAGCCGACAGCAGCGGCCAGTTGCCCGATTCCAGCGGCTGGTCGATGCCGTCCCAGGCCAGGCGGGTCGAGGCCTTGGCGCCGGCATGGCCGATCTGGATGGCGAATTTGGCATCGGTGTTGGCATGGATCCAGTCCGCGATGCGCTTGAAGGCCACCGTGTGCTCGGGCTTGTAGAGGCCGGGGCAGCCGGGGGTGATGCGGCCCTCGGGGCTGACGCAGGTCATCTCGGCAAACACCAGGCCCGCGCCGCCCATGGCGCGGGCGCCCAGGTGCACCAGGTGGTAGTCGCCGGCCACGCCGTCCACCGCCGAGTACTGCGCCATGGGCGAGACCACGATGCGGTTCTTGAGCGTGACGCCGCGCACCGTGTAGGGCGTGAACATGGGCGGCGGTGGCGTCTTGCCCTCGGGCACCGGCACGTCGGCGCGCTGCGCGAACCAGCGCTCGTAGCCTTCGAGCCAGCCGCGGTCGCGCAGGCGCAGGTTCTCGTGGCTGATGCGCTGGCTGCGCGTGAGCATCGAGTACATGAACTGCTCCGGCTCTAGCTGGTCGCAGTAGCGCTTGCCGCACACCTCGAACCATTCCATGGCGTTCCAGGCGGCGTTCTGGATGCGCAGCGTCTCCACGCGGCGGGCTTCCTGGTAGGCCTTGAGCACCTCGGGGATGTGCTCCCGGGTGTCGCCTTCACGGGCGAACAGGCGGGCCAGTTCGATGGCATCCTCGATGGCCAGCTTGGTGCCGGAGCCGATGGCGAAGTGCGCCGTGTGCACCGCGTCGCCCATCAGCACCACGTGGCTGCCGTGCTCGTTCTGCAGCGACCACTGCTCGCAGACCACGCGCTGGAAGTTGATCCACGCCGAGCCGCGCAGGTGCCGCGCATTGGTCATCAGCCTGGCGCCCTGCAGGTCGCCGGCGAAGATCTTCTCGCAGAACTCGATCGATTGCTGCTGGTCGGCCTGGTCCAGGCCATGGGCCTTCCAGGTGTCCTCGGTGGTCTCGACGATGAAGGTCGAGGTGGTGTCGTCGAACTTGTAGATGTGGGCCTGGAACCAGCCGTGCTCGGTGCGCTGGAAGTCGAAGGTGAAGGCCTCGTAGACCTTGTTGGTGCCCAGCCAGATGAAGCGGTTGGGCCGCGCCACGATGTCGGGCTTGAAGACGTCGGCGTACTTGCTGCGGATGCGCGAGTTGACGCCATCGCTGGCGATGATGAGGTCGGCGTCGGGATAGTCGGCGTCGCTGTCGGCCTCGGTCTCGAACACCAGGTTCACGCCCAGCGCCTCGCAGCGCGCCTGCAGGATGTTCAGCAGCTTCTTGCGGCCGATGCCCACGAAGCCGTGGCCGCCCGAGCGGATGCGCCGGCCCTTGAACAGCAGCTCGATGTCGTCCCAGTGGTTGAAGGCCTGCTCGATCTCGTCGGCCGTCTCGCGGTCGCAGGCACGCATGTTGTCCATGGTCGCGTCCGAGAAGACCACGCCCCAGCCGAAGGTGTCGTAGGGCTTGTTGCGCTCGACCACGGTCACCTGGTGACCGGGGTTGTGCTTCTTCATCAGCAGTGCGAAGTACAGGCCGGCCGGCCCGCCGCCGATGCAGACGATGTTCATGGAAAGGCTCCTTAGCGATGGCTTGGGATGGAGTCTCCTCCTCAATTAGTTTAGTTGTCAAGCAATTCGGCGCGACTGGCCGGCGCGTGCGCAACGCCTGCAGCGGGCGGACAGGCGCTGTGGCCAGCGGATGGCGGCGGTGCGGGCCGCTTCCTAGCATGGCCCTGCCACGGTCGGGGAAGCCCCGGCCGCGCACCGCGAAGCCTTCCTTCCTTTCCTTCCTCTTCGTCTGCATCCGCCAGGAGAACCATCCATGAGCCGCAAGATCGCCATCGTCGGTGCGGGCCAGTCCGGCCTGCCCCTGGCCCTGGCCCTCGCCCTGCAGGGCCGGGACGACACCGTCACCCTGGTCACCAACCGCAGCCCGGACGAGCTGCGCCGGGGCAAGGTGATGTCCAGCCAGTGCATGTTCGACAACGCGCTGCAGATCGAGCGCGACTTCGGCCTGTACCTGTGGGCGGACGACTGTCCGCCCGTGGAGGGCATCGGCCTGACGGTGCCGCATCCCGAGCAGCGCGGCGAGCGCCTGATCGACCCCCGGCTTCGAGGCCCTCAACTGGTATGCCTTCGTCGCGCCGGGCAAGGCGCCCGCGCCCATCCTCGACGGCTGGAACCGCGAGATCGTCAAGGTGCTGAACGACCCGGGCCTGAGCGAGGCTCTGACCAGGCACGGGCTCACGCCCCAGCCCACCACCCGTGCCGAGTTCGCGGCCTTCATGCGCAAGGAGTACGACCAGTGGGGCGCCATCGCCCGGGCGCGCAAGCTGACGGCGGAATGAGGGCCGGGAGACGTCCCCCGGCATGACGGGGCGACGGCGCACCAGCCGCTGAGGACAATCGCGGCCCATGGAACTGCGCCAGCTGCGTTACTTCGTCCGCATCGTCGAGGCCGGCTCGATGAGCCGCGCCGCCCTGGAACTGGACGTGGTGCAGTCCGCGCTCAGCCAGCAGGTCTCGCGCCTGGAGGGCGAACTGGCCACGCGGCTGCTGCAGCGCAGCCCGCAGGGCGTGACGCCCACCGAAGCGGGCCTGGCCTTCTTCCACGAGGCCAAGCTGACGCTGCGCCATGCCGAGCAGGCGGTGCGCTCGGCGCAGCAGGCCCGGCTGTCGGGCAGCGTCAGCATCGGCCTGGCGCCCACCACCTCGGCGCTGCTGGGCCTGCCGCTGATGCAGGCCATGCGCGAACGCTACCCCGAGGTGCGGCTGCACATGGTCGAGGGCATGTCGGGCCACCTGGCGGCCATGCTGCGTGCCCGCGAGCTGGACCTCGCCATCCTCTTCGGCCACCGGCCCGATGCGCTGGCGCTGCACGAGCCGGCCGGCGGCGCGGGCCGCGGCTGGCAGGTGCTGCCGCTGATGGAGGAAGCACTGTTCCTCATCCGCTCGGTGGCCCAGCCGGCGCTGCCGCCGCAGGTGGACATCGAGGCGCTGCGCACCGAGCCGCTGATCCTGCCCACCGGCCCGCACGGGCTGCGCAGCGCCATCGATGCCGCCTTCGACCGCGCCGGCATCGCGCCGCAGGTGGCGCTGGAGGTCGATTCGCTGGCCATGGTCATGGCCGCCGTGGATGCCGGCCTGGGCGCCACGCTGCAACCTTGGGCCGCCCTGGGCCGATATCCGGATGCCGACCGGCGCTTCCGCCATGCCCGGCTGGACGCGCCGGTGGCGCGCCGCGTCAACCTGCTGTGCAGCCGGTCCGACGAAGAGCTGGCGCCCGCCGTGCTGGCGGCCCGCGGCGTGGTGCGCGACAGCGTGCGCGCGCTGGTCGCGGACGGTCGCTGGGCCGGGGTGACGCTGGTCTGACCCGCCTACCAGCGCAGCAGCCGCGGCCCCAGCGCGGCGCCCACCGCGACCGGCAGCAGCATGCCGAGCACGTACCAGATCGCAAGGAAGGGCGCCGTCAGTTCGGGGCAGTGCAGCGCATACACCGCCGCGCCTGCACCGCCCGCCAGCAGCCCGGCCGCGGCACCCGCCCGGCGCGGCCGGGTGGCCGCCATGCCGCGCAGCATCCAGAAGGCGGCGACGAACACGGGCAGGCCAATCAGGCCGATGTTGGCCACGCAGGTGCGCCAGGTCTGGCCCATCAGCGCCGGCATGCGCCCGGCCTGCGGCATCTCGACCCAGCGCCACGCCGCCAGTGCCCACAGCAGCCCGATGGCGGCCGCCGCCAGCCAGCCGGACCGGCCGGGCCCCACGCCGGGACTGGCCAGGCGCCGCAGCATCAGCAGGCCGGCCGCCGCCACAGCGAGCGGCACGGCCAGCTTGACCCACAGCATGGGCAGGGCCATCACGCGCCACAGGTCGCCGCGCACGCCGTAATCCCATTGCAGGATCAGCAGCGACAGCGGCAGGCTGCAGGCCAGCGCCAGCCCGAGCCGGCGCGAGGCCGCACCCGCGGCCACCGGCGCCGTGTCCTGTGCCAGCAGCTTCACCAGATCGTCGGTCTTCATGCGGCCGCCTCCTTGTCGATGCCGAGCCGTGCGGCCAGGGCCTTGAGGCCGCGGTGCACGCCCACCTTCACGGCCGATTCGGACATGCCCGTCAGCTGCGCCGTCTCGGCCACCGACAGGCCCTGCAGCTTGGTGTGCACGATGGGCAGGCGGTGGCGGTCGGGCAGCGTCTCCAGCAGCACCAGCAGGTCGCGGCGTGCCTCCTGCGCCTCGGCCTCCGAATCGGCCACCAGTTCGAGCGCATTGTCCAGCGGCTCGTGCAGCGCCTCGCGCGAGGACTTCTGGCGCAGGTGGTCGATCAGCTTGTGGCGGGCGATGGCATGCGCCCAGGCCGTCACGGGATGGTCGCGCAGGTAGGTGTGTCGCTGGTTGTGCATGGCAAGAAGGCACTCCTGGACCAGGTCCTCGACGTCGTCGGGCCAGCCGAACAGTCGGCGCCGCAGAAAGGCGCGCAGGTGCGCCGACAGCTCCGACAGGAACTGGCGGTAGGCATTCGCATCGCCATCGAGTCCCCGCAGGAACAGCGTGCGCAGATGGGCTTCGGCGGTACTCATTCGGGCAGGGCCTCCTTCCATTCGTCGCACAGGGCGTGCGGGTTACAGGCAGCGGCGCTTTATTTTTCTGCAGGCGATTGTGCTTCCGCGTAACGGCCGCCGTGCCCAGGTGGAACTAGCTGTCATGTCTCAATAGGTTGTTCACCCGGAAGGGTCTGGGAGACTGGAGTTACCACGCTTCAGTCACCAGAGGGATCTTCCGAGTGAACAGCCATAAGAATGCCAGATTGACCTTCAAAGGACGCAAATTGCTTGTCCAGCGCATCGCCACCCTGGGGCTGATGCCCGCAGCCGAGGCTGCGGGCATCAGCCCGCGCACCGCACGCAAGTGGCTCCAGCGCTTCGAGCAGCATGGCGAGCGCGGCCTGCTGGACCGCAGCTCACGCCCGGCTCGCACGCGCTCCTGCCTGGACGCGCAGCTCTTCGAGCGCATCGACCAGCTTCGCCGCTGTCGCATGCACATGCGGCAGATCGCTCGCACCGGCGGGCGCAGCGTGCCCCCCGGGTGCAGGCTGCCAGCCCGCCCGGGTCTGTCCTGCCGGAAAGCGCTTGATCCTGCGCGCGCGCCGTTTCGGTACGAGCGAGATGCAA
>NZ_LDSL01000080.1 GCF_001476815.1 Pseudacidovorax intermedius | reverse complement strand
GCCACGGGCCGGGCCGGCGCGCCCAGGGCCTCCAGGCCCACGATCTGCCGCTGGACGTCGGCGCCGTCGAGCTGCGTCACCGGCACGTCGCCATGGAACACCAGCACGCCGGTGAGCAGGTCGGGGAAGAACCAGACCGTGCTCAGCGCCAGCGGCACGGGGCGCAGGCCGCCGTCGCCGGCCTCTGCGTCTTCTTCCCCGCCGACGTGCAGCACGGCGCGCAGGCCGGGCAGGCGGCCGGCAAGGCGGGGATGGTCGGGATGCCAGTGGGTGAGCATGAAGGCCTCGTCGCCGGTCCAGGGCGTGTCGATGCGCTGGTCGAGCGGCGCCAGGCGGAAGCCGTCGCGGTCGGTGCCGGCGGGGTGGCCGGGGAAGGCCGTGTCCAGGTAGTCGGGCGTCACGAGGCCGCCGCGCGGCTGGCGGGCCGGGTGCGTGAGGGGCAGCGGCAGGGTGCCGGCCGGCACGCAGGACAGGTCGGGCCCGCGCCAGGGATGGGCGGGCAGTTCGACCTGCGGGCCCTGCGCACCGGCATCGGCCGCGGCGCGGCTGCCGCAGCCCTGCGGGTTCTCGGCCACCTCGGGGCCGCCCCAGGCCAGGGGCCAGCGCACCGGCACGCTGCGCACCGGCTGCGCAGTGGCGGCCGTCGCACCGGGGCCGGCGGCGGCCGTGCGCGGGCCATGCAGTTGCAGCGTCTTGCGGCTGCGGCCAAGGGCGACGGCGGCCTGCCAGCCGGCCATGGGCTGTGCGCCCGGCGCATGGCTGGTGCCGGCCAGCAGCCATTCGCCGCCGGGCTTGGGCAGGCCGGCGTCGAGGGCGCCGATGTCGGGCAGCCAGGGGGCGAGCGCCGGCCACAGCTCTGCCTGGGCCCGAAGCTCATGGGGTTGCCGGAGCGAGAAGGCCACGGTCACGGCGGCCCCCAGCCGGCGCTCGCCGCCGATCTGGAAGGGATGGGTGAGCAGGCCCGCGCATTGGGGCAGGGAGGTTCTGGCCATGCGCGGGCTACAGGATGGTGTGGATGGCCGAGCTGTCGGTGCTCGGGCCACCCGTCTTGACGTCCGTCGCCGCGGTCTTGAGTTTGGCCCCCGAGGTCTCGTTGATCAGCCCTGCCTCGTGCAGCAGGGTGGCCACCGACTCGACCAGCGTCGCGACGAACTTCGACTCCTGGAGCTCCTTCACGTCCTTGACGATGGTGACTTCCATCTTCCGGCCGTTGAGGTCCGTGTTGGCCCCACGCGCCTGATGCGTGAGCGCGGCGAGCTTGATCTCGTCCCCGATCACGCTCTGTTTGAAGGCCGTGGCGTCGAAGGCGTGGATGTAGGACGCGTAGTTGGTGTTCGAGGTCTTGTAGCTGACCCCCGTCGTCGTGTCGTTCTTCGTGGTGGACAGCACCTTGACGGTCGGCGCCTCCACGCGCAGCTCGGTGGCCGCCTGGAAGCTGCCGTCCGCGCCCGCGCGCAGGTCCACGTCGCGTGCCGCCTGCAGCGAGACCGAGTCGGCGGCCCGGCCGTCGATGTGCCGGCCGGCCTTCATGCCGATGTCGCGGCCCGTGTCCACCGCCAGGTCGCGCGCGGCATGCAGTTCGACCTGCGGCCGCGCCGGGTCGCCGGAGAGCCGCAGGTGCTGCGCATGGCCGGTGTCGGTGCGGGTGCCCACGCCCACCCAGTGCTCGCCGCCAGCGGTCGGCCAGGGCGGCGTGGCGCCGCCTTCGGCCACCTCGGCATAGAGCGCGCCCAGCACCACCGGCTGCGCGGCGTCGCCCTGGATGAAGCCGACCAGCACCTCCTGCCCGGCCCGCGGCAGCGCGAAGAAGCCGGCGCCGTGGCCGGCCCAGGGCGTCATCACCCGCAGCCAGATGCTGCTGTCGGCGTTTTCCTCGCGTCGTGCCTGGGTGTGCCAGGCGATGCGCACCCGCACGCGGCCCTGGCCGTCGGTGTGCACCTGGCTGTCGGGCTCGGCGTGCTGGCGCGCTGGCGCGGGCTGGGCCGCGGCATCGAGCACGGTGCCGTAGAGCAGGCTGGGCAGCACCGGCCGCGGCGGCGGCACGGGCCGCCAGGCGGCATGCAGGTCGAGGGCCGTGGCCTGGGTGGACAGCAGCCATTCGCCCAGCGTGTCACGGCCGAAGTCGAGCTGCGCGGCCACCAGCGCCACGTTCTGCGTCGTGCCGGCGGCCTGCAGCTGCGCGCGCAGGCCGGCGCGCACCCAGGGCAGCGCGGTGGCGAAGTGCTGCGTCACGGCGCGCGGCGCGGCCACGGCGGCCTCGGCCTCGCGATCCAGTTGCTGGCGCGTGCGGGCGGGGCCGAGGGTGGCGACGTCCACCCAGCAATGCGCGTCGTCCGCTTGGCTGGCGGACACGCGCAGGTCCACGTTGGGCTGCTGGGGCAGCACGGCGGCGAGCGCCACTTCGCCCGGCCCGCGGCGGCGCGCCTGCGTGAGCATCTCGATGCCGTGGCGGGCGTCCAGCGCGAGCGCCTGCACCGGGCGGTGGGGCAGCAGCCCGTCGGCATCGGCCGGCGCGGGCAGGTCGCGCAGGGCGTCGCACACCCGCATGCGCAGCGCCACGGGCTGGGGCGGGAAGGCGGCGCCGGACCAGTCGGGCGCAATGGTGCAGGCCAGGCCGTCCTCGCCGAGCACGCGCAGGGCGAAGTCGGCGTCCGACTCGGCGTACTGCACCTCGTAGGCGCGCGCGTCGCTGCGCACCGCGGGCGCCCGTTCGAACACGCCGCCGGCGGCGCAGAACACGCTTTCGGCCATCTCGAGGCTGCTGCGGCCTTCATAAAACTGGTGACGCCGGGCATGGCTGCGGCCGCCGGCGGCGGCGGGCCAGGCCTGCAGGCGCAGGGCGATGCGGGTGACGCGGCCCTCGCCGTCCAGCAGCGTGCGCGCCTCGTCCACCACGCCGGCGAACACCCGCCCCGCGCCGCTGCCCGGTGCGCCCTCGGCCCAGTGCAGCACGCCCTGGGCGCCGGGCCAGCGGGGGAGCGAGAGCGCATCGGGCGCCAGGGCCGGCTGCACCAGCAGTTCCAGCTCGGCGCGCGGCACTTCGTTGAGGGCCTCGTGCAGCCGGGCGCTGTGGACGAGCACACCGTCATCGGGCGCGAACACGCCGGGCACGCCGAAGCGGAGAGTGAGTTTCTTCATGGGGACGAGGGGGAATCGGCCGGCGCGCCCGCTGCGCCTGGCCGGTGGAGGCGCGAGCGGCCGAGGGCCGAACGGCCCAGGCGCGCCGCCGGCCAGGGCCGGGGCGGCACGACGCGCAGCTGCACCGTGGCATGGGCGCCCAGGCACTGGCGGGCCAGGGCCAGCAGGCCGCGCAGGCGGCCGTCTTCCGGCTGGCGAAGGCCGCCATACTGCGCCGCGTCGCGGGCCAGCACCTCCAGTTGGACGCTGCCGTGCTGGGCGCCGCCGAGCGGCACGCGGCGGCCGATGCGCTGGCGGCCCAGCCGCACCTGCCGCAGCGCGATGGGCTGCGGGTTGGGCTGCCAGGCGACGGCCGGCCGGCGGACCTGCACGGCCAGGCCGAACAGTCGGTGCGCCAGGGCCGGCAGCGCGTCGGCCGCCGGCGGCGCTGACGACAGGTGGGGTGCGAAGAAGTCGCCGCCCGCCAGCAGCTGCAGCAGTTGAAGGAAGCGGTCGTCGGCATGCCGGGCCTCGCATTCGGGCCGCAGCCGGGCCCAGGCACGGTAGTGCAGCTGGGCCAGGCGCTGCACCAGCATGTCGAGGAAGGCGGCCACCTCGGCACCGTCGGGCGCGTGCAGCACGGCTTCGGTCAGCCCGTCGGGCATGGGGCCGGCGGGGGCCAGCAGGCCGTAGTGGCCGGAGACGAGCTCGGCCGGCCCATGCGGGCCGGCGTCGTGCCAAAAGGCGCGCGGCTCCTCGTCGAAGCCGGGCCGCTGGCGTAGCCGCAGGCCCGAGGCGCCGGGCGACTCGGTGCCGATGCGCCGGCCGGTGCGGCCTTCGAGCGTGCGCAGCCAGGCGTCGACGGCGCGGGCCGGGAGCAGGGAACTCATGGCCACACCAGCCCCTGGCGCACGGTCTGGCCCTCGTGCAGGAAAAGGCACTCCACGAAGGCATTGCCGGGCAGCTGCCGCTGAATGACGGCGGCCAGCAACTGCGGCCACAGGCCGAAGGCGGGGTCGTGGGCGGTGCGCGCATCCACCTCGGCGCGCAACTGCCAGCCGCGCGCATGCACGTGCACCCGTTCGGCCGGCACGCGGCGGATGCTGCTGGCCAGCGTGACGGCCAGCAGCCCGGGCAGGCGCTGCGGCCGGCAGAAGAGGCCGAGCCAGGCCTTGAGCTGCTGCGCGAAGGCCTCCGGCGGCAGGGCCTGGAAGCGGTCGATGCGCCAGTGCAGGGCCCGCAGCAGCCGATCGGCGGCCAGCATGGGCTGGCCCTGCGCGCTCACCGGCGCGCCCACGCCGGCCACGCCCTGCACGGCCGCGACCTCGTCGAGGCGCCAGCGGCGGGCGTCGTCGGGCTGCAGGCCGTCCACCGGCTGGGCGGTCCAGACCGAGACCAGCAGCATGTCGTGGCCGGCGTCCCCGGTGGGCAGGTCGAGGGCCGGCGCGATGCACCAGTCCATCGCGTCCTGCGTGCCCGCGCCGGCCGTGGTGCCCTGCCAGCGCGGCTCGCGCCGCACGGCGTAGGTGGGGGCGGCGGCGTCCTCGTCCGCCGTGTCGCCGAGGTGCAGGCCCGCCAGCGGCAGCAGGCGCTGCGTGCCGCCGCGGGCGCTGCGGAAGTCGACCTGGTCCACTGCCACGATGGCGGGCGCGCCGCCGCCGGCTTCGGGCAGCCGCAGCGGATAGTCGGCCTGCAGCGGCCCGGGCACGATGGGCTCGCAGCGTCGGCGCGCCAGGCCCACGGCGGGGCAGCAGAACAGCCGCAGGTCCTCGGCAGCCAGGGCGGGCGCGGGGCCGGGCTCGGGCGCCAGCCACCACAGCTCCAGGGCGTCGCCGCCCCAGCCCGCCAGGTGCTGCTGCAGCCGTTCCAGGCGCAGCGCGAGGAAGCGCTGCGGCCACAGCTGGGCCTCCCGCAGCAGGCGCACGGCGCTGGGCAGGGCGCAGTCCACGGGCAGCATGGCCTCGTCGTCGGCCCAGCCGGCGGGCTGCAGCGCGGCTTCGCGCTGCACGGTGCGCGCGGCGCCGCCGTCGGGGGACAGGGTCAGCAGCGTCAGGTCGGGCCGGGACAGGAAGTTCCACAGCCAGTGCGCCTGCGGGCCGCAGCACTGCAGGTCGAGCGTGGGCCCGGCGGCCTCGCGCAGCGGCCGGCCGGGCGCGGTGCGCAGCACCACGCGCACGGCCTGGGCATGCACCAGCTCGGCGGGGGCGCCCTGGGCCCCGGCGTCCTGCAGGGCGCACGCGATGTCGGCGCGCGAGGGTGGGGGCAGCAGCGCCAGGGCGAGCGGGCGCAGTTCCACCTCGCGCAGGGTGTGGAAGTGCAGGTCGCGGCCATCGTCGAGCTGGTAGCGCAGGGCGCTGTGGCGCGGGATCACGCTGCGCGTGCGCGGCTGCAGGGTGGGCAGCGGCTTGAACTGCAGCAGGCTGCCCGAGGGCAGGGGGCACAGCAGGTCCGGCGCGACGGCCTGGGCCAGGTCCTGCGCCAGGCGGTCGTATTCGGCGTCCACGCGGCAGGCCGTGCGGGCGGTGAGGAAGGCCACGCCTTCGAGCAGGCGCTCGATGTGCGGTTCGCGCGACTCGCCGTCCTGCAGGCCCAGGCGCGCGGCGAATTGCGGATGGGCGCGGCCGAAGTCCTGGGCCGACTCGCGCAGCCAGCGCAGCTCGCGGTGATAGGCCTGCAACAGTTCGCGATGCATGGACGAGGCGGTGACGTTCAGCGCGGGCCGCGCGCACCGGCGCCGCCGGCCTGGACGAGGACGCGGCCATGGTGCGCGTCGACCTGGATCGCCCAGTCCAGTTCGGGCGCGCCGCCGCGCGCCGCTGCCGGCGTGCGCAGCCGGGCGCGCAGGGCCAGGGCGCAGCGGCTCTGCACGTGCTTGGCGCCCGCCTGCGGCACGACCTCGATGGAGCCGGGCACCAGCCGCGGCTCGAAGTGCGTCAGCGCGGCGGCGACGCGGGCGGCGAGATCGCGCAGGAAAGCCTCGTCCACCGTGCGGCCGACGCAGCTGGGCAGGCCCCAGTCGAGCACCGAGGCGCCGTCGGGGGCGGCCGCACCGCCGGGGCGCGGGCACAGGTGGTTGAGCAGTTCCTCCACGTCGCGGGCGATGCGCTGCGGCAGGTCCAGGCCGCCGTCGGCCACGCCGAGCCAGCGGGCGGCGCTGGGCGCGGGGCGGTCCGCGGCCGGGCGGGCGGCGGCCGATGGCCGGCGGTTCATGAACGATCCCCCAGCCCGGCCAGCTTGTTGAACTGGGGCAGGGCCTCGGGCATGAGGTTGCGCACGATCTCCTGGAAGTCCGCGTTCATGAGCGCCAGGGCGCGGGCCAGGAAGTAGGGCGCGGGACTGCCGGGCTCGTTCTGCGCGAACCAGCGGTTGGCGATCTGGATGAGGGCGACCACGTCGACGCGGCGCATTTTCTCGGGGTCGAGCACGATGGTGCCGACGGCCTGCGGCGCGCCGGGGCCGGGGGACGTCGCGGCAGCGGTTGTCTGCGTGTCGGTGCCGTGCGCGGCGGCACCGTCCGCACCGACGCGGCCGACCAGGCCGATCACCGGGTCGGGCTGCGCCACGGCGCCCAGGGCCAGCAGCGCGGCGTCGAGCCGGCCCAGCCAGGCGCCGACCCGTTCCTTGCGCAGCATGGCGCGCAGCGTGGCGCAGTGCCCATGGCTGCGCGCCAGTGCGCGCAGGGCCTCGCGCATGCCCTTGAGGCGCGGCAGCAGGTCGCGCTGCTGGGCGAGCCAGGTGGCGACGTCGGTGCGCGAAGCCTCGGCGGAGGCCGCGGCGCTGCCGGGCGCGGCGGCGCGTGCCTTGCCGCGCTCGGCGGCGGTGGCCGGCGCCGGGGCGGCCTGCAGGGCCAGCACGGTGCGCACGGCCGGCGCGTCGGCCTCGAAGCGGGACGCCTGCAACTCGCGCAGGTGGGCCTCGCTGAAGAAATAGGCCAGGGCCGCGGCGGCGGCCTCGCGGGCGGTGTCGTCGGCGGCCGCCGGCTCGGTGGCCGCGGCGGCGCGGCCCAGCGCGGCCAGGCGCTGGGCGGCTGGCAGCAGGCCGCGCTGCGCCAGTTCGGCGCGGTAGAGCAGCACGTGCAGCCGCACGTCCGCATGGGCCTGGGCGAGCAGGCGCGCCTGGGCTGCGATGGCGTCCCAGTGCGCGCGGGCGTCCTGTCCGCTGCGGGCGCCGGCCAGCAGGTCCTCGTGCACCGGGTCGCTGGCCTCGATCTGCAAGCGGCCGAAGCGCATGTCCTGCTCCAGCGCGGCGCAGATGGCGAGGCTGGGGGCCTGGAGGTCGGTGTGTCCCATGGTGGCGAAGACCGGTCGGCGCGGCGCGAGGTCGGACCCGGTCAAATCTTGTGGTTCTTCTTGAGGTCGTAGCCGGCGCTGATGGTGGCGCCCACGGTGCCGTCCGCGCTCTGCTCGTGGTAGTCGATCTCGATCGATTCGAAGTTGAAGCCGATGGTGTTGATCGGGTGGACGTTCTCGTCCTCGCCGCCCTGCGTTTCGAAGGAGGACACCAGCACCTGCTTGAACTGGATGGTCAGGAAGTCCTGCTGGCCACCGCCGGACTTGCGGCAGATCAGCTTGGCCTCGGGAATGTGCTCGCCGGTGGCGCACAGCACGAACAATTTCGGCGAGGCCTTGTTGAACCACATCGAGAACTGGAAATCGCGCATGTCCACCTTGCCCCGGCCGCCGCCGGAATTGATGGCCCAGGAGCCGGCATTGCGCTCGCCCCAATTCCAGCTTTCGATCTGGATGGCGTCATTGCCCAATTGCTCGTCGTGCGATTCGCCTTCGACGCCGTGAATTTCCAGCCAATAGTCGACTTTTGCCATGTTTCAGGTTTCCGTTGGGTTGAGAAAAAAGGGAATTGAAAAAACAGGCGCGCAGGCGCAGGGACGGCCGTTGCCTGCGCGCCCGCAGCGCGCTGCCCGCCGGCCCGCCCAAGGGCGGCCGGCGCGCGTTGCCCGTGCCGGGGCCGGTGCCTCAGCCCGCAGCGGCGGCCGGGGCGGCCTCCGCGGTCGCGGGGCCTTCCTCGGCCGCCGCGTCGCCCGTCTCGCCTGCGGCGGTGCCGGTGGCCGACTCCGCATTGGCCAGGGGCACGCGGCCCACCAGGCGCAGCGACACCGTCAGCCCTTCGAGCTGGTAGTGCGGCCGCAGGTGGAAGGTCGTGTAGTAGTGGCCGGGTTCGCCGGCGATCTCGTCCACCGTCACCTCGGCGGCGGCCAGCGGGCGGCGCGCCTTGACGTCCTCGGAGGAGATCGACGGGTCGCCGTCCACGTAGCGCATGATCCAGGCCTTGAACCAGCGCTGGATGGCCTCGCGCGACTGGAAGCTGCCCACCTTGTCGCGGCCGATGCACTTGAGGTAGTGGGCGAAGCGGGAGACGGCGAACACGTAGGGCAGCCGCGCCGACAGCTCGGCGTTCTCGTTGGCGCTCTCGTCGCCGTAGTCGGGCGGCGAATGGATGGTGCGGGCACCGATGAAGGCGGCCACGTTGCTGTTCTTGCGGTAGATCAGCGGCATGAAGCCGGCGCGCGACAGCTCGGCCTCGCGGCGGTCGGAGATCGCGATCTCGGTCGGAATGCCCAGGCGCACGGCACCGGGACGGTCGCGCAGCTGCAGCATGGGCAGGTTCTCCACCAGCCCGCCGGACTCGACGCCGCGGATGCGCGAGCACCAGCCGTAGGTGGCGAAGGCGCGGTTGACGTTCACGCCCATGGCGTAGGCGGCGTTGCTCCAGACGATGGCCTGCGCACCGCGCGACAGGTCTTCCTCGAAGGCGAAGGCGGCCAAGGTCTCGCCGCCGGTGCCGTAGGTGGGTCGGGCCGCGAAGCGCGGCAGCGTGAGGGCGACGTAGCGCGCGTCGGAGGATTTGCGCAGCGCCTGCCAGGCCGCGAACTCCGGGGTGTTCAGGATGCTGGCCAGGTCCCGCGGATTGGCGAGCTCGGACCAGCTCTCCATCTGCATCATCGACGGGCTGGCGGCGGTGATGAAGGGACAGTGGGCGCTGGCCACCACGCGGGCGATGCCGCGCAGCAGGTTGACGTCCTCCATCGAATGGTCGAAGGCGTAGTCGCCGATCAGGCAGCCGTAGGGCTCGCCGCCGAACTGGCCGAACTCGTCGTCGTAGACGCGCTTGAACAGCGGGCTCTGGTCGAAGGTCTCGCCGCGGTAGGCGGCCAGGCTGCGGCCCAACTCGGACTTGGACACGTCCAGCACGCGGATCTTGAGCTGGCGCGAGGTCTGGCTGCCGAACACCAGGTGGTGCAGGCCGCGCCAGCTGCCTTCGAGTCGCTGGAATTCCGGCTGGTGGATGATGTCGTTGAGCTGGCGCGACAGCGTGCTGTCCAGGTGCGCGATGGTGGCGCGGATGACCTGGGCGGCGTCGCCATCCACCTCGTTGCCGCCCTGGGCGAGCAGCGTGCGCGCCAGGGTGCGCACGCCGTCCTGCACCAGCTGGCGGGCGACGTCGTTGCGGGGGCGGAATTCGCGCTCGAGCTGCTGGCGCAGGGGCTGGCCGACGGCGAGGGCGCCGGGCGTGGCCACGGTGGCGGACGCGGCGCCGGCCAGGGCGGTAGCGGCGGTCATGCGCGCACCTCGGCAGCGGGCAGGGCCGGGGCCTCGTCGGGTTCGGCGGCGGTGGCGGCCAGCAGGTCGCGGTCGTGGATCAGCTGGTTGAGCAGCTGTTCGGCGCCGGCCTTGCCGTCCATGTAGGTCAACAGCAGCGCCAGCTGTTCGCGGGCGCGCAGCAGGCGGGCCAGGGCCGGCACCTGCCGGGCGACGGCGTCGGGGCGGAAGTCGTCGATGCGGCCGAAGGACAGGTCCACCTGCATGGCGGGCTGGCCGCCGAGGTGGTCGGGCACCTGCAGGGCCAGCGTCGGACCGATGTCGCGCATGCAGTGGTCGAAATTGCTGGCGTCGATGTCGACGAAGCTGCGCTCGTCCAGAGGCGGCAGGAATGCGCCGCCGTGGCCGCTCAAATCCGCCATCACCCCCATGACGAAGGGCAATTCGACGCTTTGCTGCTGGCCATACATTTCGATGTCGTAATCGATTTGGACGCGGGCGGTGCGTTCTCCGGAATTTCGGGATCTCGAAATCATGTGAATGCGGGAAGGGAGTGTTGGGTGCGAAAGGCATGGTCGGAAATTCGGATGACAACAGCATGTCCGAATTCAAAATTGGCCGTTCACAATTGTCGGAAAGAGAATTAACAATTGGCAATCAATTTGTTGCGATTGAAATTTCGGCGGCGAATTTCTAATTGGTGCAGCGAGCAGCAGCAAGGGGCCGCCCGGTCGCGTTGCACGGCATCGCCTGCTGTAACGGCGGCTGTCTTCGCTCTCCCCTTCCGGGCAAGGCCATGAAGAGAGATATGGTGAGTGCCGAAGAGGCACTCTTGTGCAAGCCAGGCCCGCGCCTTTTCAATCCGCCCCGAACAGATCCCGCGTGTACACCCGTTCCTGCACATCCTCCAGCTCGGCCGTGCGCCGGTTGGCGAGGATAAGGTCGGCACCGGCCTTGAAGCGGGCCAGGTCGCGCACCACCGGCGAGCCGAAGAAGTGGTCGTCGGCCAGCGTGGGTTCGTACACCGTCACCGGCACGCCCTTGGCCTTGATGCGCTTCATGACGCCCTGCACGCTGCTGGTGCGGAAGTTGTCCGAGCCGGCCTTCATGGTCAGCCGGTAGATGCCCACCGACCGCGGCCGGCGCGCCAGGATGTCCTGCGCCAGGAAGTCCTTGCGCGTGGTGTTGGCGGTGACGATGGCCTGGATCAGGTTCTGCGGCACGTCCGCATAGTTGGCCAGCAGCTGCTGCGTGTCCTTGGGCAGGCAGTAGCCACCGTAGCCGAAGCTGGGGTTGTTGTAGTGAAGGCCGACGCGCGGGTCCAGGCCCACGCCGGTGATGATCTGGCCGGTGTCCAGGCCGTGGCTCAGGGCATAGGTGTCCAGCTCGTTGAAGTAGGCCACGCGCATGGCCAGGTAGGTGTTGGCGAAGAGCTTGATGGCCTCGGCCTCGGCGCTGCCGGTCAGCAGCATCGCCACCTCGCCGGCCAGCGCGCCTTCGCGCAGCAGCGCCGCCACCCGCTGGCCGAGGGGCCCACGGTCGCCGACCACGATGCGCGAGGGATGCAGGCTGTCGTGCAGCGCCCGGCCCTCGCGCAGGAACTCGGGCGCGAACACGATCCGCTCGCTGCCCAGGCGCGTGCGCAGCGCCTGGGTGTGGCCCACGGGCACGGTGGACTTGATGACCACCAGCGCATCCGGGCAGGCCGCGTGCGCCTCGGCCGTCACCGCGTCGACGCTGCGGGTGTCGAAGTGGTTGGCGCGCGGGTCGTAGTCGGTGGGCGTGGCGACGATCACCACGTCGGCGCCGGCATAGGCCAGGTGCCGGTCCTGCGTGGCCTGCAGGTCGAGGCCGCCGCCGGCCAGCCAGTCCTGCAGTTCGGCATCGACGATGGGGCTGCGGCGCGCGCGCAGGGCCTCGACCTTGCGGGCGTCGGTGTCGAGCACCACCACATGGTGCCGGCGCGCCAGCATCACGGCATTGGCCAGGCCGACGTAGCCGGCACCGACGACGGTGATCTTCATGGCGGTGTCTCCGTGCGGGCGGTTCAGGCGGTGGCCGTGGCCGTGGCGAGCGGGGCACGGCCGGCGCCGTCGGCGTCGGCGCAGGCGGCCGGCGCGGCCGATCCGGCGATGCGCTCGGCCTCGGCGAGCGGGGCTGCCTTGTCGCCGCGCCGCGGCGCCAGCGCCTGCAGCATCTGCCGCGTGGCGGCCGGCCAGCTGTAGCGCTCGGCGAAGCGGCGCACGCTGTCGCGCGGCTTGTGCAGCGCGGCCAGGCAGGCGGCGCGCAGGTCCTCGTCGAGCACGCCGCCGGGCGAATCCGGGCCCACCACGTCGATGGGGCCGGGCACTGGATAGGCGGCCACCGGCGTGCCGCAGGCCATGGACTCGGCCATCACCAGACCGAAGGTGTCGGTCACGCTGGGGAAGACGGTCACGTCGGCCGTGCGGTACAGGCTGGCGAGCGCCTCCACGTCCAGCAGGCCCAGCCAGCGGGCCTCGGGGAAGCGCGCCTTGAGCCGGGCGAGTTCCGGGCCTTCGCCGGCCACCCATTTCTGGCCGGGCAGGTCGAGTTCGAGGAACCGGTGTACCTGCTTCTCCACCGCGATGCGGCCCACGTACAGGAAGACCGGTTCGGCCGGCCGTTCCATGCGCGGGCCGTCGGGATGCATCGCCGCCAGGTTGACGCCGCGCGACCACAGCCGCGCCTGCGTGAAGCCGCGCTGCCGCAGGTCGTCCACGATGGCGGGCGTGGGCGCCAGCGTGGCACGCGCAGCGTTGTGGAAGCGGCGCAGCACCGCATAGCTCCAGGCCAGCGGCAGCCGCACGCGGGCATGCACGTATTCCGGAAAGCGGCTGTGGTAGGCCGTGGTGAAGGGCCAGCCGCGCCGGATGGCGATGCCGCGCGCCGCCCAGCCCAGCGGGCCTTCGGTGGCGATGTGCAGGCAGTCGGGGTCGATGGCGTCGATGCGACGGGCCACGCCGGCGCGCGAGGTCAGCGCCAGCGAAATCTCCGGATAGGTGGGGCAGGGCACCGAGCGGAAGTCCAGCGGCGAGAGCACGTGCACCTCCACGCCCAGGCGCTGCAGCTCGCGGCGCGTCATCTTGAGGGTGCGCACGACGCCGTTGACCTGGGGCTCCCAGGCATCCGAGACGATCAGCAGTTTCATGGCAGGTTCCGGGGGGTGGTGGCAGGGGTGGACAGGGTCGGTGCGCCGGCCGCGCCGCCGGCCGCGGCGATGGCGGCCATGCGCCGCGCATGCAGGGCCGCGGCCGCCAGCGTGCCCAGCGCCACGCAGGCGCCCAGCGCGCCGGCGAGCAGGGCGGTGGACTGGCCCAGCGCGAGCAGCGCGGCGTACAGCCCCAGCATCAGCAGCACGCCGAGGTTCTCGTTGAAGTTCTGCACCGCGATGGATTCGCCCGGCCGCAGCAGCACGTGGCCGCGGTGCTGGAGCAGCGCATTCATCGGCACCACCAGCAGGCCGGCCAGCAGGCCGATGAGCGCCAGCAGCAGCACGGCGGCCGGCAGGGCCTGCACGCCCAGCATCAGGGGCACGCCGGCGCCCATCAGCACGCCCAGCGGCAGCACGCGGGTGGCCTGGTGCAGCGGCACCCGCCAGCCGGCCAGCGCCGCGCCGGCCACGATGCCCAGCGCCACCACGGCCTGCAGGTAGGCGGCCTGGTCCAGCCCCAGGCCCAGCGCGTCCTGCGCCCAGGCCAGCACCACCAGCTGCAGCGTGGCGCCCGCGCCCCAGAAAAGCGTGGTGATGGCCAGCGACAGCCCGCCCTTCGCATCGCGCCACAGCAGGCCGTTGGCCACCCTGAAGCGGCCGACCAGCGCGGCCGGCGCCCAGCCGACGGGCGCGCCATGCGCCACGCCGCGCGGAATCCGCAGGTTGAGCAGGCCCGCCAGGCCGTAGGCGGCCAGCACGGCGGCCAGGGCGCCGTCGCCGTCGGGCACGGCATCGCTGACCAGCAGACCGCCCAGGCCGGTGCCCAGCACGATGGCGCAGACGGTGCTGACCTCGATCCAGCCATTGGCGCGCACCAGCTCGGCGGGGGCCACCTGCTCGGTGACGAGGCCGTACTTGGCCGGCGAATAGCAGGCCGCGCCCAGGCCCGCCAGCGCGAAGGCCGCCAGCGGATGCAGCCCCAGCAGCATGCCGCAGGCCGCCGCCGCCTTGAGCAGGTTGGCGGCCAGCATCACCCGTGCCTTGGGCCAGCGGTCGGCCAGCGCGCCCACCCAGGGCGCCAGCAGCACATAGGCCAGCGTGAAGCAGAACTTGAGCATCGGCGCCATCCAGGCCGGCGCCGCCGCCTCCACCAGCCGGGCGATGGCCACCACCAGCAGTGCGCTGTCAGCCAGGCCCGAGACGAACTGCGCCGCCAGCAGCCAGTGGATGCCGCGGCTCATGGCCTCGCCGGATGGACGGTGGAACACATGCGCCGGATTGGAGGGGCGGCGCGTGTCGCTCCGGTGACGGTGCGGGCCTGTCTATGCTCGGCTCATGTCCGACGTGCCGCGCCTGCCTCCGTCCTTGCCCTCCGTGTCCTCCGCGTCTTCTTCGTCCGTGCCGTCGCCGCCGATGCGGTGGCGGCCGATGCTTCGCAGCGACCTGGCGGCGGTGCTCGGCATCGCGGCGCTGGTGCATCCCGGCTATCCCGAACGCGAGGCCGTGTTCGCCGAGCGCATCGCGCTCTTCGGCGCCGGCTGCCTGTGCCTGGAGGCGGCCGGCGGCGCGCTCGCCGGCTATGTGCTGAGCCATCCGTGGCAGGCCGATGCAGCCCCCGCGCTGGACACGCTGCTGCGCCGGCTCCCCGTGTCGGCCCCCGCCTACTACCTGCACGACCTGGCCCTGCTGCCCGCGGCGAGGGGCCAGGGGGCTGCCGGCGAGGCCGTCGCGCTGCTGGCGGCACAGGCCCGCGGCGCGGCCTGCCGCGAGATGGCCCTCGTGGCCGTGAACGGCTCGGCCGCCTTCTGGGGCCGGCAGGGCTTCGCGGTGCGCGCGGTGCCCGCGCTGGCGCCCAAGCTGGCGAGCTACGACGCCGCGGCGCGCTTCATGGTGCGGCTGCTGTAGGCCGGCGAGCGCTCAGGCCGCCCGCACCGTGGCCGGCCCCGCCGCGCCGTCGAGGCGCTGTCCCAGCCAGCACAGCAGGGGCAGCAGCAGCGCCCATTCCAGCGCCAGCCAGCCCAGCGCCAGCGGCGCATCGACGAACTGCGCCCCGCCCAGCCGCACGCCCGAAGAGAAGGCCAGCGGCCCCGCCACCGCACCCAGCAGCGCCGCCAGCCAGGGCCGGCCATGCAGCCAGCGCAGGGTGAGGTTGAGCGAGGTGGCGAAGGCCGCCCACAACCCGCTCAGCCAGAAGGGCGGCAGCGCAGCGTTCCACTGCCCGTGGGCATAGGCCACCGCGCCCAGCTGCACGGGCACCGCATCGGCCAGCGTGCCCAGCAGCGTGGCGCACAGCACCAGCCGCAGTTCCGGCCCCGGCCGCCGCACCGTGGCCAGGTGCCAGCCCAGCCCCGCCAGCACCGGCAGGCTGCCCAGCACCGGCCGGCCGTGGGCCGCGCCCAGCACCGCGGCGAACCAGGCGGCCTGCGTCCAGATCAGGTTGGCCCACAGCAGCCGGCGCGGCGGCAGCGGCGCGACGGCCGCCCCGGCGCCGGCAAGCTGCGCCGCGCCATCCGGCGGCAGGGAGGAGGGGGGCGGATCGGCGGCCATGCCGCTTCTACGAAGCCGCCGCCCCGCTGGATGCGTGCCGGACGGGCGTCAGTCGTACTTCACGGTGTAGATCAGGTCCACCCCGCTCTGAAGGCCCGCCTCCCCGCGCAGCGTCAGGTTGCGCGTGAGGTCGTAGAAGAAGTACAGCGTGCCCACGGTGCCCGCGAGGCTGCGTTCGTAGGTCACGTAGAAGGCGTCGGACAGCCGCTTGCCCAGCGTGATGGCCGAGCCGGCCACGTCGCCGTTGCCGCCGCCCTTGAAGCCGATCTCGTCCAGCCCGAAGCGGCTGGCCAGGCTGCCGCTGTCGCCGCCCGCGCCCAGGCGGCCGAGCAGGGCCAGGGCGGCCTGCTGCATCAGCAGCGCCTCGCCGCCGCTGGCGGCCGAGGCCCGGCCCAGCACCACCCACGACAGCACCTCGGCGTCGGACAGCGGCGGGTCGGAATACAGCTTGACCCGCGGCGCCTGCGCCGTGCCGGTGATCTGCACGCCCGCCCGCTGCGCGATGTTGGGCCGCAGCGCCAGGATGTCCAGCTGCGGATTCTCCGCCTGGCCGTTGAAGCGGATCACGCCGCTTTCCACGTCCAGCGCCTGGCCGTAGGCGCGGTACTGGCCCTGCACGGTGCGGATCTCGCCCGTCACGCGCGGCGGCGCCGTCATGCTGCTGACGCGGATGTCGAGCGCGCCCTCCAGCCGCGTGGTGATGCCGCGGCCCTGCACCGCGAAGTCGCGGCCCAGGTCGAAGCCGACCTGGATGTCCGGCGGTTTGGCCAGCGTGGCCTGCTGCGGCGAGGCCTCGGCGGCCTCGGCCTTCTTGCGCGCCAGCGCGTCGCGCACGGCCGAATGCACCACCACGTCGCTGCCCAGGCTGGGCGCGCTTTCGTCGGGCAGGATGATGACGGCGCGGTCGGCCGTGAGCTGGCCGCGCACCCGGATCTGGCCGTCCCGCAGGCCGGCCTGCATCTGGCCTGACAGCGTGAGCTGCCGGTCGGAGCGCACCAGGGCGCGCAGGCTGCGGATCTCGCCGCGCAGGTCCATCGACAGGCCGGAGCGGTCGTTGCCGGCCGGGCCCCAGCCCAGGCTGCCGGTCATGGACAGGCTGCCGCCGTCCTGCGCGGCCTGGCTGGCCGCGGTGCTCAGGTTGCCGCTGCGCCCGGGAATGCGCACGCTGCTGCCGGTGCCGCCCTGCAGGCGGAATTCGTCGATGGTCACGCGGTTGCCGGCCAGCGTGGCGCGCAGGCGGCCGTCGCGCAGGTCCAGGCCTTCCACGGCGGCCTTCAGCGCCAGCTGGTCGGCGCTGACCTTGCCGGTCCAGCGCGGGTCGTTGCGCTGGCCGCCGAGGGTGGCGTCGGCTTCCAGCGTGCCGGCGACGCGCCAGCCCGGCGGCGCCAGCATGGACCACACGCCCAGCTGCGGCAGGCTGGCCTGCAGCCGGCCGGCCAGCGGTGCGTCGGACGGCCATTGCCAGCCGTCGCCCTGGCGCGCCAGGCGGGTGGAGGCATTGGCCTGGATGCGGCCGGCCCGTTCGCTGTCCCAGTCCAGGTTGGCGCGCACGGTGTCGCCGTCGGCGTCCAGCCGCAGTTCGGCGCGGCGCAGGCCGGCGGGGGTCGAGGGCGCGCTGTCGCTGGAGTCGGTCTTGATCTCGCTGGGGGCGCCGGTGCCGTGGCTTTCGAGCCGGCGCACCAGCGCGGCCTCGCCGGCCTGCACGCGCAGGTCGCCGCTGGCGCGGCCCAGGCGCACGCGGGCACGCAGTTGATCGAGGGCGGCGATGTCCCAGTCGCCGTCGAACACCAGGTCGCCGCTGATGCCCAGCTCGCGCAGGCTGGTGTCGCCGCCGAAGGCGCGGCTCCAGGCCATGGGCAGGCCCTGCAGGCGACCCTTGGTCTGCAGTTGCACGGCGCCGCCGCCGGTGGCCAGGCGCAGCGGCTCCCAGCTCAGGCGCACGGTGCCGGGCACGGGCCCGCGCACGGTGGCGCTGCCGGCGCCGGCCTCGACCTGCAGCCGGCCGCCGGACTGGCGCACCTGCGTTTCGAAAGGCTGGCCGAGTTCGAGCACCCAGGGGGTGGCGCCGCGCTGGCCGGTGTCGTCCACGTCGGCCCGCAGCCTGGCCAGGGCCACGCGCCACTGGCCGGCGGCTTCCAGGCCGCCGGTGGCGGCGGTGTCCAGCCGGGCGCGGCGCTCGCCCTGGCGCAGCTCGCCGGCGAGGGCCAGGCTGGCGCGGGCCAGGCTGCCGTCGACGCTGGCGTTCAGGCCGGTGAGCTGGATGGGCGCGGGCCGCGTGCCATCGGCTGCGGAGCCGGGCCTGATCAGCAGCTGCGGGGTGCTGAGCTTCGCCTGCACCGTGGGCTCGGCCGTGCCGCGCGGCAGGGGCGCGGTGGGCTTGGCCAGGCGCTCCTGGAAGGTGCGCCAGCCGCCGTTCCAGCGCGCGTCCAGGCGGGCACCGCCTTCGGCCGCCAGGCCCTGGCCCACGTTCGCCAGGCCCGGCAGCTTGCGCAGCCAGGCCAGCAGGCGGGCGCTGTCCTGCAGTTCCACGTCGGCCTGGCCCTTGCCGCGCGTGGGCGCCATGTCGGCCTGCAGCCGGGCGCGTGCGCCGGGCAGCACCAGGCGCAGGTCGCCGCTGCCAGCCTGCTCGGCGATGCGGCCGCGCACCTGGCCCTCGATGCTGGCGCCTTCGGCCTCGACGCGCAGCGTGGGCACGTCGGCCACCTGCGTGCGCAGGTCGTACTGGCCGCGGGCCAGCAGGCGCTCCAGGCCGAAGCCGTCCAGGCCCTGGGCGCTGGCGCGGCCCTGGGCGCGCAGGTCGGTGTCGAAGCGCAGCAGGTCGCCTTCCTGCCGGGCGGTGGCGGTGCCGCTGATGGCGCCGCCGTCGAGCGCGGTGTGCAGTTCGCCCGGGCGCACGCCCTCGATGCGGGCTTGCACCTGCCAGGGAGCCGGCGCGGGCTTCCAGCTGCCCTGGGCGTCGATGCGGCCGTGGGCGGCTTCGATGTGGGCCTCGTCCACCCGCACGGTGCCGTCGGCCGGACCGGCATAGGCGATGCGCGCGCGCAGGCCCTGCAGCGGCAGGCGCTTCTGGTCCCATGGCCCGGGCTGGGCATTGCGCAGGTCGGCGCGCAGGCGCCAGGCCTGGTCGCCGGCGGCGGCATCGGGCT
>NZ_LDSL01000008.1 GCF_001476815.1 Pseudacidovorax intermedius | reverse complement strand
TCCCGCGAGGGGAGAGGGAGTCAGGGGGCCGCTTCTTCGGCGGCGGGTGGCGGGTGTTGCGGGCACCTGCGCGCACCCGCCAGATCCCGACCCTGCCACCGCCGCCGGCATCTCGCCTGCGGGACAATGCCGGCCGACTGCCCTCCGCCGCCAGGCCTCCCTCCGTGACCGCTCCCCTCCAGGCCCAAGCGCCCGACTTCTCCGCTGCCGAGTTCCGCGCCGCGCTGGGCATGTTCGCCACCGGCGTGACCATCATCACGACGCGCGCGGCCGATGGGCGGCTGGTGGGCTTCACGGCCAGCTCCTTCAATTCGGTGTCGCTGGCGCCGCCGCTGGTGCTGTGGAGCCTGGCCCGTTCCGCGGGCTCGATGCCGGACCTGCGCGCCGGCTCGCACTACGCGGTCAACATCCTCGCGGCCAGCCAGAAGGCGCTGGCCGAGCGCTTCGCCACGCGCGGCGTGGACCGCTGGGAGGGTGTGGACTGGTCCCCGGGCGTGGCCGGGGCGCCGGTGCTGGAGGGCTGCGTGGCCAGCTTCGAATGCTTCAACCGCAGCCGCTACGAAGAGGGCGACCACGTCATCTTCGTCGGCGAGGTGGAGCGCTGCCGGCACCGCACCGGCATTGCGCCGCTGCTCTACCACGGCGGGCGCTTCTACACCGAGCATCCGCTGTAGCGCGCCCTCCGCGCCGGCCGGGCCGCGCGCCGACGTGGTGCCGCACGAGACGCGAGACGCGCGCGAAGCGCGGGCGCCGCCCTCAGCCCCGCCGCAGCAGCGCCAGCAGCCGCTCGGTGCGCGGGCCGTAGGGCGGGTGCAGCAGGCCGCCGAGGGACCAGCGCGACTGCCGCAGCACCGCCTTCTCGTGCGTGAAGCGCAGGAAGCCCGCCTCGCCGTGCGACACGCCCCAGCCGCTGTCGCCTACGCCGCCGAAGGGCAGCCGTGGATGCGCGATGTGCACCAGCGTGTCGTTGAGGGTGACGCCGCCGCTGGTGGTCTGCTGCAGCAGCAGGTCGCGGGCGGCGCGGTCCTCGCCGAACCAGTACAGGGCCAGCGGGCGCGGCCGGGCGTTGATGAAGCGCACGGCGTCGGCGGCGCGCTCGCAGGCCAGCACGGGCAGCACCGGGCCGAAGATCTCTTCCTGCATCAGCGCCATGTCGGGCGTGGCGCCCAGCACCAGGCGCGGCGCCATCTGCCGGCCGTCGGCGCTGTCCTGGCCCAGCACGCGCACGTCGGCGCCGCGCCCGGCGGCATCGGCCAGCAGCCGCGCGAGGCGCCGGGCCTGGCGCTCGTCGACCAGCGCCGTGTAGTCGGGATTGCCAGCGATGGTGGGAAAGAGCCGCGCCACGGCCTGCGCCAGCGCCTCGGCCAGCGGTGCATGCAGGGCCGCGGGCGCGAGCACGTAGTCGGGCGCGATGCAGGTCTGGCCGGCGTTGAGCAGCTTGCCGTGCGCGATGCGCGGCGCGGCCTCGGCCAGCCGGCAGGAGGCATCGACCACGCAGGGCGACTTGCCGCCCAGCTCCAGCGTGGTGGGCACCAGGTTGGCCGCCGCCGCCGCGGCCACCTGCCGGCCGACGGCGGTGGAGCCGGTGAAGAACAGATGGTCGAAGGGCAGGGCGGCGAAGGCGGCGGCCACGTCCACGCCGCCGGTGACGACGCAGAACTCGTCCGCCGCGAAGCGCTGCGCCACCAGCTCGGCCATGAGCGCGGAGGTGTGTGGCGTGCGCTCGCTGGGCTTGAGCATGACGCGGTTGCCGGCCGCCAGCGCCGTGGCGGCCGGGCCCAGCGCCAGCAACAGCGGGTAGTTCCAGGGCGCCATGACGCCGACGACGCCCAGCGGCTGGCGTTGCACCCAGGCCCGCGCGGGCTGCAGCGTGAGGGGCGTGCGCACCGGGCGCGGGCGCATCCAGCGCGGCAATGCGCGCAGCGCCTCGGCGATGCCGTCGCGCAGCAGCAGCATGTCGGCGATCTCGGTCAGCGGCGCCGAACGCACGCCGAAGTCCGCCTGCACGGCCCGTGCGAGCGCACCGCCATGCTGCTGCAGCAGCGCCCGCAGCCGCTGCAGCCGGTCGCGCCGCAGCTCGAGGCCGACCTCGGGTGCGGCCCGGCTGGCGTGGCGCTGGGCATCGAACAGGGCGTGGAGCGAAGGGGTCATGGCGAGCGACGTGCGTGGGGCTCGCATGATGCCGCGTCAGCGGCTTGGGGGGCTATCGGGTCACGATCGGAAAGCTGCCGGCGGGCCGGTCCATCAGGCCGAACAGCTGCTGCAGCGCCGCCAGGTTCCCTTCCACCCGCGCCTGCCCCGACGCCAGCAGCGCCGGCGCCTGCGCCTGGCCGGTGAGCAGGCGCAGGAAGTCCACCTTGCCGACCGTCAGCGTCGCATCCACCGGCCCGTCCAGCGGCGCGGGCCGGTGGTGCAGCACGGCGTTCTCGATCCACAGGCCATGCGCCTCGCCGCCATCGGTCAGCCGCAGGTTGATGCGCAGCGCCACGCCGTCGGCGCGCGGGCCGTCCAGGCTGGCGGCCATGGCGTCGAGAAAGCGTTCCAGCGGCGTGTACTGGAGCATGTCGGCCACGGCGGTACGGCCGCCCGCGCGGGCCGGGGGACCGCGGCGCAGCTCCTGCGCGCCGGTGAGGTAGAAGTTGCGCCACGGCGCGGATTCGGCCTGGTAGCCCAGTTGCTCGAACGCGCTCGCCTGCAGCTCGCGCGCGGCGGTGTCGCGACCGTCGGCCAGCACGACGTGGCGCAGCAGCTCGGCGGCCCAGCGGTAGTCGCCGCGGTCGTAGGCGGCCTGGGCCTCGGCCCGCGCCCGCTCGGCGCCGCCGGCCAGCGCAACGTAGCGGCGCGCGGCCTCCACCGGCGGCAGCGGATCGAGGTTGGCCGGATGCGCGTCGAACCAGCCCAGGTAATGCTGGTACACCGCGCGCACGTTGTGGCGCACGGTGCCGTAGTAGCCGTGCAGGCGCAGCTGGGCGTCCAGGCTGCGGGGCAGGCGCAGCTGCTCGGCAATCTCGCCGGCGGTCAGGCCCGCGTTCATGCCGCGCACGGTCTGGTCGTGGATGTAGCGGTACAGGTCGCGCTGCGCCGCGAGGAAATCCGCGATCTGCCGCCGGCCCCACACCGGCCAGTGGTGCTGGTTGAACAGCACCTCGGCGCCCTGCGACCAGCCGATGGCGCTGTCGATGTGCTGCGACCACAGCAGGCCGTCGCGCACCTTGGCGCCGCGCAGGGTGTAGAGGTTGTGCAGGGTCTGCGAGACGATCTCGGCACCGCAGAAGGCCTGCAGGTCGGGCAGCGCGAACACCAGCTCGGCCGGGGCCTCGGCGCCCGGCACGCTGTGGAAGACGAAGCGCACGCCGTCCAGCGTCACGGCCTGCGTGGGCTGGTCGATGAGCAGCGTGGGCGGCAGGATGCCGACGCGGCCCAGGGCCACGGCCTTGCCCAGGCCGGTGTCCACCACGCCCGTGGCGCTGCGCGGCAGCAGGCTGCCGTACATGTAGCCGGCGCGGCGGCCCATGGCGGGGCCGGCGAGCAGGTTCTCGCTGGTCGCCTCTTCCATGAAGCCGGCGGGCGCGACCACCGGCACCCGGCGGGCCCGTGCGTCCTGCGGATCGAGCACGCCGAGCGAGCCGCCGAAGTGGTCCACATGGCTGTGGGTCAGGACCAGTGCCGTCACCGGCTGGTCGCCCAGGTGTTGCCGAGCGAAGGCCAGCGCCGCGGCGGCCGATTCGCGCGAGGTGAGGGCGTCCACCACGATCCAGCCGGTACGGCCCTGGATCAGCGTCATGTTGGCCAGGTCGAAGCCGCGCAGCTGCCAGATGCCATCGCGCACCTTGAACAGCCCCGCCTGGTTGTTGAGCAGCGCCTGGCGCCAGAGGCTGGGGTTGACCGTATCGGGCGCGGCACCCTGCACGAAGCCGAAGCCGTCGAAGTCCCACACCACGCGGCCGGTGGCGTCGCGGACCTGGCCCTTCGGCGCAGCGATGAGGCCGCGGCGGGCATCGGCCGCGGCCGCGGGGTCGGCCAGGTCGTAGGCGCGTGCGACCTCGGCCTGGCGAGCCTGGGTGAAGGCGGTGGCGGGACTGGGCGCGGCGGCTGTCGCGGGTCCGGGCGCGGGGCCGCCGGCGGCCGCGGGCGCCGCGACCGTCGGCGTCGCCGCGGTGGCCGCCGGCTGCGACGGGCCCGCGCACGCCGCGAGCACGGCGGGGATCGACAGCGCCAGTGCGGCGCGCAGGAAGGTGGTGGGCATCACGGCGGGGTCTCCTGCGCCGGGCGACGGCGCACGTGTTCTGCAAAAAAGGCCGCGCATCCTTGCCTGCCGGGCTCTTCACGTCAAATGCATCAGAATCATCTGTTCGATACCTGGAGCGCATCACCACCATGCTGCCCGCCCATCACCTGCGCCACGTGCTCGCCCTGGGCGAGCATCGCCACTACGCTCGCGCGGCCGAGGCGCTGCACATCACCCAGCCCGCGCTCACGCGCAGCATCCAGGCGCTGGAAGCGCTGCTCGACGCCCGGCTCTTCGACCGCGGCCGCGGCGCCGTGGTGCCCACCGCCATCGGCCGGCTGCTGCTGGACTACGCCCGCGACGTGGACCTGGGCGCCCGCGACCTGCGCCGCGCCGTCGCTTTGGCACAGGGCGCGCAGTTGGGCCGTCTGGTGGTGGGTGCCGGCCCCTTCGCCGGCGCCGCTCTGGCCGGCCCCGTGGTGGGCCGCCTGTGCCGCGCGCATCCGGGCCTGCACATCGAGGTGGTGATCGCACCCTGGCAGGAGCTGCCGCAGCGCCTGCGCGCCCGCGAGATCGACCTGATGCTCGCCGACCTGAGCGAAGCCGCCGCCATGGACGATCTGGCCCTGACCCGGCTGCCGCCGCATGCCGCCGTGCTGGTGGCGCGCGCCGGCCATCCACTGGCGGTGCAGCCGCCGGCCGCCGCGGCGCATTGGCGGACCTATCCCTGGGCCGGTCCGCGCATGCCGGCGTCCGCGGCGCGGCGGCTCGCCCGCCACCTGCCCGCCGCGGGCGACGCGTCGGCGCCGCCGGGCATCGTGTGCGACAGCCACGCGGTGCTGCAGGACGTGCTGCTGGCCAGCGACGCGGTGGCGCCGGTGTGCGCCTTCATGGTGGCCGACGCGCTGCGCAGCGGCCGGCTGGTGGTACTGCCCACGCCGCCGCTGGGCGACTACGGCCGCTTCGGCGTGGCCCGCCTGGCCGCGCGCAGCACCGGCGCTGCGGAAGAGGCCTTCGTCCGCCTGCTCAAGACGGTGGATGCCGAACTGCGCGCCGAGGAGGCCGCGCTGCTCACGCCTGCGCCCGCGCTCAAGTCTTCGCCGCCGCCGCGCCGTAGGTCGCCGCGAAGCGCGCCTGCAGGTAGGCCTGCGTCGTGACGGGCGCATGGCGGGGCGCCTCGCCGGGTGGCACGCAGCTGGGGATGGCGCTGACCAGCGCCTCCGGATTGGGATCGAGGAAGAAGGCGATCGAATAGCGCTCGGCGGCCGGCCGCACCACGCGGTGGGGCGTGGACAGGTAGACGTCGTTGGTCCAGCGCATCAGGCAGTCGCCGATGTTGCAGACGAAGGCGCCGGGCAGGGGCGGCACGTCGATCCATTCGTCCCGCGCGCGGCCCTGCACCTGCAGGCCCGAGACGCCGTCCGTGGCCAGCAGCGTGACGTTGCCGTAGTCGGTGTGCGCGCCGGCGCCCACGCCCTGGTCGGCCGCCGCGCCGGCGGGGTAGTGCAGCAGGCGCAGCGTGGCCAGCGGCCGGTCGATCTTGTCGGCGAAGAAGTCCTCGGGCAGGCCCAGGTCCAGCGCGAAGGCCGCATGCAGCCGCGTGGCGGCCGCGAAGACCGCGTTGAAATAGGCCTGCACCGGCGCGCGCCAGCCGGGCAGCGCGGGCCAGGCATTGGGTGGGCGCGTCGCCTCGTCGGTCCAGATGAGGTTGAAGGCCTCCTTCTGGTCGGCGCCGCGCTTTTCGTCCAGCGCCTCCACGCCCATGCCCACGTAGCCGCGGTTGTGGCTGAGCGATGCGTAGGCCAGCGCGGCCTTGTCGGCAACGGGCTGCGCGAAGAAGCCGCGGCTGGCGGCGAAGGCGCCGTCGATCACGTCGGCCGGCACGCCGTGGCCGGTGATGGCGAAGAAGCCGATGCCGCGGCAGGCGGCGCCCACCTGGGCCGCGACGCGGCGGCGCGCATCGGCGTCGGGCGAGGCGAGGGCGGCGATGTCGATGACGGGAATGGTGGTGGCGTTCATGGGGGCGGACGAGGGCTTTGGACGAAGGGCGTTCAGCGCTGCAGGCTCAGCCGGTAGCGGAAGGTGTCGGCGCGGTAGACGGCGCTTTCCACATGCACGGGCGTGCCGGCGGCGTCATGCACGACGCGTTCCACTTCCAGCACGGGTGCACCGGCGTCGAGCTTCAGCAGCCGCGCATCGGCCGCGCGGGCGGTGCCGGCGCCGATCTCCAGGTCGGCCCGGCCGACGGCGATGCCGCCCTCGTGCTCGAACACGTCGATCAGGTCGCGCTGCGAGAAGTCCACCCGCGAGAGGCGCTCGCCCAGCGCCGCCAGCAGCCAGGAGTTGTTGACCGACAGCGGCTCGCGCTCCAGATAGCGCACGGTCTGCAGGTGGTAGACGGCCGTGCCGCCCGGCAGGCCCAGCTTCTGCGCCACCGCGGCGGGCGCGCGCACCTCGCGCCAGGCCAGGCGCTTGTTGCTGATGGCGCGCGCCTCGGCCGCGAAGGCCTCGTTCAGGCCCTGCAGCCGGTTGAGGCTCTGCGCCGCTTTGGGGTGCGAGACGAATGCACCCTTTCCGTGCAGCTTGACGATCAGGCCCTCGGCCTGCAGCGCGCCGAGGGCCTGCCGCACGGTGATGCGGCTGACGCC
>NZ_LDSL01000079.1 GCF_001476815.1 Pseudacidovorax intermedius | reverse complement strand
AAGCGGCCCGTGCCGAGGTGCGCCGCCGCAGTTCCGGCCGCCTGGCCCATCGCGAAGCAGCCGCCGCTGGCCCGGGCGGCTGACTGGCCCTCGTGCGTCATGCTGGCGCAGCGGCCGGCCACCAGCAGGTTGTCCACGCCCAGCGGCACCAGCATGCGCCACGGCAGGTGGTGGTAGGCGTTGTCGGCGTCGCGCGGAAAGCCCCACTCGATGCGGCCGTCCGCATGCAGCTCCATCGGCCAGGCGCTCAGGCCGATCACGTCGTCGAATTTCGCCGAGCCCAGGATGTCCTCGCCGGCCAGCGCGTAGAGGCCGCGGATGCGCCGGGTCTCGCGGATGCCCACCTGGGGTGCGATCTCCACGATGGCCGACTGCGCGAAGCCCGGGATCTCGGCCTTGAGGAAGCGGTGGAACTCGGCCACCTGCCGCCGGCCCTCCAGCTCGCCCGCGCTCAGCTCGCGCGCGTCCACGCCGTTCATCGCACGGCCTTCGGCATTGCGGATCTGCGTGACGTTGGCGCGCCATTCGCGCGGGTCGATGTTGGGCCGCAGGATCGCGCCTTCGCGCGCGAAGCGGTACTCGCCGGGCTTGGCGGCCTTGACGCGTTCGATCCAGTCGTTGATGGCCTTGAACTCGCCCACCGCTTCCAGCGCCGGCTCCGCATCGACCTGGCCGACGCGGAACATGGTGGTGGGGAAGAGCCCGCTGCCCTGCCCATCGCCGACCTCGAAGGGCACGCCGGCGAAGGCCGCCACGTCGGCATCGCCGCTGGCATCGACGAAGGCCGCGGCGCGGATCGCCTGGCGGCCGGACTTGGTCTCGACCACCAGCGCGGCGATGCGCGCGCCGTCCAGCACCACGGCTGCGGCCCAGGCGTGGAAGAGCAGGTCCACGCCCGCATCGGCCAGCATCTGGTCGGCGGCGCACTTGTAGGCCGAGGTGTCGTAGGAGCGCACGCGGATGCGGCCCTGCATGCCGTCCTGCGGCCGGTTGAGGCCGCCCAGCGCGTCGATGCGCGCCAGCAGTTCGTCGGCCACGCCGCGCACCAGCAGCTGCATCTCGCCGCCGCGCCGGCCATAGAGGCCCGCGAAGTTGGTCACCCCGCCGGCCGTGCCCATGCCGCCGAGGAAGCCGTAGCGTTCCACCAGCAGCGTGCGCGCGCCCTGCCGCGCGGCGCTCACTGCCGCCGCGATGCCGGCCGGGCCGCCGCCGACGACCACGACGTCCCATTCGCCGAAGACGGGGAGGGTGCGGGCGGGTTCGTGGATGAGTTCTGGACTGGTCGTCATGTCGTTCGTCGTTGCTCGGGCGTGGCCTCGAGACTGCGCATCAGTCTGGCCGTCGATTCACGTGTGCTCTGGTCCTTGCGTCTCGCGCAGCCAGGTGGGCAGATCGCGATCGCTGGCGAGCACGCGCCAGACGTCGATGCGGTCTGCATGCTCCACGTAGAACACGAGGTAAGGGAAGCGCTTGAGAGGCCAGAAGCGCAAGCCAGGAAGGTCAAGCGCGTGTGCATAGCGCGGTGAACCGGTCGCAGGATGGCGGCCGATGTGGGCATAGGCGCGCTCGAGTTCGTCGATGAATCCAAGTGCGGCCGGCGGCGCGTCCTGACGCAGATACCAGTCCACCGCGTCGTCCACGTCGCGCAGGGCGGCCTGGCGTGGAACGACCGGCTTGGACTTCATCGGACGCGAGCGGCCTTGTTCTTGCCACCCGCCCGCACGCGCAGGCGATCGAAATAGGCGGGCGTGACCACCTCGCCGGGCGCCGATTCCGCACCGGCCAGCAGCAGAGCGCGCAGTCGCATCCGCTCCTGATCGCGGCGGATCAGTTCGCGCACGTACTCGCTGCTGGTGCCGAAGCCGCGTTCCCCGACCTGCGCATCCACAAAGGCCTTGAGGCTGTCGGGCAGGGAGATGTTCATGGTGCTCATGCGGCGTACTCTGCATGCTTTGGCAAAAATTGGCAAGAAATCCCTGCCAAGGCGCCGTTCACTGCAGCTTGATCCCCCGCGCCTGAATGATCCTGCTCATGATCGCCGCCTCGTCCTGCACGCGCAGGCGCATGCCCTCGGGCGAGGTGCCGACCGGCTGCCAGCCCTTGTCGAAGAGCTGCTGGCGCACCTCGGGGTTCTTCATGATCGTGGCGATTTCCTGGGTGATGCGCGCCTTGGCGGCGGGCGACAGGCTGGCGGGGCCGAGCAGGGCGGTCCAGACCTCCAGGTTGAAGTCGCGCACGCCCAGGTCGGCCAGGGGCGCGTACTCCGGCGCCAGGGTGCTGCGGCCGCTGGTCAGGCCGATGGCTTTGAGCTTGCCAGCCTTGACCTGCGGAATGGCGATGGCCGGGGGCACCAGGGCCAGCTGCACCTGGCCGCCGATCATGGCGGTCACCACCTGCGGATTGCCGGCGTAGGGCACGTGCGTGGCGTCCATGCCGGGGATGCGGTTCTTGAGCAGTTCCATGCCCAGGTGGCCGACCGAGCCCACGCCCACCGAGCCGTAGTTCCACTTCGTGCCGGAGGCGTGCGCCGCGGCCAGGAAGTCCTTGCCCGTGGGAATGTCGTTGCTGGCCACCAGCACCAGCGGCGCGGTGGCGATCAGCGACAGGTAGCTGAAGTCCTTGGCCGGGTCGTAGGGCAGCTTGGCATAGAGCATCTTCGACGACGTGAGGTTGCCGTTGATGACGATGCCCAGGGTGTGGTCGTCGGTGGCCTTGGCCACGGTGTCGGCCGCGATGTTGCCGGACGCGCCCGGCTTGTTGTCCACCACCACCGGCTGGCCCAGGGCCCGGGCCAGCGGCTCGGCGAGCACGCGGGCGGCAATGTCGGGCGTGGAGCCGCCCGGAAAGCCCACCACCAGGCGGATCGGCTTGGTGGGCCAGGCGCCGCCGGGGCTGGCGCTCTGGGCCTGCGCGCTGCCGGCGGCCAGCAGGGCGCAGGCGGTGGCGAGAAGGGTTCTGCGTGCAATCGACATGGGATCGGTCAGGTGCCGGAAAGGGAGGGAGGCGCCGAGTCTAGGGGGCTTGCGCGGCGCTTGCTCGCCAACTCAATCCAGGCTGATGTTCCCGCGCCGCACCAGCTCGCCGTACACCTTGGACTTGATCTCGGCCTGCCGTGCGATCTCCTCCGGCGACCAGGCGAGCGGCTCGAAGGCGAAGGTGTCGAAGCGGGCGCGGATCTCGGGATCGGCGATCACCTTGGCGACGTCGGCGTTGATCTTCTTCTTGATGGCGTCCGGCACGCCCTTGGGCGCCAGCAGCGACACGAAGGAATTGACCTCCAGCTCGGCTGGTCCGCCCGACTCGGCCATGGTGGGCACGTCGGGCATCTGGGGCACGCGCTTCTTCGCGGCCACGGCCAGATACTTGAGCTTGCCGGCCCTGTAGATGCCCTGGCTGGACGGGATGCTGGCGAAGGCCCACGGCACTTCGCCCGTGCCCACGTTGGCATACAGCTGCGACACCTCGCGGTAGGGCGCATGGTTCATCTGCGTGCCGGTCAGCGCGTCCAGCTGCTGGCCGCCCAGGTGGCCGGGGCTGCCCACGCCCCAGGAGCCGTAGGTGATCTGCCCGGGCTTCACCTTGGCCTCGGCGATCAGGTCGGCCATCGATTTCCACTTCGACTCGCTGCTGACCGCCACGAAGAAGGGCGTGCGGAACAGCGCGGCCACCGGGTCGAAGTGCTGCAGCGTCACGAAGTGGCGCGTCTTGTACAGGTGCGGCAGCGCGGCCAAGTGCTCGCTGTCGAACTGGATCAGGGTGTAGCCGTCGGGCTGTGCCCGGCGGGCCGCGTCGATGGCGATGAAGCCGCCGCCGCCGGGCTTGTTGTCGATGGTCACGCGCTGGTTCCACAGCTTGCCCAGCTTGTCGCTGACCAGGCGCAGCACGGCGTCTGGGCCGCTGCCGGCCGCGAAGGGCGTGACGATGGTCACCGGCTTGGTGGGGTAGTCGGTGGCGGTCTGGGCGAAGGTCGTTGAGGCAGCGAAAGCGGCGGCCAGGGCGGGGAGAAGGAATTTCAAGGATGTCTCCGGTGTTGTTGGCGGGAATGGGAAAGCGGGTTAGGGCCGGCGCAGGCGCCATGCGGTCTGTCGACCCCCGACCGTTCGGGCTGAGCCTGTCGAAGCCGGGGGCAGGCGCGGGTCGACGTTCTGCCTGAAGAGCCTGGCGCTCAGACGGCCAGGTCGTCGACCTGCATGCGGTACTGGTTCAGCGCCTCGAAGATCGGCGCATCGCCGAAGCGGAACAGGTCGAGCGAGGCGGCGTGCGCATCGCACGTGGCCGAGAAGGGCTGCCAGGAGGGCACGACGAAGAGGTCGCCGCGCTGCACGCGCCAGGCCTTGTCGCCCACCGTCACGCTGCCGGTACCGTCGAAGACCTGGTACACCGAGCCGCCGACTTCGCGCCAAGTGCGCGTGCGGCCGCCGGCGCGCACGCGGTGCATCTCGCAGCGCATCGTGGGCAGCACGTCGCGGCCCGTGCCCGGGTGGGTGAAGCGCACGGCCGCATGGCCGGGGCTGAGCACGCCGGGGTGGCCTTCGTCTTCCAGTTCGAGCTGGTCGGCCAGGGCGCGGTCGGTGTCGGCCCAGCGGTAGGCCAGCAGCGGGGTGGCGGGCGTGTCGGCTTCCTGCGAAAGGGGCCGCAGGCCCGGATGGGCCCATAGCCGCTCGGAGCGCGAGCGCGCGGGCGTGCCGCATTCGGCCTCGCTCAGCTGCTCGCGGCCATGCTCGAAGAACTGCGACTCGGTGTAGTAGGCGAAGGGAATGTCCAGCCCGTCGATCCAGGCCATGGGTTCGGTGGCGGCGTTGTGGTGGGCATGGAAGTTCCAGGCCGCCTGTGGCAGGAAGTCGCCGCGCGCCATGCGCACCGCATCGCCGTTGACCACGGTCCACACGCCTTCGCCCTCGACCACGAAGCGGAAGGCGTTCTGCGTGTGGCGGTGCTCGGGCGCATGCTCGCCCGGCATCAGGTACTGGATGGCGGCCCACAGCGTGGGCGTGGCATAGGGCTGGCCGCCCAGTGCCGGGTTGGCCAGGGCGATGGCCCGGCGCTCGCCGCCGCGCCCCACCGGCACCAGGTTGCCGGCCTCGGCCGCCAGTTGCTTGAGCCGCGCCCAGCGCCACAGGTGCGGCGCCGCCTTGCTGCGCGGATGCGGCGGCATCAGGCTGCCGATTTGCGTCCACAGGGGCACCAGCAGCTCCTCCTCGAAGCCGCGGTAGAGCTGGCTCAGGGCGGACGTGGGCTCGGGCTGGCCGGGGGCGGCCACGGCCTGCAGCCGTACGGGGGAGGGAAGGGTGTCGATCACGGCAGCCATGGAATGCGTGTCTCCTGTCGGGTTTGCGCCGGGTTGGGGCAGTCAGTGCGCGCCGGCCGCCATCATGCCGCGGGGCCGATGGACAGGGCGATCTCGCCCACGCCCTGCACGTTGCCCGTGATGCGGTCGCCGCTCTGGACCGGACCCACACCTTCGGGCGTGCCGGTGTAGATCAGGTCGCCGGGCTGCAGGTGGTAGTACTTCGACAGGTCCTCGATCAGCTCGGGGATGTTCCAGATCAGCTTGTCGAGGTCGGACTTCTGCTTCGTCTCGCCATTGACCTGCAGCGCGATCTCGCCCTGCGACAGCACGGTGCCGGCCATCGGCACGACCTCGGAGCAGACGGAGGACTGCTCGACGTCCTTGCCCAGGTCCCAGGGCCGGCCCTTGTCGCGCGCCACCAGCTGCAGGTCGCGGCGGGTCATGTCCAGGCCGCAGGCATAGCCGTAGACGAGGCGGCCGGCGTCGTCGCGCGGCACGCGGAAGCCCGCGGCGCCGATGACGACGACCAGTTCCATCTCGAAATGGAAGTTCTGCGTGCCGGGCGGATAGGCCACGGTGGCGCCGGACTCGACCAGCGTGGACGGGGCCTTGGTGAAGTAGAAGGGCTGCTCCACCGACTTGTCGACCGGGCGGCCCATCTCCACCGCATGGGCGTGGTAGTTGCGGCCGACGAAGAAGAGGCGGTTGACCGGCAGGCGGCGGCTGTCGCCGCGCACGGGCAGCGAGGCGACGGGGGGTGGGGTCCAGAGGTAGTCGGTCATGGGTGGTTGGGCGGTTGGTCGGGTGAAGAGGTGGGGGCGGCGCTTCGACAGGCTCAGCGCGAACGGTGTGGGGTGACCCGGTGCGAACGAAGACGCTGCCGTCAATCGGCAGACAAGCAGGTGGCGGCGGTCCAGCCGTACAGCCACTCCATCGCGTCGTAGAAGCGCTCCGGCGAGCGGCCCTTCCACAGGTCGTTGCGCACCAGGCGCTCCACGCCCTTGGCGTGGAAGATGCGGCCCATCTCGCGTGCCGACAGCACCACGCGGGCGGTGCGGGCCACGCGCGAGCGCTGGTAGAGGGCGAAGGCCTTGTCCCACTGGCCGTCGTGCACGCGCAGGGCCTCGCCCAGTGTCACGGCGTCTTCCATCGCCATGCAGGCGCCCTGCGCCAGGTACTGCAGTGTGGGATGGGCGGCATCGCCCAGCAGGGCCGCGCGGCCGAAGACCCACTGCCCGATGGGCTCGCGGTCGGCGGTGGCCCAGCGCTTCCAGTCGCGGGGCAGGTCGATCAGCTGGCGGGCGCGGGCGCAGATGCCCTCGAAGTAGCTCTGCACCTCCTCGCGGCTGCCCTCGCGCACGCTCCACTCCTCCTGCTCGCGGCTGTGGAAGGTGACGACCACGTTGTACTGCTCGCCGCCGCGCAGCGGGTAGTGAACCAGGTGGCAGTTGGGCCCCACCCAGATGCTGGCGGCGTTCCATTGCAGGTCGGGCGGAAAGTCGGCGCGGTCCACCACGGCGCGGTAGACCACGTGGCCCGACACGCGGGCCTCGTCGCCCACGTACTGGCGTCGCACGGCGGACTTCACGCCGTCCGCGCCGATCAGCGCGCAGCCGCGAAAACTGCGGCCGTCGCTGCTGACCACGGTCACGCCCTCGTCGTCCTGCGCCACGCGCTGCACCTGCGTGGCGGTGGCGATTTCGATGCGGCCGGTGGCGCGGGCGCCCTCCAGCAGCGAGCCGTGCACGTCGGCGCGGTGGATCACGGCATAGGGATTGCCGAAGCGCTGGCGGAAGGCCTCGCCGGTGGGAATGCGGCCCACCAGCGTCTCGTCCAGCGCGTCGTGCATCACCATCTCGTCGGTGTAGACGGCACGGGCCCGGGCGATCTCGCCGATGCCCAGCGCGTCGAAGGCCGCGAAGGCATTGGGCCCCAGTTGGATGCCAGCGCCGATCTCGCCCAGCTGCCCAGCCTGCTCCAGCACCATCACGTCGAAGCCGCGGCGCACCAGCGCCAGCGCGGCGGCAATGCCGCCGATGCCGCCGCCGGCCACCAGCACCGGCAGCGTGGACGAGGAAGAAACGGATGCGCGTGGGGATGCGGGGGATGCCATGCCTGTCTCCGGCTGTTCTGCATTGATGCCTGTCAATGCTGCGGATTGTTGGCAGCCCCCACTATTGCTTCAAGCACTGTGGCGGATACTCGGCATCGCGTTTTTCGATAGTGGGGATTCGCGCATGTCCAAGCTGGACCTGGAATGGCTCAAGGTGTTCGACGAAGTCTGGCAGACCGCCAGCGTCTCCAAGGCGGCGGAGCGCCTGGGCATCGCGCAGGCGGCGGCCAGCACCGCGCTCAACAAGCTGCGCGCGCATTTCGACGACCGGCTGTTCGAGCGCACGGCCCTGGGCATGCAGCCCACGCCGCATGCGCAGAAGATCCAGCCCGCCCTGCGCGAGGCGCTGGCGCAGATCGAGCAGGCCCGCGCCAGCCGCGCGGCCTTCGACCCGGCAACGGCGACGCGGCGCTTCCGCATCTGCCTGACCGACATCAGCGAGGTGGTGCTGCTGCCGCGCCTGCTGGACCACCTGGGCCGCGAGGCGCCCGGCGTGCAGGTGGAGACCGAGATCGTCTCCGCCGCCAGCGCCCGCCGGCTGGAGGACGGCGAGGTCGACCTGGCCGTGGGCTTCATGCCGCAGCTGGAGGCCGGCTTCTACGGCCAGACGCTCTTCCGCCAGAACTTCGTCTGCCTGGTGGCCAAGGACCATCCGCGCATCGGCAGCAAGCTCACCCGCAAGGCCTTCGCGGCCGAGCCGCATGCGGTCATCGCCTCGTCGGGCACCGGCCATGCCATCGTCGACAAGACCATCGCCCGCGCCGGCATCGAGCGCAAGGTGGCGGTGCGGCTGTCGAGCTTTTTGGGCGTGGCGCGCATCGTGGCGCAGACCGAGCTGGTGGTGATCGTGCCGCGCGTGCTGGGCCAGATCCTGGCCACGCAGGAGCCGGTGCGCATCATCGAGCCGCCCTTCGCCCTGCCGGCCTATGCGGTCAAGCAGCACTGGCATGCGCGCTTCCATGCCGACGACGGCAATGCCTGGCTGCGGCGCACGCTGGCCGAGCTGTTCGGCGGCGGCGGTGCGCCGGGATAATGCGCCTCCCCACTGTCACCTTCGAGACTCGCCGCCATGTCCTCCTCCATCGTCCTGCGCTTCCTGGCCGAACCCAGCACCGTCAACTTCGGCGGCAAGGTGCACGGCGGCACAGTGATGAAGTGGATCGACGAGGCCGGCTATGCCTGCGCCACCGGCTGGTCGCACAACTACTGCGTCACCGTCTTCATCGGCAGCATCCGCTTTCACCGGCCGATCATGATCGGCGACCTGGTCGAGGTGGAGGCGCGCATGGCCTACACCGGCAAGACCAGCATGAACATCTCGGTGGAGGTGCGCAGCGGCGACCTCAAGGGCGGGCAGATGGTGCGCACCACCGAATGCCTGATCGTCTTCGTGGCGGTCGATTCGCATGGCCGGCCGCTGGTGGTGGATTCCTTCCAGCCGGCCACGCCGGGCGAGATCGCCCTGGCCGAACGCGCCCGCGCCCACCTGGAAGCGGCGCGGCAGGTGAGCCACGCGCCGGCGCCCAGCCTGAGCGGTTCGGCGGACTGAGCGGCCGCCGAGCCCCTAGGGTTTTCCCGGGACATGGCGTCCGGCGCGCCGGACGCCCCTGCCGCGGCCAGTCCGGCAGCGGCCGAACCACGAGCCGATGGCCTGGAAAAAGACCTTCAAAAACAACAACTTGCATTGCCTCCGCGGCCCGTCCGGGCTGGCACCCTCCTTGCGCTAAGAAGCGGCCGCCAACGATGGCGCCCATTCCCGCCACGGAGACACCCCAGGAGCCCGCATGCAAGACCCGACACCCGCCCGCCGCCAGCCGCTTTACCGGTCCCTCTATTTCCAGGTCATCGTCGCCATCGTCATCGGCGTGCTCCTGGGCCACTTCTATCCCGCGCTCGGCACCGACATGAAGCCGCTGGGCGACGGCTTCATCAAGCTCATCAAGATGATCATCGCGCCGATCATCTTCTGCACCGTGGTGGTCGGCATCGCGGGCATGGAAGACATGAAGAAGGTCGGCAAGACCGGCGGCTACGCCCTGCTGTACTTCGAGATCATGAGCACCGTGGCGCTGATCCTCGGCCTGATCATCGTCAACGTCGTCAAGCCCGGCGTCGGCATGAACGTCGACCCCGCCTCGCTGGACACCAAGGCCATCGCCGCCTACACCGGCCCGGGCAAGATGCAGAGCACGACCGACTTCCTGCTCAACATCATCCCCACCACCGTGGTGGACGCCTTCGCCAAGGGCGAGATGTTGCAGGTGCTGCTGGTGGCCGTGATGTTCGGCTTCGCCCTGCACCGCTTCGGCGGCCGCGGCACGCTGGTGTTCGACCTGATCGAGAAGTCCTCGCACGTGCTCTTCGTGATCGTCGGCTACATCATGAAGGTCGCCCCCATCGGTGCCTTCGGCGCCATGGCCTTCACCATCGGCAAGTACGGCGTCGGCTCGCTCAAGCAGCTGGCCTTCCTGATGGGCACCTTCTACGCCACCTGCCTGCTGTTCATCTTCGTGGTGCTGGCCATCGTGGCGCGGCTGCACGGCTTCGGCATCTGGAAGCTGATCAAGTACATCAAGGAAGAACTGCTGATCGTGCTGGGCACCAGCAGCTCCGAGGCCGCGCTGCCGCGCATCATGGCCAAGCTGGAGAACCTGGGCGTGCGCAAGTCCACGGTCGGCCTGGTGGTGCCCACGGGCTACTCCTTCAACCTGGACGGCACCTCCATCTACCTGACCATGGCGGCCGTGTTCATCGCGCAGGCCACCAACACCCAGCTGGACATCACGCACCAGGTCACGCTGCTGCTGGTGCTGCTGCTGACCTCCAAGGGCGCCGCCGGCGTCACCGGCAGCGGCTTCATCGTGCTGGCGGCCACGCTGTCGGCCGTGGGCCACGTGCCGGTGGCCGGCCTGGCGCTGATCCTGGGCATCGACCGCTTCATGAGCGAGGCCCGCGCCCTGACCAACCTGATCGGCAACACCGTGGCCACGGTGGTGGTCGGCAAGTGGACCGGCGATCTGGACGAGGGCCGCATGCAGAAGGTGCTGGACAACGAAACGGTGCTGGACGCCGACGCGCCCGAGCAGGTGCTGGACGCCAAGACCGCGCCCTTCCCCGCCAAGGCCTGAGTACCACCGGTGGACCGGCGCGGCCCCTGAGGGCCGGCCGGCGCCCCTCTTCGTCGGCACCGGCCGGCGCGCCACGGCCATACTCGGGCCGTGGCACCACATCCTTCGGGGGCGCGACGCGCCCCTTTTTCTTTTGCACCGACGGCGGCGGCGCGCGCGCGCCTCGGGCCGGCGCTGGCCGTGCTCGCCCTGGTGGCGCTGGCCGCCTGGGGCGCCTATGCGCTGGCGCTGCGCATCGGGTTGGACCGCCTGGGCGAGGCGGCCGACCACCGGCTGGACATGGAGGTCAGCCGCATCGAGGCCGAGCTGGCGCGCTTCGACTACCTGCCCGCGCTGCTGGAAACCTCGCCCCAGGTGCAGCAGCTGCTGGCCAGCCCCTTCGATCCGGCGCTGCGTGCCCAGGCCAGCCACTACCTGCATGCGCTCAACGCCATCGCCGGGGCCGAGACGCTCTACGTGCTCGAACCCGGCGGCGTGGCCGCCGCCGCCAGCGACGACGGCCAGCTCGGCTCGCCGGCCGGCCAGAACCTGTCGTACCGGCCCTACCTGCGCGAGGCGCTGGCCGGCGGCCGCGGGCGCTTCTACGGCATCGGCGTCACCAGCCGCGTGCCCGGCTACTACCTGGCCTATGCGCTGCCGCGCGGCGGCCCGGTGCGCGGCGTGGCCACCGTCAAGATCGACCTGCGGCCGGCGGCGCTGGCCTGGCGCCAGCTGCCCGGCGAGATGCTGCTGCTGGACGAGCACCAGGTCGCCATCCTGGCCTCGCGCGAGGACTGGAAGTACCGCCCCATCGCGCCGCTGTCGCCGGCCGAGCGGGCCGAGGCGGCCACGTCGCGCCGCTATGGCGACGCCGCGCTCACGCCGCTGCCGTGGCGCCTGGCGGGCGCCGGCCCGCTGGAGCCCGGCCCGGTGCGCGAGGTGCGCCTGGATGGCCGCATCTACGCCGCCACCGTGCACCGCCTGGATGCCGGCCGCTGGCGCCTGGTGCTGCTGAGCGACGAGGGGCCCGTGCGGGCCGTGGCCGCCGCCGCCGGCGCGGGTGCTGCGCTGGCCGCCGCCGCCCTGCTGCTGGGCCTGCTGGTGATGCGCCAGCGCCGCCGGCTGGTGCGCCAGCAGCTGGCCAGCCGGGCCGCCCTGCAGGCCGCCAACGATTCCCTCGAGCGCCGCGTGCAGGAGCGCACCGCCGAGCTGCGCGCCGCCCAGGCCGAGCTGGTGCATGCCGGCCAGCTGGCCGTGCTGGGCCAGATGTCGGCGGGCATGGTGCACGAGCTCAACCAGCCGCTGGCGGCCCTCAACACCCTGTCCGACAACGCGGTGCTCCTGCTCGAGCGGGGCCGCACCGAGGATGCGCGCGCCAACCTCGGGCGCATCGCGCAACTGGTGAACCGGCTCGGCCGGCTCACGGCGCAGCTCAAGGTCTTTGCCCACAAGCGCACCGATCCGCCGGTGCCGGTGCTGCTGGAGCGCGCCCTGCGCGAGGCCGCGCTGCTGCATGCGCCCCGCCTGCGCGAGCTGGGCGTGGACCTGCGCACCGGCGCCGTGCCCGCCGCGCTGGCCGTGATGGCCGAGGAGACGCGCCTGGTGCAGGTGCTGGCCAACCTCGTCGGCAACGCGGCCGATGCGCTGGCCGAGGTGCCCGCCGGCACGCGGTGGATCGGCGTGGCGGCGCAGTGCGTGCCCACCGCCGCGCCCCTCGGCAACGACGGGGCCCCTGGGATGGCCGATGGCGCCGCCCTCTGCCGCATCGTCGTCGCCAACAGCGGCCCGTCGATCCCGCCCGCGGCGCAGGCGCGGCTGTTCGAGCCCTTCTTCACCACCAAGCCCGCCGGCCGCGGCCTGGGCCTGGGGCTGATGATGTCGGCCCATATCATCCAGGCCTTCGGCGGCAGCCTGCGCCTGGCCCGGCCCGGCGAGATGCCCGAGGGCGCCGGTGCCGCCTTCGTCATCGAACTGCCCGCCGCCGACGCCGATCCCTCCGCCAGCGCTTCCGCCCCCCGCGACGAACCATGAACGCCCCCACCCATCCCATCCGCGTGCTGCTGGTCGAGGACGACGAGGACGTGCGCCTGGGCGCCGCCCAGGCACTGGACCTGGCCGGCTTCGAGGTGCAGGCCTTCGGCGCCGTCGAGCCCGCGCGTGCCGCCATCACCGAGGGCGTGCCCGCCGTGGTGGTGTGCGACGTGCAGCTGCCCGGCCAGAGCGGGCTGGGCTGGCAGGCCGAGCTGCGCCGGGCCGATCCGCAACTGCCCGTGATCCTGGTCACCGGCCATGGCGACATCGCCATGGCGGTCCAGGCCATGCGAGACGGTGCCTACGACTTCATCGAGAAGCCCTATGCCTCCGATCGGCTGGTGGCCGTGGTGCGCCGCGCCGCCGAGCAGCGCCGGCTGGCGCTCGAAGTGGAATCGCTGCGCCGCGAACTGGACGACTGGAGCGGCATCAAGGCCACGCTCATCGGCCGCTCCGCCGCCATGGAACGCGTGCGCCAGGCCGTGCGCACGCTGGCCGCCACGCCGGCCGACGTGGTCATCTATGGCGAGACCGGCACCGGCAAGGACCTGGTCGCCCGCTGCCTGCACGAGCGCAGCAGCCGCCGCGGCGGCCATTTCGTGCCGGTCAACTGCGGCGGCCTGCCCGAGAACCTGGTCGACAGCGAACTCTTCGGCCACGAGGCCGGTGCCTTCACCGGCGCCGTCAAGCGCCGCATCGGCAAGTTCGAGCATGCGCACGGCGGCACGCTGTTCCTCGACGAGATCGAGAGCATGCCGATGGCGGTTCAGGTCAAGCTGCTGCGCGCGCTGCAGGAGCGCACCATCGAGCGCGTGGGCTCCAACCAGCAGGTGAGCGTGGACTGCCGCGTGATCGCCGCCAGCAAGGTGGACCTGCGCGAGGCCAGCGAGCAGGGACGCTTTCGCGCCGACCTGTACTACCGCCTGGGCGTGGCCTTCATCGAGCTGCCCCCGCTGCGCGAGCGGCGCGAGGACATCCCGCTGCTCTTCGAGCACTTCACGCTGCAGGCCGCCAAGCGCTACTGCCAGCCCGCGCCGGTGCCCGACACCCAGGCGCTGTCGGCGCTGCTCGGCCACGCGTGGCCCGGCAACGTGCGCGAGCTGCGCAACGTGGCCGACCGCTACGTGCTGGGCCTGCTGGGCGACAGCTTTTCCGACGCCCTGGGCGGTGGCCAGCGCGGCGTCTCGCTGCCGGAGCACATGGAGCAGATCGAGCGCACCCTGCTCATCGAAGCCCTGCGCCGCCTGCACGGCGACGTGCCCCAGGCCGCCAAGGAGCTGGGCATCGCCAAGGCCACGCTGTACGACAAGCTCAAGCGGCTGGGGATCGATGCGGCGGGGTATAGGCGGGAGGAGTAGCGGCTGGGGCCACCGGAGAAAGAGCCGGAAAAAGAACCGGAATCGCGATTTGGCCGTCTGATTCATAAGTTGCTGTCATTCAATGACATATTCATAGAATGAGCGGAAACTGAACCGGAAATTCTTGGTGTCTAATCGCATCGCTGTCTTCGACCAGCCGCATCAGTTCGAGCCGCTGGTTCCCGCCCAAAGGCTGGACCTGCTTCGGGAGCGGACACGGGAGGTATTCGAAAAGTCGGCCGCCCTCAAGGCCGCGGCCAGCGAGCCGGTGCGGGCTGGTCTGCGCGAGATCGTGCGATCCATGAACTCGTACTATTCCAACCGGATCGAGGGGCAGAGCACACATCCCGCCCACATCGAACAGGCGCTTCGGCAGGACTTTTCAGCGACACCCGATGTGGCGCGGCGGCAGCGGCTGGCGCTGGCGCACATCGAGGCCGAGCGGGCGCTCGAGCCGCTGGTGAGCGCAGAGGCACAGGCGCTGTCCAGCGGCTTTGTGCAGCTGGCCCATCGCCAGCTCTACGAGCGACTTCCGGCGGCGGACCGGCGTACCGACGATGGCCGCGAGATCCTGCCCGGCGAACTTCGCCGGCACGACGTGGCCGTTGGCCGCCACCAGCCGCCGACCTGGTCTTCAGTTCCGCTGTTTCTCGAGCGGATGGACGAGGTGTATGGCCGCCTGAAAGGCGTCGATGCGCTGCTCTACACCGTGGCCGCCGCCCATCACCGGATGATGTGGACCCACCCCTTCGAGGATGGCAACGGCCGTGCGGTACGCCTGCAGACGCACTGCGCCCTGTTTCTTCTGAGCGGAGGACTCTGGTCGGTCAATCGGGGGTTGGCGCGGGACCGGGACCGCTACTACCTGATGCTCGACGGCGCTGACGCCATGCGTCAGGGCGACCTGGACGGTCGCGGCAATCTCAGCGAGAAGGCACTCTGGGACTGGTGCAATTACTTCCTCGAAGTCTGCGCGGACCAGATCGGCTTCATGGCGCATATGCTGGACCTGGATCGCTTGCGGGAACGCCTTCAAGCCTGGGTGCTGGTGCGACGAGCGGGTGGTGATTCGACCGAGTACCGCGAAGAAGCAGTATTGCCGCTCCGGATGCTCGCCGCCGCTGGAACCCTGTCGCGCGGCGAGTTCAGCCGCATGACGGGATTGGAAGAGCGCACAGCCCGCAAAGTGATTTCGCGCTTCCTCAAGGATGGGCTGCTGGAGAGCGAAGGCCATCGTGGCGCGCTGCGGCTTGCCTTCCCGCTGCACGCGCTGAACATCCTCTTTCCAAGCCTCTATCCGGAGGCTGCGGCGGCTGTCACTGAATAAGGGTCTGTCGAATGGCAGGAGCAGACAGCACAGCGCTGGCGCTGCACGCTCCCTCCCGGCACCTCACGCCGCCGCCGGCCACTGCGCGATCAGCTTGTTCAGCGTGACCGGATAGTCCCGCACCCGCACCCCGGTGGCGTTGTAGACGGCATTGGCGACCGCCGCCGCCGCGCCGCACAGGCCCAGTTCGGCGATGCCCTTGGCGGCCAGGGGCGAGGCCATGCCGTCCGGCTCGTCGAGGAACACCACCTCCTGGTCGGGGATGTCGGCATGCACCGGCACCTCGTAGCCCGCGAGGTCGTGGTTGACGAAGAGGCCCAGGCGCGTGTCCACGGCCAGCTCTTCCATCAGCGCGGCGCCCACGCCCATGGTCATGGCGCCGATCACCTGGCTGCGGGCCGTGACCGGGTTCAGGATGCGGCCGGCCGCGCACACGGCCAGCATGCGCCGCACGCGGATCTCGGCCGTGTCCACGTGGACCGCCACTTCGACGAAGTGGGCGCCGAAGGTGGAGTGCTGCCACTGTTTGGACAGCGATTCGTCGTACTCGATGCCGTCCTCGGCCATCAGCGGCTGGCCGTCCTCGACCGCCTCGGTGAGCGCCACGCTGCGCCCGCCGCTGCGGACCTGGCCGTCCACGAACTCGGCACCGTCGGCGTCCAGGCCCAGCTTGCGGGCGATGGTGTCGCGCAGCTTCACGCAGGCGGCATACACCCCGCCCGTGGCATTGGCGGCGCCGAACTGGCCGCCGGAGCCGGCGGAGACGGGCCAGTCCGAATCGCCCAGCTTCACCTCCACGCGGTCCAGCGGCACACCCACCAGGTCTGCTGCGGTCTGGGCCAGGATGGTGTAGCTGCCGGTGCCGATGTCGGTCATGTCGGTCTCGACCGTGACGCCACCGTCGGGCGAGAGGCGCACGCGGGCCGCGGACTTCATCAGCATGTGGTTGCGGAAGGCGGCGGCCATGCCCATGCCGATGGCCCAGCGGCCTTCGCGCTTCAGGCCGGGCTTGGCCGGGCGCTGGTCCCAGCCAAAGCGCTGGGCGCCGTCGCGCAGGCAGTTCGCCAGGCGGCGCTGGGTGAAGCGGCGCTCGGGATGTTCCGGGTCCACGTCGGTGTCGTTGCGCAGGCGCAGTTCGACCGGGTCCATCCCCAGAAGCTCGGCCAGTTCGTCCATGGCGACTTCCAGCGCTGCCATGCCGGGCGCTTCGCCAGGGGCGCGCATGGAGTTGCCTTCGGGCAGGTCCATCTCGGCCAGGTACATGGCGGTGCGGCGGTGGGCACCGGCGTAGATCAGCCTGGTCTGGTTGACGGCGGTTTCCGGCTGCCCGTCCTTCTGGTCGCCGGACCAGCTCTCGTGCGCGATGGCCGTGAGGCGCCCGTCCTTGCCCGCGCCCAGCCGGATGCGCTGGATGGTGGCGGGGCGGTGGGTGGTGTTGTTGGCGATCAGGGGGCGGTGCAGCCCCACGCGCACCGGGCGCCCGGCCGCGCGCGCCGCCAGCGCCGCCAGCAGCGCGTCGGCGCGCAGGAAGAGCTTGCCGCCGAAGCCGCCGCCGATGAAAGGCGAGCGCACCTGCACCTTGGCCTTGTCCATCTTCAGCGTGGCGGCCAGGTCGGTGCGGCACCAGTCGACCATCTGCGTCGAGGTCCACACCGTGAGCCGGTCGCCCTGCCATGCGGCCAGCGTGGCGTGCGGCTCCATCATGGCGTGCGATTCGTCGGGCGTGGTGTAGGTGGCGTCGAGCTGCACCGGCGCAGAGGCGAAGGCGCTGTCGAAGTCGCCGACCTCCGTCTTGGCGTCGTCGCCGGCCAGCTCGGCACTGTCCTTCTCCGCGGCCAGATCGAAGCGGCCGGGCGCCGTCTCGTAGCGAACGCGGACCAGCGCGGCAGCGGCGCGGGCCTGTTCCAGCGTCTCGGCGACGACCACGGCGATGGCCTGGTGGTAATGGTCGATGGCGGGGCCGCCGAGCAGCCTGGCGGTGTTGCGCTCGGACTTGTCGAGCGCACCGGCATCCTCGGCGGTGACGACCGCCAGCACGCCCGGCGCCGCGCGCGCCGCGTCCAGGTCCATGCCGGCGATGCGGCCCTTGGCGATGCCGGCGCCCAGTACCCAGCCGTAGGCCGCGTCACGCACGTGGGCGTCGAAGTCGGGATGCCATTCACCGGCGTAGGGCGCGGTGCCGGTGGTCTTGCGCGGACCGTCCACGCGGTGCGTGGGCTGGCCCACGTGGCGCAGCTGCTCGCCCGGAACGGCGGTGGTGGAGGGATCGAATTTCACGGCTGCATCTCCTTCGCGTCGGCCAGGGCGGCCGCCAGGGTGCGCTGCGCGAGGGGCAGCTTGAAGGCGTTGTCGGGGCGCGGATGGGCGTCGGCGAACAGGCGTTGGGCGACGGCCTGCGGGCCGTTCGGCAGTTCGGCCTCGGCCGCTTCCATGCGCCAGGGCCTGGGCGCCACGCCGCCCAGGGCGACGCGGCCGGTGCCGTCGGGCTGCACGATGGCGGCCACCGACACCAGTGCGAAGGCATAGGAGGCGCGGTCGCGCACCTTGCGGTACACGTGCGTGCCGCCCACGGGGGCCGGCAGCGTCACGGCCGTGATGAGCTCGGCGGGCGCCAGCACGGTGTCGCGCTCCGGCGTGTTGCCCGGCAGGCGGTGGAAGTCGGCGATGGGAATGGTGCGCCGGCCACCGCCGGCCTGCACCGTCTCCACGGTGGCGTCCAGCACGCGCAGCGCGACCGACATGTCGCCGGGATGGGTGGCGATGCACTGGTCGCTGCCGCCCACCACCGCCAGCTGGCGGCTGTAGCCCTGCAGCGCGCCGCAGCCGGTGCCGGGCTCGCGCTTGTTGCAGGGCAGGGCGGTGTCGTAGAAGTAGGGGCAGCGGGTGCGCTGCAGCAGGTTGCCGGCCGTGGTCGCCTTGTTGCGCAGCTGGCCCGAGGCACCGGCCAGCAGCGCGCGCGACAGCACGCCGTAGTCGCGCCGCACGCGGGCGTCGGCCGCCAGGTCGGTGTTGCGCACCAGCGCGCCGATGCGCAGGCCGCCGTCCTCGGTCGGCTCGATGCGGTCCAGGCCCAGGCCGTTGATGTCGACGAGGTGCGTGGGCGTTTCCACCTGCAGCTTCATCAGGTCCAGCAGGTTGGTGCCGCCGGCGATGAAGCGGGCGTCCGGCGTGCGGGCCAGGGCGGCCACGGCGGCCTCGGGCGTGGCGGCGCGTTCGTAGCTGAAGGCTTTCATCGGGTGGCCTCCGCGGCCTCGGCGATGGCCTGCTGGATGTTGCTGTAGGCGCCGCAGCGGCAGATGTTGCCGCTCATGCGCTCGCGCATCTCGTCGGGCGACAGCAGGGGCTGCGCCTGCAGGTCGGCACTGGCGTGGCTCGGCACGCCGTCGCGCAGTTCGCGCAGGGCGCCCACGGCCGAGCAGATCTGGCCCGGCGTGCAGTAGCCGCATTGGAAGCCGTCGTGGCGCACGAAGGCCTCCTGCATGGGGTGCATGGCCTCGGGCGTGCCCAGGCCTTCGATGGTGGTGACCTCGCTGCCCTCGTGCATCACGGCGAGGCTCAGGCAGGTGTTGATGCGCCGGCCGTCGACCAGCGCCGTGCAGGCGCCGCACTGGCCGTGGTCGCAGCCTTTCTTGGTGCCGCACAGGTGCAGGTGTTCGCGCAACGCATCGAGCAGGGTGGTGCGGTTGTCGACGGTGAGGCTGCGCGCCTCGCCGTTGACCGTCAGGTGCACCGTGCCGTGCAGGGCGGCGGTGGCGGCGCTGCCGCCGGCGGGCGATTCCGGCGCGCGGTCGCGCAGCGGCGGGGATTTCGGGCTGGGGGCCATGGGCTGCTCCGTGGGGTTCGTGGGGATGGGCCGCCTGGGTGAAAGAGAAAGAGGGGCGTGACAGGGCATGCGGCGGCAGTGGGGCCACTGTGAAGGGCGCCCCAGGGGGCTCGCGCTCGGTGCAAGGACCAGCCGGGCGACGGCGCAGCGCCTGCGTGCCTGTGGGACATGCCGGACGCACGACGGGCGCACCGCGAAGGCGGCGTTTCACCCACCACAACGTGTTTCGTTGAACGAACCGGCATTGTGAATAGCGCAACGCGCTTCTAGAGTCCGGCCCATCGCGGCGCGAAGACGCCGCCTTCGGAGACGACCGGATGCCCTCGACCTTGCCCACGCTGCCTACCGGACGGCCGCCCCTCGCGGGTGGAGCCGAGGCGATGGGTGCGCAGGCGTCATCCGTTCCGTTCAGCAGGGGCACGCAGCCGCCCGCCGTCGCGGTGCCCGCCGGCGCCTGCGACTGCCACGTGCACGTCTACGACAGCCGCTTCCCGGCCGTGCCCGGCGCCCGCCTGCTGCCGCCCGACGCCAGCGTCGACGACTACCGCCGGCTGCAGCGCCGCACCGGCCTGCAGCGCGCCGTGCTGGTCACGCCTTCCACCTACGGTGCGGACAACCGCCCCATGCTCGCGGCGCTGCGCGCTCTGCGCGCTCTGGGCGCGCAGGCGCGGGGCGTCGCCGTCATCGACGGCAGCGAATCCGACGCGCACCTCGCGCAACTCCACGCCCAGGGCGTACGCGGCGTGCGGCTCAACCTGTCGCTGGGCGTGGGCCTGCATGCCGACATGCTGGTGCCCCTCGCGCGCCGCGTCGCGCCGCTGGGCTGGCACCTGCAGCTGCTGATGCCGGCCGACCTGCTGGCGGCCCAGGCCGCGCGGCTGTCGGACCTGCCCGTGCCGCTGGTCTTCGACCATTTCGCGCGGCTGTCGCCGGCCGACGCCGGCCGCCATCCTGCCCATGCCGTGGTGCTGGCGCTGCTGCGCAGCGGGCGTGCGTGGATCAAGCTGTCCGGCGGCTACCTCGTCAGCCCCACGCACAGCACCGACGACCCGGCGCTGGACGACCTGGCCCGCAGCTTCCTCGACGCCGCGCCCGAACGCGTCGTCTGGGGCAGCGACTGGCCCCATGCCACCGCGTCGGCCGGCCTGCAGCCGATGCCCGACGACGCCCGCCAGCTCGACCGGCTGGCGCAGTGGACCGGCGGCGGCGAGCGCCTCGCCCAGGTGCTGGTCCACAACCCGGCCGCGCTGTACGACTTCGGCCCTTCCATCGAATCCCAAGGAGACCAAGACACATGAACCCGACCTTCCTCACCCGCCGCTCTCTCATCGCCGGTGCTGCCGCCCTGCTGGCCACCGGCGGTGCCCTGGCCCAGGGCGACTGGCCCACCGGCCGCGTCATCACCTGGGTGGTGCCCTATCCGCCGGGCGGCAGCACCGACGTGCTCGGCCGGGCCGTGGCGCAGAAGCTCGGCGGCACGCTGGGCACCAACGTGATCGTGGACAACCGCGCCGGCGCCACCGGCACCATCGGCGCGGCCTATGTCGCCAAGTCGGCGCCCGACGGCTACACGCTGCTGGGCACCTCCATCGGCCCGCAGGCCATCGCGCCGCACCTGATGGGCAAGCTGCCCTACGACCCCATCGGCGGCTTCGCGCCGGTGATCACCATCGGCACCATTCCGCACATCCTGGTGGTGGGCGCGAACCAGCCCTACCGCAGCGTGGCCGAGCTGCTGGCCGCGGCCAAGGCGCAGCCCGGCAAGCTGGCCTTCGCCTCGGGCGGCACCGGCACCATCCTGCAGATGCAGGGCGAGCTGATGGCGCAGCAGACCGGCACGCGCTTCATCCACGTTCCCTACAAGGGCGACACCCCCGCGCTGCAGGACACGCTGGGCGAGCAGGTGAACTTCATGTTCGCGCCCGCTGCCGCCGCGCTGCCCCATGTGCAGTCGGGCCGGCTGCGTGCTCTGGCCGTCACCTCGGCCGCGCGCCTCAAGGCCCTGCCCGACGTTCCCACCATGGTCGAGGCCGGCATCAAGGACTTCGTCGTCGAGCAGTGGCAGGCCGTCTTCGCGCCGGCCGGCACGCCGGCGTCCATCGTGGATCGCCTCAACCGCGACATCAACGCCGCCCTCAAGACGACCGATGTGGTCGCCCTGGCCGACAAGCTTGGCATCACGCTGGTGGGTGGCACGCCCGCGCAGCTGGGCGCGCTGCAGAAGTCCGACTCCGCCAAGTGGGCCGAGGTCATCCGCAAGGGCGGCATCAAGGCCGACTGATCCCTCTTCTCCTTCCTTCTTCATCTCTTCCGAACCGAGCCAACGCCATGAGCCAACTCCCTGACATCGTCCGCGACATCGAGCGCGTCTCCCCCGAAGTGGTCGCCAAGGCCGCGACTTTCCAGGCGGCCATCCTGGCCGACGTGGCCGGCCGCCGCGGCACCATGAGCGCGCGCGTCGCGCCCGTGCACCACAGCATGGCCGTGGCCGGCCCGGCCTTCACCGTCGAAGTACGCCCCGGCGACAACCTGATGATCCACGCCGCCATCGCGCTGGCCCAGCCGGGCGATGTGCTGGTGATCGACGGCAAGGGCGACCAGACGGCCGCCCTGATGGGCACGCTGATGCTCAGCGCCTGCAAGAAGCGCGGCCTGGCCGGCGTGATCGTCGACGGCGCCATCCGCGACAAGCTGGAGCTGCTGGAGTTGGACTTCCCGGTCTTCAGCGCCGGCTTCAACCCGGCCGGCCCCACCAAGTTCGTGCCCGGCCGCATCAACCACCCCATCTCGGCCGGCGGCGCCAGCGTCAACCCCGGTGACCTGGTGGTGGGCGATGCCGACGGCGTGGTGGTGATCGAGCGCGAGAAGGCGCCCGCCATGCTGGCCCTGGCCGACAAGAAGGTGGCCGACGAGGCCGCGCGCCTGGATGCCATTTCGCGCGGCGACACCGCTTCCAAGTGGCTGCCCGCCGCCCTGCGTGCGGCCGGCGTGCTGAAGGAAGGCGAGGAACTGTGAGCACCGTCCTTGTCACGGGTGCGGACCTCGCACCGCAGGCCCTGGCCCTGCTGAACAACATGGAAGTGGTCTACGCCGGCAAGGCGCCGACCGAGGACGACCTCATCGCGCTGTGCCGGCGCCACGACCCGGTGGCCATCATCGTGCGCTACGGCAAGGTCGGCGTGGCGGTGATGGACGCGGCACCCTCGCTCAAGGTCATCTCCAAGCACGGCAGCGGCACCGACACCATCGACAAGGTGGCGGCCAAGGCACGCGGCATCGAGGTGGTGGCCGCCGTGGGCGCCAACGCCGCGGCCGTGGCCGAGCAGGCCCTGGCCCTGATGCTGGCCTGCGCCAAGTCGGTGGTGCCGCTCGATGCGCGCATGCACGCCGGCCACTGGGACAAGGCCACGCACAAGAGCCTGGAACTGGGCGGCCGCACCGTCGGCGTCGTGGGCCTGGGCGCCATCGGCCAGCGCTTCGCGCGCATGGCGCATGCGATGGACATGCGGGTGATCGGATTCGACCCCTTCGCCAAAAACCTGCCCGACTACATCCAGAGCGCGGACCTTGCCACGATCTGGCGCGAGGCCGACGTGATCTCGCTGCACTGCCCCTTGACCGACGAGAACCGCGGCATGCTCAACGCCGAGACGCTGGCGCAGTGCAAGCGCGGCGTGATCGTCGTCAACACCGCGCGCGGCGGCCTGATCGACGAGGCGGCGCTGCTGGCCGCCGTGCGCTCGGACCAGGTGGCCGGTGCGGGCCTGGACAGCTTCGCGGTCGAGCCGATGACGGCCGACCACCCCTTCCAGGGCCAGGAGCGCATCGTGCTGAGCCCGCACATCGGCGGCGTGACCAGCGACGCCTACATCAACATGGGTGTGGCGGCAGCGAAGAACCTGCTGGCCGTGCTCGCGCGCGGCTGAGCCGGACTTGCCACGCTGCCGAGCTGCCCGAGGGCGCGGCGGCGGCGAGCCCCTCTCCCGCGAGGGGACAGGGAGTCAGACGTCCGCAATGACAGACCGATCCATCAAGAAGGAGACAACGACCATGACCCATCGCCTTCCGCGCGGCCTCTTCGCCGCCGCCCTGCTGGGCCTCGCCGGCCTGGTACCCACCGCCCATGCCCAGGCGCCCGCCTATCCCGCCAAGCCCGTGCGCCTGGTGGTTGGCTTCTCGGCCGGCGGCCCCACCGACGTGGTGGCCCGCGGCTTCGCGGACTACGCCGCGCGCACGCTGGGCCAGCCCTTCCTGGTGGACAACAAGCCGGGCGCCAACACCATCCTCGCGGCCGAAGCCGTGGCCGGCGCCCCGGCCGATGGCTACACGCTGCTGCTGGGCGCCACCAACCACACCATGATCCCGGCGCTCTACAGCAGCCGCGTCAAGTTCGACGCCGTGCGCTCCTTCGCGCCGGTGTGCAGCCTGGCGGTGAGCCCCACGGTGCTGGTGGTGGGCCCGTCGATGAAGGTGCCCGACCTGGCCACCTTCCTGCAGCAGGTGAAGGCCGCGCCGGGCCAGCGCACCTATGCCACCCCGGGCGCCGGCAGCTCGGGCCACTTTGCCAGCGAGCAGTTCACGCGGCTGACTGGCACGCGCATGAACCACATCCCCTACAAGGGCGCGGCGCAGGCCGTCACCGACCTCGTGGGCGGCCAGGTGGACAGCTCCTTCGCCACCCTCGGCTCGGTGCTGCCGCAGGTCCAGGCCGGCAAGCTCACGGCGCTGGCCGTGGCCGCGCCGCAGCGCTCGCCCCTGCTGCCGCAGGTGCCCACCTTCGACGAGGCGGGCGTCAAGGGCTACCGGGCCGACGCCTGGTACGGCCTGCTGGCGCCGGCCGGCACGCCGCCCGCGGTGCTGGCGCTGCTGCAGAAGACCGCGCAGGACTTCGTGCGCCAGGGCGCCACGCAGGAGAAGCTGCGCGGCCTGGGCATGGAAAGCCAGCATGTGTGCGGCGCCGACTTCGGCGAACAACTGGCGCGCGAGGTCAAGGCCTACGGCCAGCTCGCGCGCGAACTCGACCTCAAGCCCGAGTGAGCCCGCGGGCCCCGGCGTCGGCGCGACCGAGGCGACAGCGCCGGGGTCACCGACCCGGCGGCCGTGCAGGCCGCCCCTGCTTCGATGAAGGCAGCCGTCCGTGCTGCCCCTCTTTTTCCTTCCAACCCATGACTCCGGAGATATGCGTGTGGCCTCTTCCAAGTTCTCGTTGATCCGTCGCCTGCTCGTCGCCAGCCTGGCGACGGCGGCCTTCGCCGCCCACGCGGCCTATCCCGAGCGCCCGATCACCATCGTCGTGCCCTACGCCCCCGGCGGCGCGGCCGATGCCATGGCGCGTGTGATCGCGGCCAAGCTGGGCCCGAAACTGGGCACCAGCGTGATCGTGGACAACCGCGCCGGCGCCAGCGGCACCATCGGCGCCGCCTATGCGGCCAAGGCCGCGCCCGATGGCTACACCGTGCTCTACGACGCCACGCCCTACGCCATCAACCCGCACCTGTTCCCGCGCCTGCCCTATGCGGCCGATGCGCTGCAGCCGCTGTCGCTGGTGCTGACCATGCCCAACATGCTGATCACCAAGGCCGATTCGCCGTACAAGACGGTGGCGGACCTGGTGGCCGCGGCCAAGGCCCAGCCCCACAAGATCAACTTCGCCTCGGGCGGCGCCGGCACGGTGCAGCGCCTGGCGGCCGAGCTGTTCCGCCAGAAGCTGGGGCTGGACATGGTGCATGTGCCCTACAAGAGCGGCGGCCCGGCCATCACCGACACGATGGCGGGCCAGGTGGACTTCATGTTCGCCACCGTGGCGGCCAGCTATCCGCTGGTGTCGTCCGGCAAGCTGCGCGCCCTGGCCGCGACCTCGCCCCAGCGCTCGCCGCGCCTGCCCGACGTGCCCACCGTGGCCGAGACCGTGGTGCCGGGTTACGAGGCCTATGAATGGAACGGCATGCTGCTGCCCGCCAAGACGCCCAAGGACATCGCCGACAAGCTGCAGAAGGCCTTGGCCGAGGTGCTGAAGGACGAGGAGGTGCTGCAGCGCATGAAGGACCTGGGCGCGCAGCCCATCGGCTCCACGCCCACCGCCTTCGCCGACTTCCTGAAGAAGGAAGACGCCAAGTGGGGCGAGGTGGTGCGCAAGGGCGATATCAAGCTGGATTGAAATGAGACCACCCCGTTTGGACTTCCTCACTGCGTGTGGAAGTCCCATCCCCCTCAAGGGGCGCACCCGGCGGCCGGGCCAAGCCCGTTCCGCGGGTGCACTGGCGTGGCCTGCTCCGCGGCCATTCGATCATGAGTGTGGCGCCGGTTTCCTGCCATGCGGGTGTCGCGTCGGCGCGGTGGACCACTGACATGGTCGCCCCGCTGCCACTGCTGCATTCGGTGCCCCATTCGGCCGGCGTTGCGCGGCCGGGCGTCGCATTGCCTGCCGGGGCCTGCGACAGCCACATGCACATCTTCGACCCGCGCTTCCCGCCGTCGACGCACTGGAAGCGGCAGCCGCCCGATGCGCCGGTGGCCGCCTACCGGCAGCTGCAGGCGCGCATCGGCACGCAGCGCGCCGTGGTCGTCACGCCCTCCACCTACGGCACCGACAACGCCTGCACGCTCGACGCGCTGGCGCAGATGGGCGAGGCCGCGCGCGGCGTGGCGGTGGTCGAGGCGGGCGTGGACGCGGCCGAGCTGCAGCGGCTGCATGGCCTGGGTGTGCGGGGTCTGCGCGTCAACTTCGTGACGCCGCAGTCCTGGGGCACGACCACGCCCGACATGCTCGCCACGCTGGCGGCCAAGGTCGCGCCGCTGGGCTGGCACATCCAGGTCTTCGTGCATCCGGAGCAGCTGCTGGCCATGGCCGGGCTGCTGCGCGGGCTGTCGGTGGCGCTGGTGGTGGACCACATGGCGCGGCTCGACCCGGCGCAGGGCGCGAACGGCGAAGCCTTCGACCTGCTATGCCGCCTGCTCGATGGCGGCAACACCTGGGTCAAGCTCTCGGGTGCCTACATGCGCTCGGCCGTCGGTGGCCCCGGCTACGACGACACCGTGGCCGCCGGCCAGGCGCTGGTGCGCCGCGCGCCCGAGCGCCTGGTCTGGGGCAGCGACTGGCCTCACACCACCGAGACGCCGGGCAGCGTGGACGATGCCGCCTTGGTCGACCTGCTCGGCCGATGGTGCGAGGGCGATGCGGCGCGCATTGCGCGCATCGTGGTCCACAACCCGGCGAAGCTCTACGACTTCGGCCCCCTGCCTTTCACCTGAAAGAACGAGAACCATGTTCCTTCTCCAACCGCCTCAGGTGCGCGAACTCTCGCTGTTCAGCGCCATGCCCGACGAGTTCCGCCGCCCGCGCCGCAGCGACTGGGCCGACGCCAACCGCGGCGGCACGCCCACCGACTCCTTCCTCGAAGGCCCGGTGGTGGGTGACGACGGCCATCTCTACGTCACCGACATTCCCTGGGGCCGCATCTTTCGCGTCGACCCGCAGGGCCGCTGGTCGCTGGTGGCCGAGTACGACGGCGAGCCCAACGGCATGAAGTTCCTGGACGCCGGCACTCTGCTGATCACCGACTACAAGAACGGGCTGATGCAGCTGGACGTGGCCAGCGGCCGCGTGTCGCCCTTCCTGGCGCGGCGCAACAGCGAGCGCTTCAAGGGCGTGAACGACCTGGTGTTCGACCGCGCCGGCAACCTGTACTTCACCGACCAGGGCCAGACCGGCCTGCACGACCCCACCGGCCGGCTCTACCGCCTCACGCCCGAGGGCCGGCTGGACCAGCTGCTGGGCAACATCCCCAGCCCCAACGGCGTGGCGCTGTCGCCCGACGAGAAGGTGCTGTACCTGGCCGTGACGCGCGGCAACTGCGTGTGGCGCGTGCCGCTGCTGGTGGACGGCAGCGTCTCGAAGGTGAGCCAGTTCTTCACCTCCTATGGCCCGAGCGGCCCCGACGGCCTGGCCGTGGACGCGCAGGGCCGCGTGCTGGTGGCCAACCCGGGCCTGGGCTACCTGTGGGTGCTCAACACGAGGGCCGAGCCGGTGCAGGTGCTGCGCGGCCCCGCGGGCGCCTCCATCACCAACCTCGCCTTCGGCGGTCCGCAGCGACGCACGCTCTTCGTCACCGATTCCACCCATGGCCGCGTGATGACCGCCGAGATGGACGTGCCGGGCCTGCCGCTGGCGCGGCGTTGAGCGCCGACGCGAGAGGTTACGGAAGGCCGCGGAGCAGGCCATGCCAGGGCACCCACGGAACTGGCTTTGCCAGGCCGTGGGGTGCGCCCCCCTCCAAGCCGAAGGCGCAAGGGAGGGGGGAGCCGCGAAGCGGCATGGGGGGTGCCTTCAAGGATGCCAGCGTGACACGACGGGCGGCGTGGCCGGCGAGCGCCCGCCCGCGAGCGCATACGACAGCTGGTTGGCCGCCGCCACCACGCTGAGCGCGTACTTCTCCAGCCGCTCCTTCGTGAGCCGCGAGCTGGGGCCCGAGATGCACATCGACCCCAGCAGGTGCCAGCCGGTGCGGAACACCGGTGCGGCCACGCTGGACACGTCGGCCTCGCGCTCCCCGAGCGACATGTGGAAGCCGCAGGTGCGGATGGTCTCGTAGGGCTCGCCCTGTGCGCCGCTGAAGGCCAGGATCACCCGGCCCGGCGCGCCCAGGTCCAGCGGCAGCCGTGCGCCGATGCGCACGTGGTGCCGCACCGACTGCGGCCCTTCCACCCGCGCCACGCAGGCCCGGATGTCGCCCTCGCGCACGTAGAAAGACGCGCTTTCGCCCGTGAGCTTGACCAGCTCGTGCAGCGCCGGTTCGACCACGTTGTTGACGTCGAAGCCGGCCTGGTAGCGCGCGCCCAGCCAGCCGGCTGCCGGCCCCAGTCGCCATTGCCCGGCGTCGGTCTGCACCATGTAGTGCGACTGCGCCAGGGTGCGCGCCAGCCGCAGCACGGTGGTCTTGTGCATGCCGCTGCGGCGGCTCAGCTCGGCCAGGGTGAGGGCGGATTCGCCCACCTCGAAGGCTTCCATCAGCGACAGGGCGCGCGTGACGGCGATCACGCCGCCATCACCACGTGCTTCGGTCGCTTCTGTTGGGGTGGATTCGTTGCGCATGTCGGACCTCGGTTCGCTGAGCGAAACGACATTGTATGCATTGAAACTCGAACCTAGAGTGCGGCCGGGACGCGATTCCTGCGTTCAACACACAGTCGGAGACAAACCCGTGAAGACATCCCGCCGCGCCGCGCTGGCGTTCGCCGCCGCATCCCTCCTTGCCGCCACCGCGGCCCAGGCCGACACCTGGCCGTCCCGGCCCATCCGGCTGATCGTGCCCTTTCCGGCCGGCGGCGGCACCGACATCATTGCCCGCGAACTGACCAACAAGCTCACCAGCTACGGCTACAACTTCGTGGTGGACAACAAACCGGGCTCCGGCGGCAACCTGGGCGTGGATGCCGCCGCCAAGGCCGCGCCCGACGGCTACACCCTGGTGCTGGGCCAGACCAGCAACCTGGCGATCAATCCGACGCTCTACACCAAGCTGCCCTACGACCCGCTGAAGGACCTGACGCCGATCAGCCTGGTCGCGACCTCGCCGCTCGTCATCGTGGCCGGCACCGCCACGCCCTTCAAGACGCTGGACGACCTGGTGAAGGCGGCGCGCGCCAAGCCCGACAGCATCAACTACGCCTCGTCGGGCAACGGCACGGTGTCGCACCTGGCCATGGAGTCCTTCCAGAAGGCGGCGGGCGTCAAGCTCACGCACATCCCGTACAAGGGCGCGGCCCAGGGAATCACCGACGTCATCAGCGGCCAGGTGCAGCTGTACGTGTCGTCGGTGCCCACGCTCCAGGCGCACATCAAGTCCGGCAAGATGCATCCGCTGGCGCTGACCTCGCTGCAGCGCGCCGCGGACCTGCCGCAGGTGCCCACCGTGGCCGAGTCCGGCTACAAGGGCTTCGAAGCCATCACCTGGTTCGGCATCCTCGGCCCGGCCGGCCTGTCCAAGGACATCGTGGCCAAGCTCAACGCCGACATCAACAAGGCGCTGCAGGATCCCACGCTCAAGCAGAAGCTGTCCGGCCAGGGCGCCGACGTGCAGGGCAGCAGCGCCGCCGACTTCGCCAAGCTGATCCGCGACGACATCCCGCGCTGGGGCAAGCTGGTGAAGGATTCGGGCGCGAAGGTGGACTGAGACCCGGTCCGGGCGCGGACGGCGACAGCCAAGAAGAAGGCCCTGTCGCAGCAATGCGGGCAGGGCCTTCTTCTTGGGGCGGGCGGCACGCAGGCCACTCGCGGACCGCCCGACCTCAGGCCAGCACGGTCCCGCTCGCCTCGCCCAGCCCGATGCGCACCGCGCCTTCGCGCTCGCACCAGCCGCGCAGGATCAGCGTGTCGCCGTCCTGCAGGAAGGTGCGCTGCTCGCCGTTGGGCAGGGTGATGGGCTGCTTGCCGCCCACGCTCATTTCGGCCAGCGAGCCGGCGGTGTCCAGCGAAGGGCCCGACAGCGTGCCCGAGCCCATCAGGTCGCCGGGCTGCAGGTTGCAGCCGTTGACCGTGTGGTGGGCCACCAGTTGTGCGGGCGTCCAGTAGGCGGCCTCCTTGAGCTTGCCGAGGGAGAGGCGCGTGGGCGCCTGGCCGTCGGCGCGCATCTTCGCGGTCTGGATCAGCACCTCCAGCTGCATGTCGATCTGGCCGTGCGCGCGGTTGGCGGCGCCGTCCAGGTAGGGCAGCGGCTGCGGGTCGCCCTCGGGCCGGGTGAAGGGTGCGCGGAAGGGCGCCAGCGCCTCCATGGTCACGATCCAGGGCGAGACGGTGGAGCCGAAGTTCTTCGACAGGAAGGGCCCCAGCGGCTGGTATTCCCAGGCCTGGATGTCGCGCGCCGACCAGTCGTTGAAGAGGGCGACGCCGAACAGGTGGTCCTCGGCCTGGTCGATGGCCACCGGCTCGCCCAGCGCATTGCCCTGGCCGATGAACCAGGCGAGTTCCAGCTCGTAGTCCAGCCGCTTGCAGGGGCCGAAGCTGGGTTCGGCGGCGTCGGGCGCCTTGGTCTGGCCGCGCGGGCGCCGGAAGGCGGTGCCGCTCGGAATGATCGAGCTGGCGCGGCCGTGGTAGCCGATGGGCACCCACTTGTAGTTGGGCAGCAGCGGGTTGTCCGGGCGGAACTGGCGGCCGATGTTGGTGGCGTGGTGCACGCTCGTGTAGAAGTCGGTGTAGTCGCCCACCTTGCACGGCACCGCGAGTTCGCAGGCCGACTGCGGCACCAGCGCCGCGGCCCAGGCGGCCTGCTGCGTGCTGCCCTGGGCCAGGCCGTCGGACAGGCGCTGGCGCAGCGCCGCGCGCTCGGCCGGCGCGGCGGCCATCAGCGCATTCATGTCGTCGTGGTCCACCAGGCCGGCGGCGCGCAGGTCCAGCACCTGGTCGCCGATGGCGACGCCGATGCGCAGGGCCGCGTCGCTACCGCCGGCACGGCGGAAGCGGCCGAAGGGCAGGTTCTGGATCGGGAAGTCGCAGCCCGCCACGTTGGCGGATTCCACCCAGCTGCGCAGGTGGGGGTTGTGGGTCTTGTCGAGAAGGGTCATGGCAGAAGAAGAAGGTGGTGCGGGTGTCAGTCGGCGGTCATGCCCGCCTTGCGGGCCACCTCGCCGAGGCGTTGGTATTCGGACTGCGTGAGCGCGGCCAGTTCCTCGGCCGTGCTGGCGCGCGGCGTGAAGCCGGCCTGCAGCAGCTTGTCGCGCACCGCGGGTTCGGCCAGGGCTTCGGCGAAGGCCTGGTTGAGCGTCCTGACGATGGCCGGCGGCAGGTGGGCCGGGCCGTACACGCCGAACCAGGGCTCCAGCGCATAGCCCTTCAGGCCCGTCTCGGCGATGGTCGGCACGTCGGGCAGCGAAGGCGAGCGCGTCGGCCCGGCCACCGCCAGCGCGCGCAGCTTGCCGGCCTGGATGTGCGGCAGCGAGGCCGGCAGGTTGTCGAACATCACGCCCACCGTGCCGCCCAGCAGATCGGTGATGGCCGGGCCGCTGCCCTTGTAGGCCACGTGTGTGAGCTGGGTGCCCGTCATCTGCGCGAACAGCACGCCGGCCAGGTTCATCGAGGTGCCGGCGCCGGCCGTGGCGTAGGGCAGGCCGGGCGTCTTCTTGGCGGCGGCGATCAGCTCGGGCACCGACCTGATCGGCGAGCTGGCCGGCACTTCGAGCACGATGGTCGAGGTGCCCAGCAGGCCGATGGCGGTGAAGTCCTTGCGCGGGTCGAAGGGCACCGACTTGTAGATGTGCGGATTCAGCGCGTTGGTCGAGATGGCGCCGAAGCCGATGGTGTAGCCGTCGGCCGGGGCCTTGGCCACCACGTCCATGCCGATGTTGCCGCCCGCGCCGCCGCGGTTGTCGATGACCACCGGCTGGCCCAGCTTCTCGGCCACGCGCTGGCCGACGGTGCGCGCTACCAGGTCGGTGGTGCCGCCGGCGGTGTAGGGCACGATGAAGCGGATCGGCTTGGAGGGGAAGTCGGCCGCCTGGGCGAGTAGCGGCAGGGCCAGGGCGGCCGTGGCCGCCAGGGCCGCTCGGCGGGTGAGGAGGGGATGTCTCATGATTTTTGAAATTGGTCTTTCAGGCCCGCCCAGCAATCGGCGTAGTCCTGATCCAGCGGCGCGGTCTCCATCGCGAAGGCGGTGGGAATGAAACGGTAGCGGCTCTCGAACATGAAGGCCAGCGTGTTGTCCAGCTTCTGCGGCTGCAGCTTGGCGCTGGAGGCCTTCTCGAAGGCCTCTTCGTCGGGCCCGTGCGGCACCATGGCGTTGTGCAGGCTGGCGCCGCCGGGCTTGAAGCCGCCCGGTTTGGCGTCGTACTCGCCGTACACCAGGCCCATGAACTCGCTCATCAGGTTGCGGTGGTACCAGGGCGGGCGGAAGGTGTCCTCCATGACCAGCCAGCGCGGCGGGAAGATCACGAAGTCGCAGTTGGCGGTGCCCGGCGTGTCGCTGGGCGAGGTGAGCACGGTGAAGATGGACGGATCGGGATGGTCGAAGCTGATCGAGCCGATGGTCATGAAGTTGACCGTGTCGTACTTCACCGGCGCCAGGTTGCCGTGCCAGGCCACCACGTTGAAGGGCGTGTTGCTGGCCGGGGCGCGCCAGAAGCGGCCACCGAATTTCTTGATGAGTTCGTAGGGGCCGGCGGCGTCTTCGTACGCGGCCACGGGAGCCTGGAAGTCGCGCGGATTGGCCAGGCCGTTGGAGCCGATCGGGCCCAGCTCCGGCAGGCGGAACTGCGCGCCGTAGTTCTCGCACACGTAGCCGCGCGACGGGCCGGCGCCGGCTTCGGTGTCCGGCAGCGCCACCTTGAAGGCCAGGCCGCGCGGCAGCACGGCGATCTCGCCCGGCTTGACGTCCAGCACGCCCAGCTCGGTGGTGATGCGCAGGCGGCCCTGCTGGGGCACCACCAGCAGCTCGCCGTCGGCATTGACGAAGGCGCGGCGGTCCATCGACTTCGTGGCCAGGTAGACATGGGCGGCCACGCCGGTCTGCGCATCGGCATCGCCGTTGGCGGCCAGGGTGCGCATGCCTTCCACGAAGTCGGCGTCCGCGCCGGCCTCGAAGGGAATCGGATGCCAGCGCAGCGGCTCGGGCGCCAGGGCGCGCTCGCGGTCGCCGCCGGTGGTCCACAGCGGCTGCGACCAGGCGGCGTAGCGGCCGGCCACCACGCTGGGCTGGCGGCGGTACAGCCAGCTGCGGCGGTTCTCGTGGCGCGGCGCCGTGAAGGCGGTGCCGGAGATCAGCTCCGGGTACAGGTGCAGCGGCGCGCGCTGCGGGCTGTTGCGCCCCTGCGGCAGGGCGCCGGGCACGGCCTCGGTGGCGTATTCGTTGCCGAAGCCGCTCTGGTAACGCAGCGGGGAGGTGTCGGTGGCAGGCATGGCGGGTCCTTGCGGGGCGGGCGGCCGGCGGGCACAGGCACGCGGTCGCGGGTTGGCTCCAGTTAGTTTTAATGGAATCGATTCGACTATGGCGAACCGCCATGCAGTGTAGGCCGCCGATCCGTTCATGTCTAATGGCCGCGCACATCAACGAACGCGAATGCGGGAAGGCAGGCAGCCGGGCGATGGCCGACCAGGACAGCAGCGAGACGGGCAGCGACAAGGGCAGTGAACGCGCGGCGCAGCGCGGCATCCAGAGCATCGAGGTGGGCGGGCAGCTGCTGCAGGCCCTGGTGCACCGCGGCACGCCGCTGCCGCTGAAGGCGCTGGCGCAGGAGGCCGGCATGACGCCGGCCAAGGCCCATCCCTATGTGGTGAGCTTCGGCCGGCTGGGCCTGGTCGAGCAGGACCCAGCCACCGGCCATTACCAGCTCGGCCCGCTGGCGCTGCAACTGGGGCTGATCGCCATGGCGCAGACCAATCCCGTGCAACTGGCCACGCCGGTCATCGAGGCGCTGGCCCGGCGCACCGGCCACACCTTCGCGCTGGCCGTGTGGGGCGAGCGCGGCGCCACCATCGTGCGCACCGCGGAGTCGCCGGCGGCCGTGCACGTGGCGATGCGGCACGGCACGGTGTTCTCGCTGGCCGGTACCGCCTCGGGCCGGCTTTTCGGCGCCTACCTCGACGAGGCCGTGGTCCGCGCCGCGCTGGAGGCCGAGCGCGCCCGCGCCCGGCAGGGCGCCGCCGCCGGCGAAGCCGGCATGCCCGTGCCGCCGCCCCTGCCCGACTGGCAGGCCTTCGCGCAGCAGCTGCAGGCGGTGCGTGCGCACGGCCTGTCCCGCTCCGACGGCGAGGTGCTGCCGGGCATCAGCGCCATGGCGGCGCCGGTGTTCGATGCCGCGGGGCGCATCGCCCTCGCGCTCACCGCCATCGGCGCCTCGGCCGTGTTCGACACCCGGCCCGACGGCAGCCTGGCGCGCAGCCTGCGCGAGGCGGCCGCGGGCATCTCGGCCCGGCTGGGGGCGCGGCCCGGCGCCGGTGGCTGAGGCGCCGTCGCAACGGCCGCCCACCGCGGTGGGTGGTCCCGCATGTCCCCACGGCGTGGCGGCAGCGATACTCGCCACTTTCGTTTACTTTTGTTGATGGGATGGACCTGCGCCCATCCCCCCTGTTCGCGCCCATGTTCCGAAAGCCGTTGACGCGCCACGTCCTTTGCATGTCCGCCGGGGCATTGCTGGCCGTGGGCCTGTGCCTCGGCTTCGGCGCCTTGTCGCTGCAGCGCGAGCGGGCGGCCAGGGCCGGCGAACTGGCGGACCGCTATGTCGAGACGGCGCGCCTCATCAACGACGAGGTGGGCGAGCGGCTGGAACTCATCAACGCCATGCCGGCGGCCTGCAGCCCGGAGGAAGTGGCCGCGCTGCGCGCCCTCGTGCTCGGCGCGCGCTTCATCAAGACCGCCGCCCGGCTGGACGACGGCCGCGTCGTGTGCAGCTCGGTCGGGGGCCCCGTGGACCCGCCGGTGGAGGCCCCGCGCGTCGACCTGATCGGTCGCAATGGCCGGCGCATCTCGCTGGCCGTGCCGCAGCCGGGCGTGCCGGGCAGCCGCCTCATGGTGTTCCGCGAGGGCGAGGCCATGGTCTCGGTGCACGGCCGTGCCTTCGTGGACGCCGTCGATCCACGGCTGGACTTCGCCCTGGTGGTGGACAACGGCGAGGCGGCACGGGTGATGTTCACCAACACCGCCAGCCTGCAGGGGCTGGAGCGCCTGCCGCGCGGCGAAAGCGCCCTGACCTTCAACGGCCGCGCCTACGAGGTGCGCTGCACCCTGCCCTACACCGGCTGCATCGTGGCCGACCTGCGCGAGTCGCCCAGCCTGTGGGACTCGCGCACCTTGCCCGAGATGATCGGCCTGGGCCTGCTGCTGGGCCTGACCGGCGGTTTCGCCTTCAGCGCCTTCCTGGGCCGCTCGCGCTCGCTGAGCCGGCAGCTGATGCTGGCGATGCGCGGCGGCGAGCTGCGCGTGGTCTACCAGCCGATCGTGCGGCTGTCCGACCGCCGCCGCGTCGGCGCCGAGGCACTGCTGCGCTGGACCGACGCCACCGGCAAGCGCGTGAGCCCCGATGCCTTCATCAGCGAGGCCGAGCGCAACGGCATGATCGGCCAGGTCACGCGCTTCGTGATCAGCCGCGTGCTGGAGGACCTGGGCGACGAACTGCGCCGGCGGCCCGACTTCCAGGTGACGGTCAACGTCTCCGCCGACGACCTGCTGGACGGCGGTTTCCTGCCCTACCTGAGCGCCCGGCTGCAGGCCGCGCGCCTGCCGGCCTGCAGCATCGGCCTGGAGCTGACCGAGCGCACCACCGACAACAGCCGCGAGCTGAGCCGCGCCATCGCCCGCGTGCGCGAGGCCGGGCACAAGGTCTACATCGACGACTTCGGCACCGACTATTCCAGCCTGTCGTACCTGTCGCGGCTGCGCGTGGACGCCATCAAGATCAACCGCACCTTCATGCAGGCGCTGCACGACCAGAGCGACCAGGACACCATCGCACCGCAGATCGTGGTGATGGCCGAGGTGCTGGGCCTGACGATGGTGGTGGAGGGCGTGGAGGAGGAGCAGCAGGCGGCCTACTTCCACACCCTGGCGCCCGACGCGCTGGCTCAGGGCTGGCTGTTCGGCAAGCCCCTGGATGCGCGGCAGCTGTTCATGAGCTGACACCCCCCATGCCGCTTGCGCGGCTCCCCCCTCTCTGTCGCCTTCGGCTTGGAGGGGGGCGCACCCCACGGCTGGCAAAGCCAGTTCCGTGGGTGCCCTGGCATGGCCTGCTCCGCGGCCGTTCAACCCTTGCGGTTGTGACCGCCCAACTCGACCGTTCGGGCTGAGCCTGTCGAAGCCGGGACGCGAACCCCGCTCGCCGTGCCCTCAGCCCTGCTTCGCCGCTTCCAGCACGTCGCGCGTGCGTTCGGCCTCGCGGCGGGCGGCGGCGGCGAAGTCGGCGGCGCTGCTGGCGTAGCAGATGGCGCGGGAGGAGTTGACGACGATCGGCGCGTCCGCGCGCCAGCCGGCCCGCACCGTGGCCACCGCATCGCCGCCCTGGGCGCCGACGCCCGGGATCAGCAGCGGCACCGTCGGCGCCAGCTCGCGCACCCGGCGGATCTCCTGCGGATAGGTCGCGCCCACCACCAGGCCCAGCTGGCCGTTGAGGTTCCACGGGCCCTGCGCCAGCGCGGCCACGTGCTCGTACAGCAGGGGCTGGCCCGGCACGTCGGCCAGGCGCTGGCTCTGCAGGTCGTCGCCGCCCGGGTTGCTGGTGCGGCACAGCAGGAAGGCGCCCTTGTCCGGGTAGCGCAGGTAGGGCGAGACGGAATCGAAGCCCATGAAGGGCGACAGCGTCACCGCGTCGGCGCCGTAGCGCTCGAAGGCCTCGGCCGCGTACTGCTCGGCGGTGGAGCCGATGTCGCCGCGCTTGGCGTCCAGGATCACCGGCACCTGCGGCGCCACGGCGCGCATGTGGGCCATCAGCCGCTCCAGCTGGTCCTCGGCACGGTGGGCGGCGAAGTAGGCGATCTGCGGCTTGAAGGCGATCACCAGGTCGGCCGTGGCCTCGACGATGGCGGCGCAGAAGTCGTAGATGCGGCGCGGGTCGCCCTTCATGCCCTCGGGAAAGCGGGAGGGTTCCGGGTCCAGCCCCACGCACAGCAGGGAACGGTTCTGGCGCTGCGCGGCCTGCAGCTGGTCGAGGAAAGACATGGGGCGGGATTCTAGGGATGCGCTGCGGCCAGCCGGTCGAACTCGGCCGCGGCCAGGCACAGGTCGGCCCAGGCGCGGCCCTTGTCGGCGGGGCTGCGCAGCAGGTAGGCCGGCGCATAGCTGGCGACCACGGCGGTGGGCCCGTCGCCGCAACTGCCGACCTGCGCACGCAGCCGGCCGAGCGGCTGGCCGCCGAGCAGCTGCTGGGCGGCCAGGGGGCCCAGGGCCAGCACCATGCGCGGGGCCAGTTCGCGGCAGGCGGTGGCGAAGCCGGCCTCGAAGGGCGCGTCGTCCTCGCCCACGGGCACGCCGGGGGCGGGCCGGTGCACCCGCTGCAGGTGGACGGGCGCCGGGCCGGCATGCAGCCGCAGGGCGCGCAGC